>JBAYYI010000005.1:0-56438 GCA_041673165.1 Bacteroidales bacterium
CCTATATAGTTCTCAAAAGATTGCCACAACGCATTGTAGTATAATTCTCCTTGCAAGACCGAACCTCTATTTGTTAAGCTTGTTTTCCTATTATCCATAAGGCCATTTCTACTCCAGTTGTCGGAAGATCCTTTTGAACCCATAATCTTATAAAAATTCCAGATAGCACAGTTTGAGGTTTTGGCAACCTCTATCAAATCCTCTGTTGTTAGTTCTAACCTTGGATTTGGCTTGCTGTTTACGTAATAATCGAATGGCGTTATTAATAGGATTGGAACATTTGGGTTATTTGTCCTTATCCTTTTTAACAATTCTTTCAACTCATGCTTAAAACTCTCAGGTAAATAAGCAGGGCTGTAGGCAGATGTTGCTCCTAATGAAATAACAACCATATCAAAACTCATTGTCTTTAGCCTTGGCAGTATGTTTGCATTAAAAATACTCTGGTCTGTGTTTATGCTGTTTTCTGAAATAATATCGTAAATAAAGCCTGCATTCTTTGACTCCAAATAATGTCCGTAAACAATAAAGTTATCACTTGATTTATTTATAATACTCAAACTAACTTTGTTTATTGGTGTTGTTATTTCAAATAATGTATAACCCTTATCTTCAAAATAAATTGATTTATATGATGTTTCAATGTCTTTGATGTAAATACTAATGGAATCATTAAGGGGACTATGATATAATCTAAACTTCTTACATAATATGTCTTCTTTCTTATCGTAGTCAGCAATCTCATATTCCAATTCTTTCTTTGCTTTAACATTTGTTATCTCATCCCAAAGCATACCCCTACGGCTTTCAAGTCCACAAAGGGTTAAGGAAAGATTATGATAGATTTGAGCAGTGAAAACATCATCCGTAATATGTTTATCTCCAATATGGAGAACCCTAACTTGATCTGTTCCTAATGCAATTGTTTGTTTTAGCTTTTCAAACAAAGTATCAAACCTTTTTTCTGAACTACCAAAGAACTCAATCTTATTGTCCTCATAGCTGATAAAAGGATAGTTCTCCAGCCTTACAAACTGCGAGAAAGATTCAAAGTTTAGCAGTATAAAGAACAAGAATAATATAAGTCTAATAGATTTCTTCATTTCATCCTTAAAGATTCTTAGTTATCTTTCTAAATATTGTTTCTAAACTTTGATCTGCAATTAAGTGTTGAGTGTTGTCATCTGCAACCACAAGGCCATTATTAATAATTATTGTTCTGTCACAAACTGCCTCGACTTCTTGCATAATGTGGGTTGAAAGAAGGACAGTCTTATCTTTTCCTGCATTCTTAATTAGCTCTCTAACCTCAATTAATTGATTAGGGTCAAGTCCTGAAGTAGGCTCATCAAGAATAAGAACCTCTGGGTCATGAATCATAGCCTGAGCAATACCAACCCTTTGTCGATATCCTTTTGAAAGAGCACCAATCTTCTTATTTACTTCTTTAGTTAAGCCAGTAAGCTCAATCATATATTCTGTTCTTTCTTTCTTTTCTTTGCCTAAATTATGAATACCTGCAATAAAAAGAAGAAACTCCCTAACATACATATCAAGATATAAAGGATTATGCTCTGGAAGATAGCCTATTTTCTTTCTAACCTCAATTGAGTCATCAAAGATATTATAGCCACAAACGCTAACACTACCCTGGGTTGGAGGGATAAAACAAGTAATGATTTTCATCATAGTACTTTTCCCTGCACCATTAGGACCCAAGAGCCCAACAATCTCTCCTTTATTGATTTCTAAAGAGACATTATCCAAGGCTTTTTGCTGACCATATATTTTTGTAAGATTGGAAATTGAGATCGACATAGTTATTCAATATTTGAAATGAACTGCGAAATTAAAATAAAAAATGTACTTTTGCAAACTATAAGAAGAAATAATTAATGAAGATTACCGCAAAAGACAATGTATCACTACTTAATTTAGTTTTGGAAACCTTCCCTGAAGTGTCCATCTCGAAGGCAAAGAAAATGATAATTTATGGTTGCATAGCCTATAGGGGAGCAATTACAAAAAGCCCAGAGCTAATAATAAGCAAAGGAGAAGAAATAGAATATTCAAAATATTCAGGAGGGAAACACATAGCAAGAGAGAAAACAGATGTTCCAATTCTTTTTGAAGATGAAGATATAATAGTTGTTTTGAAAGCCGCAGGAGTTCATGTTGATGCAAAACCAAATGAAAAGACTAAATCCCTTTATGCCCTAACCAAAAGCTATGTTAGAAGGAAGTGGGGAATAAGGCAAAACCTCTTTGTTATTGAAACGCCAGAAGACGACGAAGCAGGTGTATGTTTATTTGCCAAATCAAAACAAGCACAGCTAGTACTAAAAAGAACATTCCCACAAGCAAAAAAAGAATATCACGCACTAATTGCAGGCAAACCTAAACACAAGAACGACAAATTAAACGTTTGGCTTAAAGCAGGCACAAAGAATAGAATATTTGTAGAAAAGCAAGATGCAGTAGGAGCTCAGCTATGCGTAGTTCAATATACAACGATAGAAAACTTTGAAACCTTCACTCATATTCTAGTAACACCACATACCTATTTTGAATTTCAAACACGCTTTATCCTAAGTAGCATTGGTAATCCTGTAATAGGCGATCACCGTTTTGGAGCAAGACAAATATCAGAAAACTATTTAAAACTATACTGTACCTCCCTACAACTACAACACCCAATAACAGGAAAGAGAATAAGGATTGAAACCTCTCTGCCACTAACCTTTAAGAATGTAAACCTACCGATATTTGTGGAAAAAGGGAATAAGGAAATAGCATTGGAAAGAGGAGAAAAGGAAATTAAAACAGAAGAAGAAGATACTACAATACAATAAAGAAATACTATTGCTCGTTTGATAGTCCTTAGTAAAGAAAATCGGAGAGTTGTCCGAGTGGTTGAAGGAGCGCGCTTGGAAAGCGCGTAAAGCTCTAAAGGCTTTCGCGGGTTCGAATCCCCCACTCTCCGCATAAAAGAAAAAGCTTCGTTTATTTATTTAAACGAAGCTTTTCTTATTATTCTGCGATTATATTATATTCCTAAAGAAAGACCAACGCTAAAAGGATAAACTTCTATTTCTGTATTATCTTTAAAGAGTGGAGTTAAGGCATACTTTATATAAAAGTTAATGCTCTGCCATCCAAAGCCTGCTTGAAGGTCTAGTTTTAATGGCTTAAAGTTATTGTATTTATTTCCCCAACGTTCTTGTACTTCTCCATTTGTTATATCATAATTCCTTTTAAATCCTGTTGATGAGTTGCTGAAATTAACTCCAGCAATAACTCCAGCATGTATATAAAACTTACTATTATGAATAACTTTATATTTAAGGAAGAATGGAATTGTAACATAACGTGCAACTAATTTACTTTTAGATTCTATTGCAGGATCTATTTCAAGATTAATTCTTTTTTCTCCACCAATATCTGTTAGCATAACATTATTATCAAAACGGAATATATTTGATTCGTATCCTAATCCTGTTGATATCTGCCACCTATAATCTAAGTTATATTTATATCTAAATCCTAGATTCCAGCTGTTACCACTTCTTAGGCTATAGGCTCCTTCTGGATTAGAATATAAATTATCAATACCTCCTCCTTTTGACCATTTTAATCTTCCATAATCAAATACAAAATCAAAGTTTATCTTGTCTCTGCCAAGTTTTTTATCTCTTTCAACTTTATTAGTAGTTTTTGAATTACTAATATCATTTTCTTTTTGGTCATCTTTAAAATTAATATAAGGTATATTTAATTCTAATGTCTTAAGCGTCTTTTCTTTAATTGAACCTATCTTATTTTTACCTGTAATATTTATATCGTCATATTTATACCTTATTAACGTCTCTATTTCTCCATTTATCTCAAGTTCTGAATGTCCATTGCCTTGCAAAGAAAACTGATCTGTCTTCAAATCTTTAAAAATCACTTTTGAGCTATCGTTTAATGCTAAGGTAATATTTTCGAATTTAGATTTCTTTTCAAATATTAGTGTAGCGTTTTTTAATAAGTAATAGGAACGATCTTTTTCATTAATCTCTGAACCAATAATCACATTTGCTCCTTCATGAATAGTTAAATTCCCTATATCTTTTCTTAAAGTTACAACCAAATCTATGGGATAATCATCTTGAATTACTATTTTCCCATCAGAACTACCTTTAATTGGATAATTAGAAATATAATCTTCACTCATTCCTTCAGCAAACAAAAAACGAACATTTGTGTTCTTCCCCACAACAATATCTCCATCTTTATAAAGAACAGTTCTATGGGATGAACTATGCTCAGACGGTTTTGTTTCACCTTTTTTGAGAATTGTTTCACCTTCATTGGTATTATAAATTGAATCTTTATCAAATACTTTCTGAAAAGAAGAAAACGCAAACGTATCGATAATTACTCCATTATGCATATAGATATAATCATTTATATATACTTCTTGATTTGACTTAATGTCCTCAGTGTTATAAACAATACTTTGTATTTTCGTAACTTTATTGGGGTCATTAATATCTACAATATCTGCATGATGTGTCATAAGAGTATTACTTGTATAATCACCAATAATTTTTGAGCCTACTCCTTCACTAACTTCAATATCTTTTACTTTACCATTTAAATCTATAATTGATTTTTCACCCATTGTTAATATAGCTAATTCTGCATCAATAGAGTTAAACCTTATCTTTGAATCTTCTTTTGCAGTTATACTTAAAACATTTAATTCAACATCTCCTTCTACCGTCATTTGTGAATGTGCTTCTAAATTAAACAAACCATGCCCATCTGATATAATATCTTTTTTTAAAATAACATTAGCCCTTGAACTTAAGAAATAAGCATAAACATCGCTTGTTAATTCTAAAGTAATGGTAAAATCATATAACTCCTTAACTCTACCTACTCCATCTATGTATAAATAAGGAGAATTAATTTTAAATACATTGTTTTTCAATTCGCAGAAACTTGATAGTTTTTCTTTTTCATTTTTTTCCATATCTCCAGTTAAGTAGATTGCATTTTCCTTTCCAGGCTTAATGGTTACAGGAAGATTAGTCGATATTCTTATAACTTGGATATCATCTCCAAAGCTGCCCTTATCTTTTGCAGTATTTTTAATATCATACTTTATCGTTATCTTTTCTTGTGAAAAAGCATTGAAAGATAATCCTAAAACTAGTATTAGGGCTAGTATATTCTTGGTTTTCATATCTTATAGTTTTAGTTGTTTATACTATTCTTTTTTGTATTTGTTGCAAAACGGATTGTTATTAATTTACTGATATCCTTATAGTCCTAAAGAAAGACCAACACTAAAAGGATAAACTGTTATTTCTCTATTATCTTTAAAGAGTGGGGTTAAGGCGTATTTTACATAAAAGTTAATGCCTTTCCATCCAAAGCCTGCTTGAAGGTCTAGTTTTAATGGTTTGAAATTATCGTATTTAGTTCCCCAACGTTCTTTTACTTCTCCCTTAGGATCATCAAAATTTCTTTTAAACCCTGTCGATGAAGATCTAAAATTAACTCCAGCTATTGCACCAATATGAATGTTTAGTTTTTCAACAACATTAAAGCTAAGAAATAAAGGTAAAGTAACATAACGAGCAACTAATTTAGTTTTAGCATTTACAGTAGGATCTGTTTCATAAGCAATTCTTTTTTCTCCACCAATATCAGTTAGCTTAACATTATTGTCAAATCGGAATATATTTGATTCATATCCTATACCTGTTGTTATAGACCACCTGCGACTTAAGTTAATCCAATATCTAAATCCTAACGTCCAGCTATTACCATATCTTAATGAGTATTGGTCTTGCGGTGAAGCAAAGAGACCATCAACATTACTAACCTTATTAGACCAACCTAGTATTCCATAACCAAATTGCAAACCAAAATTTGGATTAATTCCTTTCTTCTTAATATCTATTGAAGCTTTTTCTTCTTTTTTCTTTTCTTCAATAAGTTCTTTTGAAAAACCTATTGCCTTAACATGAGTTTTATATTCATTATTTAGATAAATTGAATCCTCTTTAGATTGAATCATTATTCCATCTTCGTTAATTATTCTAAATTTCTTAGAAACATCTGTAACGTAAGTAGAATCTATTCTAAAAAATAAGTGTTCTGTCCATGTATAGTCGCCTTTTATATCTGAATCTTTATGCATTTTCATATCAACAGTATCTATGTTTCCAATAAAATCTATCACAGCACCCTTATCTGCTACAACCTTTGCATAATCTCCATCAATATTCCAAAACTTAATTTCAGAATTCTCCCCAACAATAATATTTGCACGACCCAATTCAGCAAGTCCACTAAAAGTAGCTTTTGAATTTTCTAATAATAAAAAGGTTAGTTCGCCTATTTTCATATCTCCATTAAAATTTGCTTCAGAATTCTTCAATGAATTTACATATACTTTACCGCCTGATAAGACCCCATTATCAATATCTACTTTTGAATTTTCACCTAAGCAGACTAGATAAACCTCTTTCTGCAATTCTATTGTTATATTAAAGTCTTTTTGTGTTTGAGAAGGAGAATTAATCTTTAAAACCTCATCCTTTAATACACAAAACCCTTTATAATCGTTAGGATTATCAATATATCCTGTTAGATACACAATGTTTTCTTTTCCTGATTTAATTCTAACAGGAGAGTCTGTGTTTATATCAATTGCACTAATAATGCTTGACTCGTTTGAAGATTTATCAGAGCTTTTGATTGTCTGCTTTATCGTTATCTTTTCTTGTGAGAAAGCATTGAAAGATAATCCTAAAACTAGGATTAGAACTAGTAAATTCTTGGTTTTCATATCTATTAATTTTAATTGTTTATACTATTATTTAGGTTTATTTTTTGAAAATGGATTATTATTAATGTTTTCTTGAATATAGGCTAAGGCATTATTAAAACTGTCTTGTGTTTTATCAACTCTATCTTCTATCTTATTTGCCAAATTAGCCACATGTTTGTTTTTCATATAAGGACTTAGGTAACTATTGGTATTATCTTTATAAACGATTAGATTATCCACCTCGTACACCTTATCTGCTTTCCAATCATCCTCTACTGTATATGAAATTAAATTATCTACTTCATAGACCACTAGAGAGTTTGAAAGGATAATTCTTGGTTCTTTTTCAATAATAATATCATTAGCTTTTGGTTCAGTTTGAGTTTGAGAAACAACTTTCGGCGTTGTTGTTTGAGCTTCTTTGGAAGGAAAACTAGTATTTTTCATTTTCTCAATCAGATTTTCCTGTTGAGGTTCTTCTGTTATATTTTCTTCAATAATTATTGGCTTACTTGTGTTTTGAGCAATAGGACTATCTATTGTTATATTAGTTTCTGAATAAGGATTGAGGAAAAGTGTAAAAGAAAAACCAATTAGAAGAAGAATTACAGCAGCAGAAGAAGAGTATTTAGCCCAAATAGGGAATATAAATCTCTTTTTATGCATTAAGGATTCTTTGTCTTCAAACTTAATACCCAAATCTGGACTTAAGAATAAGCTTTCATCATAAGCCTTAAGCTCATCTGCAAATTGAGGATTCTTTTCTAAGAATAGCTCTAATTCTCTTTTATTCTCTGAGGAAAGATTGCCTTCCAAAAAGTCAAGGAGATATGCCTGGTAATTATCTTTTGTAATCATAATCTTAAATTATTCTGTCAATAGAACCTATGTAATCTTTCAATTTCACCCTTGCTCTAAAAATATTTATTTTCACGTTTTCCTCAGTCAGAGAAAGGATTTCAGCAATTTCTTTATAAGCATAACCCTCATAATCTCGAAGAAGAATTGTTGCTTTCTGCACCTTGGGCAAACGATCTAAGGCTTCATTCAGTACGTCCTTTAAATCGCTATATTTGTTTTTGTCAGTAGTTTGAGAAAAGGTTAGACTGTCTTTTTGAGCGTTGTACTTAATGTCGTTAATCATTGTATGGTAGGCAGTAGTGAAGATATAGGACTTAGCTTTTAAAAAATCGACCCCCTCTTTCTTCTCCCAAAGCTTCACAAACGTATCTTGGAGGATATCCTTTGCAGAGTCCATATCCTTAGTGTTTTTCACAAGGAAACGCAAGACCGCATCAGCAAAATTATCTACACAAAGTTTGTACTCTTTTTCCGTCATTCATATATCTTTTTTTGCTTAGAGTGACCTATTTCTAAGCCACCCAAACAAAATTCTCCTTTACTCTAATAAAGTCTTAACACTAATAAGACAAGCGAAGGTAGTAAAAAGTTACAATTAGGCGTAAGAAAATCATAAAACGAAGGAAGAAAACCCTAAAACGAAGTAATAAACTACTATAATCAAGTAATAAATTCTTAAAACAAAGTCCCAAACTTTTTAAACGCTGAATCCAACTCACTACATGCCCATGTCAGACTCTCTCACATGGGCATGTCAGAGTCGCTCACATACCCATGTCAGCATACGTGACATACCCATGTGAGCAAGCGTGACATGGGTATGTCACGAGTTTGAAACAAAGAAAGAAAAGTTTGGAACTAAGTATCAGGAGTTTAGAACAAGGATTTAATATTTTATTTTAGCGTTTTATTCTCGAAAATCCTTATTTTGGGTATTTGTATAGTCTTATAAATTAAAGACTTGTCTTTGCCTGAAAAATAAGATGAAAAATTGATATTATCAAAATAAGAAAAGGCTGTGAAACTACGTTAATAGCATATATATTATCTGTATTCTACTAAGGGAAAAGAATGGATATGGATATTTAATGAAAAGTTTGTAAATTTGTGGATTGGATTTAATATTTAAATACGAGTACTTATGGCTATTGTTGAGTTAGAGAATATGAGTTTTTATGGGTTTCATGGTTGTTTTGAGGAAGAACAAAAGATTGGAACCAATTTTAGGGTTGATTTAGAGTTTGAGGCAGATACTTTTAAGGCTGAAAAATCTGATAATATTAATGATACCGTAAATTATTTAAGCGTTTACCAAACCGTTAAGAAGGTTTTTGAAGTCCCTTCTCATCTTTTGGAGAATGTTGCCAGGAGAATTTGTGAAACATTGCTTGAAGAGTATCCTGCAATCAAATATTCAAAAATCAAGATAACCAAACAAAATCCCCCACTTGGTGGAAAGCTTGAAGGGGTTAGTGTTTCTTTGGTCTTAAGAAGAGTAATTGCAATATAATGTCTTAATATTTTCGCATTAAAGAAAGAATTTAATTAAAGATTTTGCCAATTCCCTTAAATAAGAATTTGCTTATTTAATTTTCCTACTCATTTCTTAAATAAGATTCTTCTTATTAAAGTTTTTCGTCAATTTCTTAAATAAGAAAGTGTAGATAATAAGATAAGGATAAGAAAAAAGGCTCTCCAAACTTGGCTTAAAACTTGAAGGACTTAGCGTTTCTTTGGTCTTGCGAAGAATTGTAGAAAAATAATCCAAATAAGACCTATAATTATATAGTGGAATGGTCGTCCTATCCAGTCATGTACACACTCATAGCTTTGAGGGTGATTTAGTAGGACGGCAGTTAGGCTTACTATTCTTATTATATTGAAGAATAAGACAACGAAGATTGAGCATAGGAAGTAGATCATCCTCTTCCAAAGCTTGTTTGGGAGAACTAACATTATCATAAAGACTTGGAAGATTTGCTTTATGCCAGAGCAGTCTGCAACTACTTGCATTATACAGTAGTATTCCTTCTCTTGTAAAGCATTTAGGGTATAGAATTTTATGCTTGAATCCACTGCATCAAAAGGACTTGTGAAGAAAATGCTGGATAGGAATGCTGTTCCTTTAAATGCTATAAGGGTAAAGAAGCGAAACACCTCTTCGGTATAAGGACCAAATAGCCAAGCATTCATATTGGTATTCCAATAAAGAAGATGAAAGAGTCCAGTTACAAGACAAAAAAGTGCAAAGTCCTTTATTATTGGATTTCTCTTTATGAATTTGATAATCCTTTTTAGATATTGGATAATTCTTTTTCCCAGTTCCATGCGCTAAGTGTCATCTCGTCTAAGGTCTTTCTTGCTTTCCAGCCAAGCTCTTCTTCTGCGTATTTGGTATCTGCCCATATTTGGATTATGTCGCCTGCTCTTCTTTTTCCAATTACGTAGTTTAGCTTAACGCCTGAGGTTTTCTCAAAGCTCTTTATTACTTCTAAGACTGAGAATCCATTACCTGTGCCTATATTAAAGTATTCAAGGTTGGCTTTATTCTTATTACTAAAAAATCTATCCATTGAAACAACATGTGCTTCTGCTAAATCAACAACATGGATATAGTCTCTTATGCAAGTTCCGTCAGGTGTTGGGTAATCATCTCCAAAGACTGTTAGGGCTTTTCTCTTACCCATTGCGGTCTGTGTGATAAATGGCATAAGGTTATTTGGTACGCCGTTAGGAAGTTCTCCAATTATCCCACTCTTATGAGCTCCGATTGGATTGAAATATCTTAGTGCTATTGCTTTTATTCCTGTTGTCTGGGTGGTGAAGTGAAGGATGTCTTCAGCCATTTGTTTGGTGTTTCCATAAGGTGACTCGGCAAATTGTGTTGGTGAGTTTTCTTTGATTGGGAGTTTGTCTGGCTGACCGTAAACGGTGCAAGATGAGGAATGAACAATGTATTTAATATTGTGTTTCTTCATATTATCAAGCACATTTAGAAGTATCCCTATATTGTTTTTATAGTATTCGATTGGTTTTTCGCAACTTTCTCCAACGGCTTTAAAGGCTGCAAAATTTATTATTCCTTCAATATCGTCATGGGTGTTAAAAAGCAGGTTGCACTCTTGCTCGTTGCTTAAATCAACTTTGATAAACTCTGGTCTAATGCCTGATATCTTTTCTATTCTATCAACAGAGTCGATGTTTGAGTTTGAAAGGTCGTCTGCAATTACTACATTATATCCTTTTTCTTGTAGTGCCACAACGGTATGTGTGCCAATAAATCCTGTTCCTCCAGTAACTAATATTGTCTTCATATCATTCTATTTGTTAAAGAATTGTAATACCTTAGAAATTATGTATGCTATTGTTTTATAGTCAAGTTCTGTGTGCATTGGAAGGGAAAGGACTTCATTGCTTAGCTGATCTGAAATGCTCATATCTCCATTTTGATTAGCAATTTGAAGGAAGGCTTCTTGTTTGTGAAGAGGGATTGGATAGTAAACCATTGCTGGGACTCCGTTCTTTTCTAAGTAATCCTTAAGTTCATCTCTTCTTCCGTCCAAAACTTTGAGTGTATATTGATGATAGGCATGTGTTGAGAAGGAAGACTCTTTTGGGGTAATTAGTCCTTTGATATCTTTGAATGCGTATGAGTATTTTGTTGCTGCTTCATATCTTAGTTTGCAGTACTTATCAAGTTGTTTTAGTTTTACATCTAATATTGCAGCTTGAATGGTATCTAAACGAGAATTAACTCCTAAGACTTGGTGGTGATATCTTATCTTCATTCCGTGATTGCATATCATCCTTATCTTTTCTGCTAATTGGTCATCATTAGTGAATATTGCTCCACCATCGCCATAGCATCCAAGATTTTTTGAAGGGAAAAACGATGTGCAACCTATATGACCTATTGTTCCAAGCTTTTGAATCTTTCCATTACTAAACTTATAGTCAGCTCCAATTGCTTGTGCGTTATCTTCAATAACAAATAAATCGTATTTCTTTGCAATATCCATTATCGCTTCCATCTCACATCCTTGTCCGAAAAGATGGACTGGAATAATTGCTTTGGTGTTAATTGTAATTGCTTTCTCAATATTTTTTGCTGTTGCATTGAAACTCTCGTAGTCAACATCAACCATAACGGGGCGAAATCCTAATAGTCCAATAACTTCTGCAGATGCAATAAAGGTGAAGGCTGGAACAATGATTTCATCGTTAGGTTTAAGGTTTAGAGCCATTAGAGCAATTTGGAGAGCATCGGTTCCATTTCCGCAAGTAATAACATGCTTAGCCCCCATATAAGAAGAAAGGTTTTGTGAAAAAGAGCCAACTTGCTCACCATTAATAAAGGCAGTGTTTTCTATTACATCCTTAATTGCTGCATCTATTTCGGGCTTAATGTTGTTGTATTGAGTTTTAAGATCAACCATTTGAATCTTCTTCATCTTTAAGTATTTTTCGTTATTTCTATTATGCAAAGATAGGATGTTTCTATTCAACTGCAAAACATATTTATTCACAGATTAATAAAAAATAACCCACTTAAAATGTACGTAGGATAAGAGCTTTGGGACTTTAATAACATTCAATTGTTGAAAACTTCAATTTTATGTTCAAAAGAGGTGCCGTTAGATTAGGATTGTTTTTGTAATTTCGCAGAACATAAAAAATTGAACTATGATGTCAATAGATTTATTTTCTATGGTTGAAAACCAGACTGATAATAATAAGGAGCCTAATTCTAAGAGCACATCTGTGCAAGAGGAAGGAGAGCCTTCTTCTGTTAGTAAGTCTAAGAATGAAACGAGTAAACAAAACAATAAAACGGGAAAAGAAATGGCGGTTAAAGCATATACAAGAGAAGAAATCTTAAAATCATCTACTGAATATTTTGCAGGAGATTCATTAGCAGCAGATGTATGGATGAATAAATATGCTTTGCGCGATGGAGATCAAATTTATGAGCTAAATCCTGATGATATGCATAATAGGTTAGCCTCAGAATTTGCTCGAATTGAAGATAAGTATCCTAACCCAATGACAAAGGAAGAAATTTTTGGGTTAATGAAGGATTTTAAATATATTGTACCTCAAGGAAGTCCAATGTCGGGAATTGGTAATGATTTTCAAATTGTTTCATTATCAAATTGCTTTGTTATTGGGAACTCTGGCGATTCTGATTCCTATGGTGGTATTTTGAAAATTGACGAAGAACAGGTTCAATTAATGAAACGTAGAGGTGGAGTTGGTCATGACCTTTCTCATATTAGGCCAAAATCATCTCCAGTTAAAAACTCTGCCCTTACCTCAACAGGAATAGTTCCTTTTATGGAGAGATATTCCAATACTACAAGAGAGGTTGCACAAGGAGGTCGAAGAGGAGCTTTAATGCTTTCTATTTCAGTTAAACATCCTGATGCAGAAGAATTTATTGATGCAAAGTTGGAACAAGGAAAAATAACAGGAGCAAACGTTTCTGTTAAGATTGACGATGAATTTATGCGCTGTGTTGCAAGTGGAAAACCATATAAACAACGTTTCCCTATTGAAGGAGAAAATTCTAAGGTTGTAAGCGAAATTGATGCAAGGGCTTTGTGGAATAAAATTATTCATAATGCTTGGAAGAGTGCAGAACCTGGTGTTTTGTTTTGGGATACAGTGATTAGAGAGTCTGTTCCTGATTGTTATTCTGACTACGGATTTAAAACCGTTTCAACAAACCCTTGTGGTGAAATCCCACTTTGTCCTTATGATAGTTGCCGTTTGCTTGCAATAAACCTTTATTCTTACGTTGAGAATCCTTTTACAAATAAGGCTGAATTTAATTTTGAATTATTCAAAGACCATGTTCGTAAGGGACAAAGGTTAATGGATGACTTAATTGATTTGGAATTAGAGAAGATTGATAAGGTTCTTACTAAGATTGAAAAAGATCCAGAAGAGGAAGAAATTAAAAGAGTTGAAAGAAATCTTTGGCTTAATATTAAACTTAAGTGTTTAGAGGGAAGAAGAACAGGCTTTGGCATAACTGCTGAGGGAGATATGTTAGCTGCTCTTAACCTTCGTTATGGAACAGATAAGGCTAATGAATTTGCAGCAAGGGTTCAAAAAGAATTAGCTTGTTCTGCTTATGCTTCAAGTGTTGAAATGGCAAAAGAAAGAGGTGCTTTCCCTCTTTTTAACTATAAATTGGAAGTAAATAACCCTTTAATAAATCGTATTAAGGAAGCTGAGCCAAAGGTTTATGAGGATATGGTTAAATATGGAAGAAGAAACATTGCTCTTCTTACTATTGCACCAACAGGAAGTGTTAGTATCTGTACTCAAACAACCTCTGGAATTGAACCAGCTTTCCAAATAGCATACAAGAGAAGAAGAAAAGTTAATCATAATGATAATTCAGATAAAACGAATTTTGTAGATAGTGAAGGACAAGCTTGGGAGGAATACACTGTTTTCCACCATAGGTTTGCAGACTGGGCAGTAATTAATGGTTATGATATTAACGAGATAACACAAAACTATTCTCAAGAAGAATTGGATGAACTTATTACGAAGTCTCCATACCATAAAGCAACTGCAAACGATATTGACTGGGTTAAGAAGGTTAAGATGCAAGGCGAAGTTCAGAAATGGGTTGATCATTCAATCAGTGTTACTGTTAATATTCCTAAGGAAACACCTGAAGACATTGTTAGTCAAATCTATCAAACAGCTTGGGAAAGTGGTTGCAAGGGAATGACAATTTATCGTGAAGGGTCTCGTGAGGGAGTTTTGATTTCTAATTCTGAGTCAAAACAATCTGCCTTTACAGAAACACAAGCCCCTAAAAGACCTAAGAAACTTGAAGCAGATGTTATTAGATTTCAAAACGATAAAGAGAAATGGATTGCTGTTGTTGGTATTATTGAAGGAAGACCTTATGAGATATTTACTGGTAAGGCTGACCCTGATAGATTTTATTTGCCAGAAGGAGTTAATAAAGGCTGGGTTGTTAAGGTTAAGGAAAAAGAAACATCAAGATATGACTTTGTTTATTTAGATAAGGATGGTTACGAAAACACAATTGGAGGTTTGTCTCGACTTTTCGATAAAGAATTCTGGAACTATGCAAAGCTTATTTCAGGTATTCTTCGTCATGGAATGCCACTTAATAATGTTATTGGCTTGGTTTCAAAACTAACATTAGATAATGACACTATCAATACATGGAAAAATGGTGTTGCAAGAGCTCTTAAAAAGTATATTTTAGACGGAACGAAGGCTAAAGGTGAAACTTGCCCTAATTGCAAACATGAAACAATAGTTTATTCAGGAGGTTGTAAGAATTGCACAAATTGTGGTTGGAGTAAATGTAGTTAAGTTAATAATGAAATAAAGCGGAAATGGCTATAAGAAAAGGAATATACTCTATAATTATATTTATCTTTTCTTGTGTAAGTGCAACAGCCCAAATAGATATAGATAATCAAATATCCTCTATTGAAGAAAGCGAAATCTCAGAACAAGATAAGCAGACTTTGATAGAGGATTTGTATTATCTAAGCCTTAATCCAGTAAATATTAACTCTGCTGATGAAAACACCCTTCAGCTTATGGGGCTTGATGATTTTCAAATTCTATCACTCAAACGCTATATAAAAGAAACACATCAAATTCTAAGCGTTTATGAAATCCCTCTTATTAATGGATTTTCAGAAGAAACCCTAAATCAAATCCTACCTTATATCTTTGTTGCCCCAGTCAAATACAAACCTTCACTTAATATTGACTCCGTCCTTTCAAAATCAATTCATGATATAAGACTACAATATAAGAAAGTATTGGAAAAAGCGTGGGGATATAGAAGAGATGATGATAAGGGATATCAAGGAAAGAATTTTTCAAACTCACTTCGCTATAACCTAAACTATTTTAATAGATTGTCTTTCTCTATTATTGCTGATAATGATGCAGGAGAACCTTTTTTCAATTCCAAACAAAAATTAGGATACGACTATATTAGTACTCAATTCACCCTAAGAGATATTTCAATAATAGAACAAGTAACAATTGGGGATTATCGTTTGGGTTTTGGCGAGGGACTTGCGATGAATCAAAGTCTTAACTTCGGACATTTCACACAAGATGCCAAAAGCAAGAAGAATTATAGCGGAATAAAACCCAATCGTTCTATTACAGAATACAATTCGATGAGGGGAATTGCAACAAAGATAAAACTAAAAGATATATCAGTTTATCTATTTGGTTCATTCAATAAGATAGATTATTCAGGCAGTATTTTAGAAACAGGACTTCATAGGACAAATTCTGAGCTACAAAGAAAAGACAGCAATATTGAAGCTATTTATGGAACACATATTGAGTATAAAAGTAAGGGAAGAGAACTTGGATTAACCCTTTTCAATTACCATTATAAATATCCAATCACCCACCAAAGCCAAGCTTATATGCAAGATTATTTTGAAGGGAAAAGCAATAGCATATATAGCTTAAACGGGAGTATGCCAATACATAGAAATATTAGGTTATTTGGAGAAATTGCTATGAGTAGGAATAAGGGATATGCTCTTATAACAGGATTAGAAATAAACTTAGGCTATAAAAGAAACCTTAGCTTTAACTATAGAAATTATCAAAATAACTACCAAAACAATTTCGCATCAGCAATAGGAACCCAAAGCAGGAACGCAAACGAAAGGGGATTGTATTCTGCTTTTTCCGCAAGGATAAACAAATACTTTAACTATTTTATTGGCATTGATTATTTTAATTTCCCTTACCAAAGTTATAGAGCAAACACTTCTGTTAGTGGTTATAAAATACGTTCAGAAATAAATTATCTCCCTAAATACAGCAATCAATTCACCCTAATTTATAAAATGAATAACCGTCCCTACAATGAAACTCATTCAAATAAAGAAATCTATCCCGAAGATAATATCTTAAATCAAATACAGCTAAGATATACTTATAGCAAGAATCAAAGCCTAATGCTAAAAACAAGGATAGGATATTCCAAAACAAGAAACTATAAATCAAATGAAAATAAAGGGATGTTTATTTCTCAAGATATCATTCTAAGTCCAAAAACAATACCTTTAAGCATAAATATGAGAATAGCCTATTTCAATACTGATGATTATGATAATGCTTTCTATATTTATGAATACTCATTGCCACTTACCTATTCATCTTCGCAACTATATGACAGGGGGCTTAGGTCATATTTAATTCTAAGATATGATTTCAAGAGGGATTTTTACCTAACAGCACGATATAGTATAACATATTATAAAGATAAGACTGAAATCCACAGCTCAAACGACAAAATAGAGGGTAATCATAAGCAAGAAGTTGCATTTCAACTCTATTGGCTAATCAATAGGCCAAAGAAACAAAGGAGTTTATATTTTATTGGCTCTTAGAATTTCTCTCTTTCCTTTTGGCCCTGGAAGTTTTTCAATTTCAAATCCTGATGATTTGAGCATTCTTTTAACCTCTCCCTTACAACAATAAGTTACAAAAATACCTCCTTGTTTTAATGATAGAAAGAGATTTTCAAATACTTCCTTATTCCAAAGCTTTTCTTCAAATTGTGGAGCAAAGGCATCGAAGTAAATTAAATGGAAGAAGTCTTTAGGATAGTTTATCTCTTCTGCTGGTTTATCAATCTTTTGAATTATGAAATACGGGTTTAAATCATTATCTTTATTCCAATCAAAAGAATGCATAATCTCAAACTCCTCTTCTAATTTAAGAATTTTCCCGTAATTAAGTTCTGATGTTATTTCTTTTGGGAGTGGGTATTTTTCTATTGTTGTATAATAGATAGCTTGGTTTTCTTTGTTTGCAAACTCTAAGCTTAGGATGGCATTTAAGCCTGTACCAAATCCTATTTCCAAAATATTTATCTTAGGTAAAGTTCCAACCTTTCTTAGTCCTGCTTCAATAAATATATGTCTGCTTTCGGCAATTGCTCCAAAAGTGGAATGATATCCTTCCTGCAAATCTGTCCTTCTTAGACTTGATGAACCGTCTTCTGTTATTAGAATTTCAATTTGATTTTCTATATCTTTCATTATAAAGAAATAGGTTTCCAGTTACCATCAAAATACCAAACTTCCCTATGTCCACAGTCTTTTAGGTGTTGCCAACATTCTGCAAAAAGCATATCAACCTCATCTGCTTTGTGAGAGTCAGGGGAAATAGTCACTCTTACATTTCTTTTAGCCAGTTCTTTTACCCAAGCTGTTTGTGGAAAATAATCATTCGAGCGTCCCTTATAAAGCCCTCTTGCATTTACTTCACAAATTACATCATTTTCTTTCATAATGTCTATAGTCTGAATAACCAAATCCCTATACCAAGACTCATCTTCTTTGAAATATCTGTCTTTATTGTGCATCTTAACCTTATCGAAATGACCAACAATATTTGGTTTTACCTTAACTATCATTTCATTTGTTTGATCATAGAATGCTTTCACGGCTTTTCTAATATCACCTCCGAAATATTCCTTTAGACCATTATCATAGCTTTCCTGCTTTGAGCCGTCAATAAACCATAATCCATTTTCTGAATTAACTAAATGAACAGAAGAAATTATATAATCTAAATTATATTCTTTAGCTCTTTCTCTAATATCTTCTGAAAGCTTAGGAATATAATCAAATTCCATTGAAGTGAATAGCTTTATCTTATCTTCATATTTTGCTTTAAGCCTTAAAGTTTCGTTTAAATAATTTTGTATATCAGAATATTGTAAAGCAAAATCATTATCGAAAGGAACTGGACTATGAGCAGAAAACCCATAATAGCTTAAGCCCTTCTCAATTGCCGATAAAGTCATTTCTTCAAGAGAACTTTTCCCATCACAAAATGTGGAATGGTTATGGTAATTAAATTTAAGCATCTTTTATTTTATATAGTTTATCACCTCGGCGTATAATTTCAGTTGTTGGAATTGAAAACATATCTCCCTTAACGGCTTTTTCAACTGACTTTAAGTCAACCCTAATTTCTTTTATATTATCTTCATAAACCCCTGTTGTTGGACCCAGAATTATGATATCCTCCCCAATAGATAAACTCCCTGTTTCAAGTTTTATTTCAGCAATATTAATGTTTTTATAGAAGTTGGTGCAGGTTCCAATAAATTCTTTGACCTTTGTTGATCTTGAACCATATTTTTCTGTCCACTCTCCAATTGTTTGCCCAAGGTAGTACCCATCCCAAAACCCTCTATTATAAACGGTTTTTAGTTCCTCGTTCCAAATTAACTTATTCTCCTGAGTAAACTCTCCATCAAAATAAGCCTTAACAGCTTTCTTATAAACTCTTGTTACAGTTTTAACATATTCTGCAGAGCGTCCTCTTCCCTCAATCTTCAAGACTCTTACTCCTGAATCAAGTATCTTATCTAAAAAGTCAAGAGTTTTTAAATCCTTTGGCGACATTATATATTGATTGTCAACAACAAGTTCTGTTCCTCCATCCGTATCGGTTACCTTATATGGACGGCGACAATATTGAAGGCAAGCTCCTCTATTTGCACTTTTGTTTGCGTTATCCAATGATATATAACATTTGCCAGAAACAGCCATACAAAGAGCTCCATGAACAAAACACTCTATTTGAAGAAGATTTCCAGAGGGCCCTTTGATATTATTCTCTTTTATATACTCAGTTATACTTTTAACCTTGTCTAATGAAAGTTCACGAGCTGTTACTATTACATCTGCAAATTGAGAAAAGAACTTAACAGCCTCTATATTGGTTATATTACACTGTGTTGAGAGGTGGACTTCCACTCCGACTTCTCTTGCATAAGAAATTACAGCAAGGTCAGCAGCTATTATTGCACTTACTCCACTTTCTTTTGCAGCATCAATTACCTCTCTCATATAATCTAACTCTTGGTCGTAGATTATAGTGTTTAGTGTTAGATAAGTTCTTAAGTTATTCTCTTGTGCTATTTCAACAATCTTTCTTAGGTCTTCAATAGAAAAGTTGCTTGCACTACGAGAACGCATATTCAGTTCTCCAACTCCAAAGTAAACAGAGTCAG
Source organism: Bacteroidales bacterium (assembly GCA_041673165.1). Classification (GTDB taxonomy): domain Bacteria; phylum Bacteroidota; class Bacteroidia; order Bacteroidales; family P3; genus UBA10566. The sequence goes on from JBAYYI010000005.1 coordinate 19,767, forward strand.
CCCCGCCTTGTATTGCTCCCATTAATGATTCATAAGAGCCTACGGGTGACATTATTTCAATATCTGAAAATTTCATTTCTAATTATTCTGTAAGGTTTTGTTTTAGTTTTCTATCTACTAATGTATAGTGTATCTTCTTACTTTCTACTATTTGTTCGGTTGTCTGACCTGGGTTTAGAACAACTAAGGGAACTTCAAATGAAAAATAGGTCTTTTCTTTTGTGTAGAATATAGAAAGATACGATAGAATACTATTATAATTCATCTTCTGATCTCCAATACAATTATAAGCACCAATTGGCAAGTGTCCTAAAAACACAAACTGATAGTCCTTGTCTATTAAATAAACCTCAGCCCCCATTGTGATATCGAAGTAGGTGTTTATTACTAAATAAGAAAAGTTTAGTTTGGGATTTGAGAATACTTCAAAATCCAATTTAGAATCTTGAAAACCTGAATCAAAGGTAAAATTGGTTTTGCCACTAAATCTAATTTTAGGTCTTCTGGACTCATCTGTTACTCCAAAATATGCCTTATACTTCTCTTTGCCAAGGGAAAACGAATACTCGCTTGACTTCTTTTCAATTTTAATTTTATCAAGAGTTTGTGAGAACAAACTTGTTGCACTTATGACAAGCATCAAGGTTATAGTTAGTAATTTACGCATATTTTTATTTTTTAAGGTGAATTATTCTTTTGTAAAACTTATAAAATGATTTCGTTTCCTTCATTATCAAACAACTTCATTCCAGTGTTTCTTGTCTTTATTAATGAACCATCATCTGAAAAGATTTCTTGTCCATCTTCTTGTCCGTCTTCTGTAAAATATTCCCATTTCCCAATTCTTTCATCCATCTTATAGTTTCCCTTAATCTGGATTGAACCATTGTCATAGTACAATACATAAATGCTATCTTGCATTCCGTCTTTGAAGTAATTTCTTGAATTTATTTTTCCATTTTCAAAGAATGATAACGACTCACCATTTAATAAGTTTCCTTTTGTCATTCTTTCTTCTACGATCTTGAAAGAAGGGAAAAACTTATATTCTTTTTCAAACTTATCGTATTTAATTTTAATTGCAGCCAATGATCCATCAGGATAAAAAGTTACTTCGTCTATCTTATCATTTTTCCCTACAATCTGTGTTTTATCAATTTTATATACTTCTTGGTCTTTTCCGCTCTTATTATTTGTATAATCGCATTGGGAAAACTTATTACCGTTTTCAAAATAATAAATCCACTTACCTGTCCTTTCATCATTTTCAAACTTTCCTTCATATTTAAGCTTGCCATTTTCATAAAACATCTTTTCTTCAACCTTATATTTACTTCCTTTATCATTTTTTATGTAGTAAACTAACTTAGGATTACCATTTTCGTAGTAAGAAACAACCTCTTTTTCTCCATTTATGCAAGAAGAAGTCATAAATATAGTTAAGATTATCACGATTGTCTTTGACAATAAGCTCTTTAGGGTTTTAATTTTCATGTTTTCTTATGTTTAGGTTCAATTTTGGGGCAAATTTAAGAAATAAATCATATATTTGCACCCTAATTACAAACCAAAATTATAAAATCATGGCTTATAAAATTTCTGATGATTGTGTTGCATGCGGCACATGTATAGACGAATGTCCAGTAGGAGCTATCTCTGAAGGTGACATTTACAAAATTGATCCAGCAGCTTGTACTGACTGTGGAACTTGCGCAGACGCTTGTCCAGTTGAAGCTATCAGTCCTGAATAATTATCGGATTAATTACAAAACAAAGCCCTGACGGATTCATTATTCATCAGGGCTTTTTTATAAAAACATATTCTTTTATTTATAAAAATATCAATTATGGATTGTAATGAAATAGGCAATTTAATTCAGATAAAAACAGAACTAAAGAAATTGGTAAGTGAAAATACTCATCAAGCATTTGAAATTTTTAAAAATGTTGCAAAAGAAATTGCTCTTGAATTTAATAATTCCTTCCCACTTACAGATTGTAAGTTTGAAAATATTGGTGATTTTGAATTTAAACTTAGCTTTGGTTCTGACACCTTAGTTTTCTTGCAACATACAAATGTATTTGAATTTCCACGCCTTCACGAGGTAATGAAAATACCTTATATAAAAGAAGATAAACAACGTTCCTACTCTGGAATGATAAATATCTATAATTTTCTTAGTGACTCTTTTGAATATGATAGAGAATTAGATATTGGATATCTTATAGGAAGAGTATTCATTAACAAGGAAAATCATTATTTCATTGAAGGAAAGCGTGAGGTTGGTCTTCTTTATACAAGTTTTCACACATCGATAATAAATAAAGAATCCATTTTCAATATAATTAGATCATCGATGGAGTATGTTAACAACTTTGATTTGCTAACTCCACCCTTCGATCAGGTTAAATTTACAAGTATTGGAGAGATTAAATCAAATCAAGCAATAAAAAAACAAATTACTGGCAAACGCTTAGGCTTTGAATTTAAGCAAGATAAATAAGCGCCCAGATAAATACTTAGTGTTTTTATTCGATAAAATTTGGTGATATCAAAAAAGGTTGTACTTTTGCACAGCGAAAAAGCAATAGACGCCCCGTTCGTCTAGTTGGCCTAGGACGCTAGATTTTCATTCTAGAAACCAGGGGTTCGAATCCCCTACGGGGTACTAAATATAAAAATAAATTATGGCAAATCACAAGAGTTCAGTAAAGAGAATTCGTTCAGACGAAAAGAAGAGAATAGCTAATCGTTATTATGCAAAGACAATGCGTAATGCTTTAAGAGACTTCCGTGCTTTAGAAGATAAAGCTGTAGCAGAAGAAAAACTTCCTAAGTTAATATCATCTATTGATAGATTAGCGAAACGCTCAATCATACACAAGAGTAAGGCTTCAAACCTTAAATCTAAATGTATGAAAAGAATTGCAAGTTTGTAATATATTTAATTAATATGCTTTAAGCCCTTCCTTTCATCAGGTAGGGCTTTTTTCATTTTAATACTTATCCACTATGCAGTTTATTGACACCCATTCCCATCTCTACTCAGAAGAATTCAAGGAAGACATCTCTGACGCTATCCTTAGAGCCAAGCAGGCTAAGGTAAATAAGATTCTCTTGCCCAATATCGACATTGCATCCATTGAGCCTATGCTTGAACTCTGCAAAATGGACAATTGCTTCTCTCCTATGCTCGGACTTCACCCCACATCAATTGATAGTTCATATTTAGACCAGCTTAGAGAAATTGAACTACTATTAGACAAGGTGAATATCTGTGCAATTGGAGAAATAGGGATTGATTTATATTGGGATAAGACCTTTATCGAAGAGCAAATCTCTGCTTTTGAAATACAGGCTCACTGGGCATTAGACAGAAACCTTCCATTAGTAATTCACGTCAGGAAAGGGTTTGAAGAGGTATTTCAATCACTCGAAAAGTTGCAAAAAGAAATAAAAGGTTCCAATAAAAAACTAAAAGGAGTCTTCCACTGCTTTTCAGGAGACTTAAACCAAGCTAAGAAAGTTATTGAAATGGGCTTTAAGATTGGTATTGGAGGGGTAGTAACCTTCAAAAATGCAAAATTAGCCGACATAGTAAGCGAAATAGATATTGAAAATATACTATTAGAAACCGACTCCCCTTACCTTGCACCCACTCCTTATAGGGGCAAAAGAAACGAAAGCAGTTATATTCCAATTATTGCAGAAAAGATAAGCCAAATCAAAAACATTAGCCTCCAAGAAGTGGCTTCAATAACAACAAGTTCAGCCCAAGAACTCTTCACTATTTAGTCTTAGATTAAAATTATTATCATTAATTTTCACGATTTCATTTGAATATCTTTTGTTTTTCTTATTTTTGCATATAAATAAACAAGAATATCTATGAAAACACGAATCTATTTGTCCTTATTTTTAGCTCTAATCTTTGCGTCCTGCTCCAGCAAATCAAAAGTGAATATCGAAATCCCAGAAATTAGCGAAGGAAATGTTGCAATTGTTTATGCAAGTCCAGACCAGATGACTAATTCTGACCAAAACATAATTTACAGTTCCGAATTTAAAGACGGTAAGTTATCAATTAATCTTGATAGCATTAACTTCGATAAGGATATTCTTGAATGTGCACTTCAAATTGTAAGTAACGATGAGAAGTTTTATGCAAATGTTCCTCTACCACTTGAAAAAGGCAAGACAATTGATGTGAAATTCACAAATATTGATGAGTATAATAAGGGCGGAAGGATTAAAACCAGCTATAAAGGCTCCAAACACGCAGAAGAATTTACAATATTTTGGGATAAAATTCAGAACCAAATGCTCGAATTTAAAGATTTGAAAGTTGAGGATATAGATAAAGGCTATGAAAAGTTTGTTGAGATATACAAACCCTATATTGAGACCTATCCACAGTCGGGTTTCCCTTATATGCTCCTTATCCCACAAATCAAAAATATGCAATTCGACAAAGCAAACCCATTATTGGACTACTCTAATAGCATTTGCACCTCTTCCAAGGACAATAGATGGAAGGAAGTCGTTTGTAATTTAATTGGAGAAAGAAGATTATCACAAGAGACGTCAAAGAAATTAGTTTTTTCTGCCGTTGACATTAATGGAAAAGCATATACAGAAACAGATATCAAGGGAAAACTCATCATTATTGACTTTTGGGCATCATGGTGTAAGCCTTGCCAAGATGAAATGCCACACCTAAAAGAAATTAATAATAAATACAAATCCAAAGGACTAACCTTAGTTGGCATATCGATTGATAGGACAGTTGAAGATTGGAAAGCATTCTTAGCAAGCAACTCACTACCTTGGCTATCACTATTTGGAGATGGCAATGTTATCACAAAACGCTACGACTTCCAATACATACCATATAATCTACTTGTTGATAGCGAAGGAAACATCGTTGCAAAGAACCTTCATGCACAAGAACTTGACAAGTTTCTTGAAGACTTTTTTTCAAAATAAGAAATAATGAAACCAAATAAAGATAATTCCTTTATGCCTAAGAAGCAAAAGCAAGGAATTATCTTTTCCATTGGTTTAGCAATTGGAGTAGTAATCGCTATTCTAATCTTCATAGTCGTAAATCTCGGTAACTCAAACACAACAGAGCTGGATGAAAAGGATATTGCCTATTCTGAGAGTGGCAATAATTCAAAAGACAAAAGCGAAAGGGACTTCAAAGAAAGGGATTATCCAAGAAAAACAAAGAGAACCTATAACCCAAGCCCATTTAACCCAAACACCGTAACTAAAACCCGATTAGTAGAGTTTGGATTATCAGAAAAGCAAGCCTCAAACTTTGTTAACTATGTCAAAGCAGGCGGAAGCTTCAAGAAAACTGAAGACCTAAAAAAGCTATATTGCATGAGTGAAGACCTCTACAATGCAATCTCTCCCTATGTTGAAATCCCAAATCAAGAAAAAAGAGATACAAGAACACAAGACCTTAAACCCAAAAATACAAACCAAAAACCAAACTCCGATAATAGCAATATTTCAAAACCATTTGCAACGAAACCAGAAATAATGCTTGATTTAAACCAGTCGGATAGCTTAGACTTACAAATTTTAAGAGGAATAGGACCATCTTATGGGAAGAGAATTTACATATACGGACAAAAACTTGGAGGATATACTGAGATTTCCCAGCTAAAAGAAGTTTACGGAATGACAGACTCGCTCTATAATATGATATCTAAACATCTAAAAATAGAGAAAGCCAACCCAAGAAAGTTAAATATCAATTCTGCTACCATAAAAGAACTTTCAGCCCACCCATATATCGATTTCTACTTAGCAAAAGCCATAATCAAACTTCGCATAGACCTAAAAAATTACACCACCATTGATCAAATAAGACAAATCCACCTCTTAGATCAAAAATCCTACGAAAAGCTTATCCCCTACTTAGAATTATAATTAGATATCCCAAGATTTCATTCCCCATTTCTATTATTCCATAGGACAAACCCCAGAAAACCTATATAAAACAAGGTATAATTTTAGCCTAACGCCGTATAAAATCCTTGAAATGCTGTATTAAATTCTTGAAATGCTGTATTAAATTTTTAAAACAAAGAAGAATTTTGCTGAGATGTACATCTTAGTTTACTGTGATGTACATCTTAGCATCTTCCGATGTACATCTTAGCAGCGTGCGATGTACATCTTAGCAATTTTAGATGTACATCACAGCAAACTAAGATGTACATCTCAGCAAAATTCTTCTTTGTTTTAAAAATTTAATGCTTAGTTTTAAGAATTTCTTCTTTGAAATCGCATAAATTATATCCCAAAACAAAGATTTTTACCTGAAAAACATAAACTAATTTCCTTTATTAGCGAAAATAAACATTTTATTAATCATCTGTAATATAGATTATTGAAAATTAATTATTGATTTCATTTAGTTAAATACTGTTAAATAGCTTGACAAATCGAAATAAGCGATATACATTTGCAGTGTAATACAACACTAATACACTAACGTAATGATTGAAATTAATAATTTAAAGTTTTCCTACAAGCGAAATAAGATGGTTATTGACGATATATCGCTTAATATTAAAAAAGGCTATATACATGGCTTATTAGGAAAGAATGGGATTGGGAAAACCACCCTTTTGAAACTAATGTCAGGACTTCTTTTTCCAAACTCTGGAGATATTGAAGTCTTAGGCTATACCCCAATGCAAAGAAAAGTTGGCTTCCTACAGGATATCTTCTTTTTGAGTGAGGAATTTGATGTTTATAAGATGACAATTGAGAACTATGTTAAGCTTAACTCTGTTTTTTATCCTAAGTTCTCTGAAACGGATTTCTATAACTACCTTGAGGAATTTGAGATAACAGATAGGAAATCTAAGCTAAATGCTCTTTCTTTTGGAACTAAGAAAAAGGTTATAATTGCTTTTGGTTTGGCTACTCACGCTAGGTTAATGATTTTGGACGAACCTACCAATGGTTTGGATATCCCTTCAAAGGCTCAGTTTAGAAAAATCATTTTAAAGGCAATGAATGACGAGACTACAATAATTATCTCCACCCATCAGGTTAGAGATTTACATAATTTAATCGATAGCATTTTGATTATGGATGAGAGGAATATCCTAATCAATGCCAGCAATAGAGAAATCACTTCTAAGCTATTTTTTGGAGTGGAAAAAGATATAAGTACTATTGATAATATTCTTTATTCTGAGGATAATATAGGCGGAAACCTATTTGTGAAAGAGAATAGAGAGAACTTAGAATCAAATCTTGATATCGAATTATTCTTCAATGCAGTTTTCCATAACAAGGAAAAGATCAAATCAATTTTATCAAACAATAATAAATAAGGAGGAGTTATGGAATTAAATATAAACAGAATAATAAATCTAATCAAAAGAGATATAGGAATTTATTGGCTAAACTATCTAGGTGCAATCCTTATCGTTATATTTTTATCTGCCTTTACGAGCAATTTTGGTCTTGGTTTCTACTGGTTCATTCTAGCACTTATCTTTTCATTTAAGGAATATAATAATCCTTCTAAGCTAAGAATACAAATCATCACCCTACCTGCTTCTAATATTGAGAAATACTTATATTCATTCTTTATTACCTTTATTCTCTTTCCTTTGATTATTTTATTATCAGTGCCTTTTGGTTCAGTATTAAGATATTTAGTAGAAATGGCTATAATGGGGAAAGAGTTTTCTCAAGCACTGAATTTATTCCCTTACACATGGGCAGAAACAGCTTATCAAATATTGACAATCCTTCCATTTGTATCCATTGTCTTTTTTGGGAACATCTATTTTAATAAGAAAGGTGGTTTAAAGATATTGCTTTCTTTTATTGCTTTCTTCTTATTCGTAGTATCTATTGATGCATTTATACTTTATTTGATAAGAGGAGAAGGGAATAATCTATATATTACGAATCAAATTCAGTTTCCTGAGTATACCAAATACATTGTTTCATATGGCATAACTGCTTTCTTCTTATTTCTTTCCTATCTAAGGATTAAAGAAAAGGAGGTTTAGGATGATTCAAGATTTAAGCCCAATATATCTACAGCTTGCTGATAAGATATGCGACAATATCCTTATGGAGAAATACATGGCTGAAGAGAGGATTCCTTCGATAAGGGATTTTGCTTCCGACCACGAAGTTAACCCCAACACTGTTATGAGATCCTTTGAATACTTACAACAAAACGAGATTATATTTAATAAGAGAGGCTTGGGTTACTTCGTTTCCAAAGATGCTCCAAAGCTTATTAAAGAAATAAAGAAGAAAAACTTTAAGGATATAGTTCTTCCTAATGTATTCAAGCAGATGGAACAGTTGAACATAGGGATAGAAGAAATTATAAATGAGTTTGAAAATTATAAAACAAAATAGATATGAAACTAAAATTAAGCACAAAGATATTATTTGCTACGGGAGCACTTATCCTATTAGCTTCTATTGTATTCACAATATATATAGGAACCACGGATGCTCCGTTTGGAAATTCTAATATGAAGATTTATTTTAATGAAGAAGGCTTTGAAAATGCAACAACAACAGCAACTTATTAAGCTAAGCAAGATGATTAAAACTAACTTAAAACAAATCAAAGAAAGACCTACTTTTCTGAGGTTAGTCATAATTATATTATTATTCTCTGGCTTATCTTCCTCTGCAATTGCTCAAACAACAAGCATAAGAGGGAGGATAATAGATAGTAGGACTAATGAAAAACTAATGTTTGTTAACTGCGTCCTAACCGACTCAAAGAATAATACTAAACAAATCGATGGCGTTGCTGCAGATACTAATGGGGTATTTGTTTTTAAGAATATCAAGAAAAAAGATATGGTCTTAAGCATTACCTTCGTTGGTTATAAGAGAAAAGATATTGAAATTAAGTCCTCAATGCTTAAAGACAATATCTTTGACTTAGGCAATATTGCAATAGATCTATCAGCTGAAGGACTTCAAGAGGTTGAAATCATTGCAGTAAAGGATAGGATAAAACTCGATGCCGATAAGATGACAATGAATATTGATAAGAATACTGCCTCATCTGTAACAAATGCTTTTGAACTTCTGAAGAAAGCACCAGGCATTTCAATTGATAATGATGATAACCTAAAGCTTAACGGCAAGGGAGGAGTCTTAATTCAGTTTCAAGGAAGAGATATGAAGCTACCTTGGAAGTCTTTGGTGCAAATATTAAAAGGGATTCCTTCTGTTCAAATCGATAAATTTGAACTAATAACAAACCCATCAGCTAAGTACGATGCAGAGGGTGTTGCAGGAATAATAAATATCCTATTCAAACAGGAGAAAACAAATGGTTGGAACGCATCAATTGGCTCAAACCTTTATTATACTGATGTTGCATCAATTATGGGCGATGTAAACTTAAACTATGTTGATGATAAATTTACCTCAACCCTATCTTTCTCCACCTCTCGTTGGGCACAAAATATGACAACAGAAGGAATAAAGAAGACAAGTTTTGGAGAAGATACAATCAAAATTGCAGACAGAACAGATATGCTTTATAGGTCTAATAGCTATAACCTAAACCTTGGAACTGACTATAAGCTAAACAATAAGAATAATATTGGTTTATATTTCACCTATTCCAATAATAACTCACCCAAGAGAAACTACAAAAGCTCATCAATTATATCTAATCTAAGAAATGGAACATATTATATCGACTCACTAAGATTCCTTTCAGAAAATAGACTATATAATAATAGCGATAACATACTTATCAATACTAACTTCCAACATAAATTTGACACTCTTGGAGAGAGCCTAACACTTAACTTTGATTTTGTTAGCAATACCTCAAAGGATGAAACAGGAGCAGAAACCAAATACAATAATAACTTAATCAATCAAGTAAGTCCTTATAATATAGAAAACCTTGAAAACTCCACAAAAAGCTCTTATTATTCCTTAAACCTTAGAGGCGATTACTTCAAACCCTTTTCCCAAAGTCTAAGCTTAGAAGGAGGTTTTAAAGTTGCGTACACAAAGGTTGATAATGATTTTCTCTCACTTAAAAACACCATAAACAACCCAGCAAGGTCTAATAACTTCATTTTCGATGAGAATATCAACGCCTTATACGCATCACTCAAGAAAACACTTACTGAGAAAACATCCCTACGATTAGGACTAAGAGCAGAAAATACCAACCTCAAAGGACACCAAGTTAAGAAAGATATAACATTTACCAGAACCTATAATTCATTCTTCCCTAACCTCAGCATATCTCATCAGTTTTCAGCAAAAAACACCCTTAACTTTGCATATAATATGAGGATATCAAGACCAAGTTATAGCAACCTTAACCCCTTTAACTCATGGGAAAATGAATACACCTACTCCAAAGGAAACCCAGACCTAAAACCAGAGTACACACATAATTTCTCCCTACAACACTCATTTATGTACGTCTTATTCACAAACCTAACCTATAGCTATACCAAGGACGTAGTATCTGAAATCCCATTCACAGAACCTAACGGAATAACAGCCTATTCCATGCCAGCAAATATAGATAACTCACACAATATAAACCTAAGCGTAAGCACATCTTTGCCAATAAAACCATGGCTAACCGTAGTTGCATACCTAAGTGAAAACTACACAAACAACAACTCACAAAACCAAGAAATAGACTTTAAAAACCAAGCATTCTCCTTCATGGGCTATACCTCAATAAGCTTCACCCTGCCAAAGAAATACCGCTTAGACCTCTCAGGCTACTATACCTCAGGAGGAACATGGGGAATATTCCAATATGAAAGCTTCCGTGGCGTAAATATCAATGCCAACAAATCATTCTTTGACGAGAAACTAACCCTTAGCGTTGGAGTTAATAACCTCCTTGCCAAAGACTCCTACTCAACCTCCTACAACTACCAAAACACAGAATGGAATCAAAAAAGCACAATGAATTTCAGGATGTACACCGTAGGCATAAAGTTTAATTTTGGACAAAACGTAAACGCCAAACTAAACAAAAAAGACGACAAGTTCGACGAAAGAACCACCGGCAAGAAGTCCAACACCAATATGCAAGGCGGATTTGGAATGTAATTACTAATATATTACAACAAAACCAAAACCCCCAACACCCCTACAAACACACCCTTTCACAATACAATAAAACCCAAAAACCCCAGCAGAAATACTGGGGTTTTTTCATTGAAATAAACCCCTAACCCCCTACCATTCATCAAAAAAACCACCAAAAAACCACCTCCCATACCCCCTTTAAAATCAACCAAATAAAGAAATAAACTTTTAATATCAAGCCTTAAACTTTTCTTTCTTTGTTTCAATCTCGTGACATACCCATGTCGCAGTACGTGACATACCCATGTCAAGGTAGCTGACATACCCATCTCAGGCTCGGGACATACCCATGTCAGCGACACTGACATACCCATGTCACGAAGTGCGACATACCCATCTCACGACTTCCTTTCTTTATTTCAAAAGTTCATTACTTTGTTTCGTAAGATTAATTCTTAGTTTTAGGTGTTTAATTGTGGGAATGGGATACGTATAATCAGATTTTAAACAAAAAAGAGACGCGATAAATCGCGTCTCTACGGTTATGGTTAGGTGTTTTTATTTTAATCACTTTGTTTTTTAATCTTTCATTCCACATAAGGTAAAGTATTAATCGAATAGACTTTATTATTGATTCGTAAAAATCAACGATGCTTAATAATACTAATACAATTAGATAAAAATAGCTTAAAATTAGAAATTATACATAAAAAATATTATCTTTGTTATCTGATTTAACAACTTACTCATATGACAACTTACTCATGGATTGCTTTTTATGAAGAATTAGCAGACATATTATTAAAATATAAAGGGAAAAGAAAAGAGTTACTAAAGATTGTATACTCTATGGATGACAAGTATGTAAAATATTTGCATGAAGGGGATGGAAGCAAACTTAAAGATATTGATCCTTTTACATTATTTGCCATCTTTAATAGAGGTTCTTTTTTAGAAACAAGAATTAATATTGCAACTTATTTTAAAGAGGCTTTCAAAATAAATGCAAATCTACCTCAAGATTTTAAGGGTATTCCTGTATTAAATAATTTGAAATCTTGTTTTTTTGCATATAAAGCAAATAGGAGCAAGATGGATATTGACAATTTATGGCAATTATTTGAATGTGCTATCAAGTATTCAAATAATAAGGCAAACAACAAGAAATTCATTAAGTATTATGATAAAGTAATTAATCAATATGGAATTAAATTCAATATTACAATTGGTTTATATTGGATTCGTCCTAATGTTTTTCTTCCATTGGATCAACCTATCAGAGATTACTTAAATGATAATAATATTCTTTTCAAAGACAAACCTGTTCCAAAAGGAAAAGAGTATTTTTTGATCCTTCAGGCTCTAACAATTAAATTTTTTAATGGACAAATAAAATCTAAGTCCTTTTATGAATTTTGCTACAATACAACTCAACAAACGTTTGATAATCATTTGGAGGATGAGCAAATAGAGACAATATGTAAGTTGCTGAGTACAAAAAAACAAATTATCATTCAAGGTGCTCCTGGTACAGGTAAAACATATAAAAGTGCGGAGATTGCTGTCGCTATTTGTGATGAAGAAGTTCCAGAGACTAGAGATGAAATTATGGAGAGGTATAATGAATTAATAGAAAAGGGAAGGATATGTTTTACTACTTTTCACCAATCCATGGATTATGAAGAATTTGTTGAAGGATTAAAGCCTATTAAAAATTCTAAGCCTATGCGTTTTGAAGTTACTCCAGGCATTTTTAAAAAGATATGTGAAAAAGCTAAAAGGAATGACCAAGCTATTAATAAAAAAGAACTATTACCTTACGTTTTAATTATTGATGAAATTAATAGAGGTAATATTTCTAAGATTTTAGGGGAATTAATTACTCTTTTAGAAGCTGACAAGAGAATTGGGGAAAAGAATGAATTGCAGGCTTCTCTGCCTTATTCTAATGAAAATTTTGCTGTGCCTTCTAATCTTTATATTATTGGAACAATGAATATTGCTGATAGAAGTTTAGCTTATATTGATTATGCTGTTAGACGTAGGTTTGCTTTTTACACTTTTGAATCTAACCAAGAGGTTATTAACAAATATTACAAAGATAAAGTGTTAAAGAATAAAGCAATTAGTTTATTTAATAGTGTCAAAAAAATAATAACAGATAATATTACTTCTGATTTTAATGCTGAGGATTTAATGATAGGTCATAGTTATTTCTTAGCCGACAATGAATCTGAATTAAAACTTAGGTTGGATTCTGAAATTAAGCCATTACTTAGAGAATATGCTTCTGATGGGATTTTAGAGAAAATAAAGAAGTATAATGGTAGATATAGTAAGATTGAAGAACTTTCATTAAACTCAAGAAAAGAGAATAATCAACCTCAAGAAGATTCTGAACATGAAAAGAATTAATCCATTAGTATTCAAAGAAAATGAAATCATAAGTTCAGATACCTTAAAAGATTATATTAAAATCATTGATAAAGATTGTGATATTAATAATCCTAATAAATATTTAGGATTAAGTTGTTATAATGATAAGGATATGACTTTTCAAACTAATTACTATATTGGTTTAGATTGGATTGTTGAGAACGAGTTAGCCATAATGGTTAAGCCTAAAATAGAAGGCTTGGATTATTTAAGGATGTTTATTGAATGCTTTGATTGTGAAAATAAAGAAGCTAAAAAGAAACTAAAAGATATTTATCATATTGATTTTAATAGAGAACCTATTAATGTTGAGAATGATACTTTGGAATTAACTCCATTATTGGTTGTACATTTCGTAAAGCTTATGGAATCTTTGGCTAAGCGTAATTTAAAGAAAGATTATATTCAAATCGAAGAGAACCTGAACTCTACGATTAAGGGCAAGATATTATTTTCTCAGAATCTTAAACAAAATGCTTTTAAGGGAAGAGATGATAGATATGATTGCAGACATCAAGATTATTCTGTTGATTGTATTGAGAACAGAATATTAAAAAAAACCTTAACCTATGTTCGTAAATATTTAAACAATAAAGCGTCTGTTAGCTGCAAAGCAATTGATTTAAATAATATATGTAATAGTTGTTTAGCTTTATTTGAACATGTTTCTGATGATTTAAGCATTCAACAAATAAAACAATTTAAAGTTAATCCTTTATTTAAAGATTATGCAGACATCTTAAAAGTTGCGAAGCTTATTCTAAGACGTTTAAGTTATTCGATTGACAATGCAGCAAAGGAAACAGACCGAACACTCCCTCCTTTCTGGATTGATATGCCTTTATTGTTTGAAGTTTATGTTCTCACGATTTTGCAAAAACAATATGGGATAGATAATATAGAATATCAAGCTGAAGGGAAATACGGAAATGTTGACTATTTAAGAACCAATGACCCATTAATTATTGGTGCAAAATATAAGTCAATATATAGTGATAGGTTCAGCAAGCAAGAAGATGAAGATGAAGAAAGAGAAGATGACGAATCTGTAAAGGGTCGTTTTAAGATTGAAGATATTAGACAGTTGAGTGGTTATGCAAGAGACAAAGGGATTCTAAAGGAGCTTAACATAGAGAAAGAGAATTATAATACAACCGTTATTCCTTGTTTGATTATTTATCCCTTAGATGATACACAAGAAGAACCTACTTTGGATAACCTAAAAGCAGACCCAATACATAGTTTTACAGAATTCTATAAATTAGGAATTAAATTACCTAAACGATAATAGGTAGAATGTATGTTGTAATAGTTTCTTCTAATTTTACACTAATTAGGAGAAACTATGAATAATTGGACAAAAAGAGAGACGTGATAAATCGCGTCTCTACAGTATTTATGGTATGATTTGGGTATGGGATTTATTTAATATCGCATTTTAGGACGGAATTGCCTTCGAGGAATCCTTCTAAGTGGTCGCCTATTTTGACTTCTCCTACTCCGCATGGGGTGCCGGTGAATATCATATCGCCAATTTTTAGGGTCATATATTGGGATAGGTAGGCTATGATTTTATCTACGGTGAATATCATATCGGAGGTATTAGTTTGTTGAACTATTTCTCCATTTTTAAGGAGTTTGAAGTCGAGGTTTTGAATGTCTTTTCCAAGGGTTTCTAATTCTATGAACTTGCTCATTGGGGCTGAGTAGTCAAATACTTTGGATATTGACCATGGTGAGGAGTTTTGGATTTCTTTTTCTTGTATGTCGCGGCAGGTCATATCTAATCCAAGTGCTACTTCGGAATAATAATTCTTTGCGTATCTTTCTGGGATTGATTTTCCTAAGCGATTAATCTTTACTACTAACTCGCATTCGTAGTGGACATTGGTTGAGAAGTCGGGATAATAGAATGGGGAGTTTTTTTGTAGTAGTGCGGAGTCGGGTTTTAGGAAAAACAAGGGTTCTTCGGGGATTGGGTGGTTTAGTTCTTTTATATGTGCAAGGTAGTTCCTGCCAACACAAATTATCTTCATCTGTCTTTTATTTTATTTCAAGATGCAAAGTAAGGTAATTTTTCTATTCTATTGGCGGTTTTGCTTTCTTTTTTCGTGAGATTCCTTTTAGCTTAAGCATATTTGGCATTGTGTCGCCTAAGAGAAAGCCCCATGGTTTTAGGGGTTCTATTCTGTCAAATATTAGTTTCATTATGGCAAGAATTGGTATGGAAAGGAACATTCCTGAGACTCCCCAAAGTGCGTTTCCTGCTAAAACAACTATTATTGAGAAGAGTGCATTGATTTGTACTTTCGATGCTACTATTTTTGGAACGATATAGTTATTGTCAATCATTTGTACGAAGGCATAAAGTGCAAGGACGTAAACAGCAGGCCAAGGTGTTGTTTTGGTTGCAAAGGCTATCATCATTGGAAGGGCTACTGCGACTACTCCTCCAATATATGGTATAAGATTTAATAAGGCTCCGAGCACTCCAAGCAAGATGGCATAATCTATTCCTATTATCAAAAGTCCTACGGAGTTAAGTATTGCAATTATAACGAGCTGAATCATTAGTCCTGAAAGGTATCTCTGAACTACTGTTTTAATTTCTGTGATTATTTCATTTACTTTTGTTTGATAGTCATCGGCAAAGAGTCGGCAAACGAATTCTAATAATAATGTTTTATAGTATAGGATGAAGAAGATGTAAACAGGGATTAGTATCAAGGAAAGGATAGAGCTTCCTAAAGAGAAAATCTTTTGTCCTATTAGCATTCCATTATTATCAATTAAGTCTTTACGTGATTTTGTTATCCAGTCATAGATGTATTTACGATCTATATCGAAGTAGTTTGAAAAGGTGGATATTGTTTGATCAATCATTGAAGAAAACTTTTCAACAAAGAGTGGCCAAGACTCACTAAAGCCACTTATCTGCCAGACTAAAAAGACCATTAGTCCCAAGAATGCAATCCCAAAAAGGACTAAGGTTATTGTTATGGATAATATTCTATTTACATTCCATCGACTAAAGAAATTAACAAGTGGATTAAGCAATATTGATATAATAACAGAAAAAACTAAAGGCACTATTATATCTTGAGCTATGTAAAGCATTGATATAAAAGCATAAATTCCAATAAGGAGTATGCTTGCTTTAACATAAATTGGTAGCGTATATTTTTTACTTATCACCCTTTAATGTATTTATCTTGATTTTTTGAAGAAATACTGCATTAAGAATCCTTTCACAACATTTATTGCGATAGGATTAAGAATAAAACTTGTAATTCCAACTTGTAGAAGGCTATTAAGCACATTTTTAATTGGATTATCTGATTTTGATTTTGAGGTTTGCTTTGTAATAAATTTGGAAAAGAACCCTACTAAAGAAGGGAATAATTTATTTATTATATGTGGCGATGATGCCATATCTTGAAGAGAGTTTTTAATTATATTAATAGGTTTCATTGTCTCATAGGTAGTAAAAACCTGTTCTTGCAAAAGCTCCCATTGAACCGCACGGTCTATTTCTAGCATTTGGATAGCTTTCTTTAATTCGGATGCAGAATTGATTGTTTGCATGATATATATTATATTAATGTGTTTTACTCTTTATCTGATTTAATTATCTTTTTAACGAAATAATCGTAGAAAATCCTTTTTATCCATTTATTCATAAACAAATAGAAGATTAAGGATAAAAGCCCATAGAAACCTCCTACGACTAAGAATCCGTAAAAGACCTTACCCAATATATCTCCAAGCCAAAAAGCAATTCCGATATTAAAAAAAAGTAGGAATGAACCTAAGAGGACTAAAATAAAAAACAAAGGTATAAGAGAAGAAAGAATATCTGAAACCTTATCTATTAGTTTCAATTTAATGATTTTATAGTTCGTCTTCCCGTACTTTGTGACCCTTTCTAGTAGAGAGTCAAAAGCTGAACTCATATTTTCTTCCATAATATTGTATTTAGATATATATTTTATTGTTTATTAGAAAGAAGAAAAATCTACCTTGAAACTGATAAGTTTAATTTACTTTTATTTCAAGGTAGATTTGATTTAATTACACTAAAAAAGATTTATTTCTTTACTTCTTCTTTGATTTTTTCTTTAGCATCTTTGCCAATGTTTTGTGCTTCTTCTTTGACTCTATCAAATTTTTCTGCAACATTGTCAACAAACTCACTGAATTTGTCCTTTATAGCATCTACGCTATCTTCTCCTTTTCTACGTATATTCTTTCTTGTTGTTGATCCTTTTTCTGGAGCAAATAAGATTCCTAATACTGCACCTGCTGCAAGACCTGCTAAAGCTCCTAAAACTATTTTTCCTGTGTCCATGATTTTGTTTTTTAAAGATTATTAATTTATTGAATTGTTACTTTTCTAATTTGTTCTTATTTTGATGCTCCTCTAATTATCCTTAGTAGGACAGCTACTACTGCTATTACAAGTAGTAAATGTATAATACCCGATGTAACGTGGAAGGCAAAAAAACTTACTAACCACACTATTACTAAGATTACAGCAATTATATAAAGTATATTTCCCATGATATTATTTTTAAAAGATTATTATTATTTATTTATTATAAACGGAAACCCAATGTTAAACCTCCCCAAATGTTTTTATAACGTGGAGTTTCTGAAGTTCCGTTACCATTATTATTGAAAAGATCCCATCCTGCTCTTAGACCTACAACAAAATTGTTTACGTTAAGGTCAGCACCAATTGCTAAAGATAAAGTGTTCTTACGAATGTTTTCATTTTTAAAATCCTGTTCTATTGTATTGTCAGATATTGGAGTTTTAAAATTATCTTTCTGATTAAATAAGAAAGAATATTGAGGACCTACCAATAAAGTCAAGTTTTCAACGGGCTTAATTGCTAAGAAAATTGGGATATCAAGATAGTTGGTTGTACGAGTAAAACTAAAATTACCAAGAAAATTACTGGTTGTAGCTTTAAATCCTTTTTGAGAGAATAAAACCTCTGGTTGAATACCAATGATTTTACCTACAATAGGAATGCTTATAAAAGCACCTCCAACAAAACCTAATTTAGCATCTGCGTCATATTCTTGATTATCGGAATCATACATATTAGATAAGTTAATACCAGCCTTTACTCCAAAACGAAGATTATCGCGAGAATCAGTTCCATTATCTATTTGAGCGTTAAGATTACTTGCCATTAAAAATGTAGCAGCAAGGATTAAAATTACTTTTTTCATTATTATAAATTATTTGTTGATAAATTACCTAAGGCCTTTCCCAGTTCATCTAAATCGTGATTGAATTCTTCTTTAAATTCTTTCCATTTAATTTCACTTTCATCCTTATAGTCAGATAGAGCTTCCTCCATCTTATTATTTTTTGCTTCCAGTTCAGCTATTTTTCTCTCTATTTTCGCTTTAGCTTCTTTACCTTGATTTTTCAGTTTCAGTTTCAAGTCAGAGATTTCCTTCTCATTAGCATTAATTCTCTCAGCAGCATCTTTTCTAAATTCCATTATAGAATCTTGAATAGCATTATTTAATTCTTGATTTGTTTGTTCAACATCTTGTTTAGCTTCCTGAACATCTTCTTTTGCGGAATCTACTTTTTCTCCTGGAGACATACAGCTAACTAAAGTTGTTGTTCCAAAAAATACTGTTAATACAAGACTAAAGATTATTTTCTTCACAGGTTAAATATTTAATCGATTATTAAAATTAATTCAATCTATATTTTACCCAATTTGATATGAAGCTTTCCAAGCATTTCACTGTTTTTATCCCAAGCATCCATTTAATCAGTATTGGTTAAAGTTGCTTTTTTGAATTATAAAATTTGCATTTTACAAACTCTATTGCCTTAATAACGTAAGAAATCTTATTTTTATTTTATAGTTAGTATGCAAATTTGCAACTCTTTATATAATCAAGGGCTAATTTCATTATAAAAAGAGATTGCAATATTCACATAAATTCTTTAAAGGGACATAGTTTAGAATATGCTTCCACCCCCACCTTTATCATTCTTTTTAGCAATCTTTTCTGCCTTCTTTTCTTTCTTACTTTTCAATGGAGCTTTCTTTACAAGCTTCTCTTTACTGTCATTACCTTTTGCCATGTTTTTTTTGTATTAAAGTGATTATTTGATAGTATCGTATTATATAAATTAAGTTGCGAAATATAAAAAAATGAGCCTAAAAGCAAGAACGCTTTTAATATGTCATGGAATCGAAAACCATTTTATAAGTTCTCAGCTTTGAATAGCTACTTTTATACGAATAAAACGTAGTAAAGGTTCTTATTATTCTATTTAAATGAAGTTAATTAAAGAAATACTCAATCAAAGAGAGGAAACCCTTTTTTAGAACCTAAATCCAAGGGTTGCTCTTATTCCCCACTTCTTAAGTTCTGGTAGTCCTTCGGTATAGGTTATCCTTCTTATATATTCCACTCCCAAAAACTGAAAGAGGTTCCTAAATCCAAATCCTGCTTCAATATAAGGTTTTTTATCAAAAGTCTTTACTTCTAAATCATCGATAAGAAATTTGTTTTCATCTCTTAAACCTCCATAAACCATCTTTATATTAAATTCTTCCCTTAGTTTTAACTCTCTAACATAGGGAATACGGTTGAATATTAAACCATTTAGGTTATAAACTGCTATTAGCTGTATGTATTTATCGGTAAAAAACTCCATAACCTTCATTAAGTTAAAAGCATTTGGGTGGTAAATTATACTATTATAGGTTGAGCTGGTGAAAAGATAAGGAGACATTATTTTCCCTACCATATAACCTCCCTCTGCCCATAGTTGCATATAACCAAATGGCATTAAATTCACTTTCCTATATGCATTTGCCTTTATTAGGTGGGTATTATCAAATCCATATTCATAGTTTATATTCATTGAAGTGAAGTTTCCTCCAACCGTAATCCTCTTATTCTGGTTCTGTATCCAAGTTCCGTTGAAAAGCAATCTTATATTTATCCCTATCCTATCTTTCCTAAAACTTGATACCTCAACAGTGTCACGGTCGGAAAACGTCCAATCGCCATAAGCTTTGACTTCTTGAAATTTTAGATAAGGGTTAATTGTAATTCCTTTCTTTGTTTCATAGAGCCACTCAAGGAATATGGATTTATTGAAAGCTAATTTATAATTAACAATATCTGTTAGGGATAGAGTTAACCTATCATAGTTGCTGTTTTCTATTGTTCTACCTGGAATAAACGTATTATAAGTGTATTTTACTCCGATGAAATTGGCAGGAAACGAATAAGGGTTCTTGGTTAGTGAGTTAAAGCTATATTTTAAGCCTAAGTCATATTTCATTTTCTTATCCTTTGTTCCGTAGGCCAGCATAAAATCGGCATAAATCCTCCTACTTAAACGGTAATTTGTCTTACCACTCAAGCGAAAACGACTTCCCTCAATCCCATTAAAAGAATAGATATTATCTAAGGGTCCAATATCGACTGGGCCTGCAAGAAGGTAACCCCCATAGAATATTTCAGATAAGTATTTCGTGACTCTAAACCAAGATATCTTATTTAAACTGTCTGGCAATAGGTAAGTCTTCTTTTCAGCCTGAGTTAGGGGAGAAATTCTATTGGAGTCGGTTAGTTTAAATGCTTTTATCTCTTTGTCGTCCTTCAAAACATATTCCTCAAACTTAGGTTTGGAATAAGTATTTATGCTATAACCATAAGCTTTTAGGGTATAGAAGTTTATTTTAGCATAAACGGCATCCTGCGTTACATAGGAGATTTGTTTTTTCTGCCCCCCAACTTCAATAGTATCTGTCTTAAATTTCTGAACAAACTCAATCTTATCAACAAAGTTCACATTCGCCTTTTCAGTTATTGAAAGATTTGCACTCATTATTTCATAGCTCTCATCATTTGAAACATATAGATATCCCATAAAGCCCATATCATAAAGGTTTCTTGGAATAAAAGAGAGCTTAATGCATTCCCTATTTTCAACAATTAGAGTGTCTTCAATAAAGAACTTATAGAACTGAGGGGCAAGAGAATTGACTGGACTCATAAACTGATTCCCCAAAACATCAACGTATTTCTGATAAAGGTCTATCTTAGTAAATATGCTTGTTCTTATCCTCCTTGCATTGCTTTCGTCCATAATTGCAGTTAACTGAATATCTTGAAGGACTAATCTTTGTGATTCAAAACCCTTACCCTCTTTGCAATAGGTTTGAGAAAGCTCTTCAAAGAAATAAACAGGCAAATAGTTTTCGCTTTCAAAATAAGTCGTTTCTAATCCCTTCATAAGATTAAGCACAGGCTTCATTTTCATCCTTGAAAGCACAGTATCGTTAACTGGGTCTAAGGCAATAAGACTTTTATTATGAGAAGTGAAGTTTAGAGGGCAGTAATTAAGAATTGAATTGGCTTCTCTGTTTTCCAAGACCTTCTTTATCAGCTCCACCGCAGGGTTATCCTTATTTGAATACTTCTCTAATTTTGCCGTAATCACAACTTCTGTTATACGTGAAGCGTGTGGCTCAAGTGCAATCTTAATAGATTTTGTTTTAATAAACTTTATGGACTTCATTGTTGGCTTATAGGAAATATGAGATACCCTAAGGCTGTCAATACCCTCTGGAACTTCGATTTGAAAATGACCATCGTCATCACTTGTCACCCCTTGCGCAAATCCATCAACAGAATAACTTATCGTGGCTCTAAAAATCCCTTCCTTATTTGCTAAATCGACAACCTGCCCTTTGAAAATTCTTGATTGCCCAAAGCCAAAGACTGATATTATCAGCAAGGAAATAAAGACTATAAATTGATAAAATTTAATTTTACTCATATATCAAAGAATCAACAAATTTACTTAATAAACCAATACCAAGACATTTTATTTTATTTATTCTTTATATAGCATACAAATTTCGTTCCAAAAAACTAAGCCAAGAGTTTAAATGCTCATTATCAAGAATTAAATTAATGAAACGCCACATAAAATTTCTAAAACAAAGAAGCATTTTGCTCTGATGCACATCTTAGCTTACTGTGATGTACATCTTAGCGTCTTCCGATGTACATCTTAGCACGCTGTGATGTACATCTTAGTAATTTTAGATGTACATCTTAGCAAGATTAAACAAAGAGATAGAAATTTAATGTGGCGTTTTAGAAATTTAATGCTTTGTTTCAAGATTTTCTTTCTTTGTTTTTCTCCTATTTTTTCTGAAATATTGATGTTTTTATGGTGAAACATTCCTTTTTTATCAAATACATCGGTTATTCTGCAATAGAATTTGTATTTTTGTTGTTTATTCTTTGTACTTTAAGTTTGTTTTATGAAAAGAATTTTGGTTATTTATACTGGTGGCACAATTGGAATGGTTAAGGATACAAAGTCAGGCTCTCTTCTTCCCTTTGATATGTCTAAGATATATGAGGCTCTGCCTGTTCTAAGAGAATTTAACTGTGATTTAGACTCCTATCGTTTCGACCCAATTATTGATTCCTCTAATATGAAACCCGAATATTGGATTGGCTTAGTTGAAGTTATTGAAAAGAATTATGAGAAATACGATAGTTTTATTGTACTTCACGGAACCGATACTATGTCTTATACTGCCTCAACTCTTAGTTTTATGCTCGAGAACTTGAATAAGACTGTTATTTTGACTGGCTCACAACTCCCACTTGGAATGATTAGGACTGACGGAAGGGATAATATTATTGGGGCTGTTGAGATTGCAAGTTCGGAAACAATAAATATTCCAGAGGTTTGCATATTCTTTGAAGATAGATTGTATAGGGGGAATAGGACAACGAAGATTAACGCAGAGTATTTCGAGGCATTTTATTCTGGCAACTACCCTTCGCTTGCTAAGGTGGGGATTAATATCTCATATAAGAAGAATCTCTTCCTTGAAAGCCCAAAAGGGGAGTTTAAGGCTTACAAGAAACTAAATGATAATGTTGTTATAATTAAGATATACCCAGGAATAAAACAAGAGTATTTTAGAGCAATGCTTTCGATGAAAGGTCTTCAAGGCGTTGTTTTGGAAACCTTCGGCTCGGGCAATGCTCCAACAGAGGATTGGTTTATTTTGGCTCTCAAAGAAGCTATTGCAAAGGGGATAATCATTTATAATGTTACTCAGTGTAAGGCAGGCGGAGTTGTGATGGGGCATTATGAAACCTCAGCTCACTTGGTTGAGATTGGAGTTCTTAGTGGTCATGATATAACAACCGAATCGGCTATTGCTAAGCTTATGTTCCTTTTGGGGAACTATGAAAACAAAGAAGAAATTGCAAGTATGCTTACTAATCCTTTGAGGGGTGAGCTTACAGTTAATTAATAAGAAAAAGATATCTAAGGTATGGACTACAATAAAGTATTTAATAAGTTTAATGGTTTAAATATCCTAATCATCGGAGACGTAATGATAGATTCGTATATGTGGGGAAGAGTTGACAGAATCTCACCTGAGGCTCCTGTTCCTATTGCAACGATTATGAGTGTGGAAGATAGGTTGGGAGGAGCGGCTAATGTTGCATTAAATATTAGGGCAATGGGGGCAAATCCTATACTTTGCTCTGTTGTGGGTTCTGATCCAAAATCCAAACTCTTGCTTTCCCTTATGAAGAAGCTTGATATGGATAATGAGGGTATCTACTTCTCTAAGTCAAGACCAACTACTGTTAAGACAAGAATTATTGGTAACAAGGTTCAAATGCTGAGGGTTGACCAAGAGATTAGTGATCCACTAAAACAAGATGATGAAGAAAACTTCATTAAAACAATAAAGGATATCATAGAATCAAAGACTATTGATGCTATTATCTTTCAAGACTATGATAAGGGAGTGATTACCGAAAATACTATTTCAGAAATTGTTGAGATTGCTAATAAAAAAGGCATTCCAACAACGGTTGACCCTAAGAAACGTAATTTTTTGGCATATAAAAACGTTACATTATTTAAACCCAATCTAAAAGAATTGAAGGAAGGCTTGAAAATAGATTTCGATTTACCAACTATTGATAATTTGGTTGACGCATCAAATCTATTGCAACACAAGCTTAATGCTGATATGATCTTTGTTACTTTGAGTGAATATGGAGTTTTTATTGCTGACTACAAGAAAACAAAAAACAATATGGTGATTATTCCTGCCCATCATAGAGCAATTTCTGATGTTTCTGGTGCTGGAGATACTGTAATTAGCATTGCGGCTCTTTGTTTGGCAATTAAACTTCCGTTTAAATCAATTGCAGAAATATCTAATCTTGCAGGGGGTTTAGTTTGTGAGCAAGTTGGAGTTGTACCTATT
This sequence comes from Bacteroidales bacterium, assembly GCA_041673165.1. GTDB lineage: Bacteria > Bacteroidota > Bacteroidia > Bacteroidales > P3 > UBA10566. The sequence continues at coordinate 44,624 of JBAYYI010000005.1, forward strand.
GATAAGGAACTTCTTCTTAGCGAAGTTGAGAATAAATTATAAACCAAAAAAGACCTAAACATTATGAATAACTTTGAATTTTATAATCCTACAAGAATAGTTTTTGGAAAGGACACAATTAAGAAACTAAATAGATATATAGCTCAAGATAGCAGAGTGCTTATCACTTATGGTGGAGGAAGTATTAAGAGAAATGGAGTTTATGAAGCAGTTATTGAAGCATTAGGAAGTAGAGAAGTTTTTGAGTTTTCAGAGATTGAACCAAATCCTCACTACGAAACATGTATGAAATGTGTGGAATATGCAAAGGAAAAGAAGATAGATTTTATTCTTGCAGTTGGTGGAGGAAGTGTTATTGATGCTACGAAGTTTATTGCAGCGGCTTTCTACTATGAAGGTTACGCTTGGGATATTGTTGGACTAAGTAAGAAGGTTGAAAAAGCACTTCCTTTTGGCACAGTCCTAACCCTACCAGCAACAGGCTCTGAAATGAATCCTGGAGCTGTTATAACACTGAAAGAAACTAAAGAAAAGAAATCTTTCCGCTCCGAACTATGTTTCCCAAAGTTCTCTATACTTGACCCACTTGTTACAATGACTTTGCCAAAGAAACAAATCTCAAACGGCATAGCAGACACATTTATCCACGTTATTGAACAGTATCTAACCTATCCAGTAAATAATCAAATATCTGATCGTTTTGCAGAAAGCATTCTTATAACCTTGATTGAAGAAGCACCGAAAGTATTTGCTAATCCAGAAGACTATGACGTTAGGGCAAACTTAATGTGGTCTGCAACCTTAGGATTAAATGGTTTAATCGGCTCTGGAGTTCCTCAAGACTGGGCAACGCATATGATAGGTCACGAGCTTACTGTTTTTCATGGCTTAGACCATGGCGTAACTCTTGCTATTGTTCTGCCAGGAGTTATGAAAATTATGAGGGAAGAAAAGGCTGAAAAGATACTTCAAATGGGAGAGAGAGTTTTTGGCATAAAGGAAGGTGAGAGAGAAGAAAGGATAACTAAGACTATTGAAAAAACCGAAGCTTTCTTTGTTTCTATCGGTATTCCTACTCGACTTTCAGATGTTCAACTTGATGAAAAATGTATTGAACCAATTGTTCAGAGGATGGTTGATAGGAAATGGTCGCTTGGAGAGAATGGTACAATTAATCCAGAGAAAGTTCGTTTAATTCTTTTAGATAGATTATAGTATCCAGAAATGAAGCAAATATTTTTATTCCTAACTCTAACACTTTTATTTACTTTAGGCACAAAGGCACAGAAGAGTCCACCGAACATACCTCACTATGATGAAACAATAATTCATTTTGGTGCCTTAATAGGTTATAATCAATTTTCTTCACTTCTAAGAGTTAAAGACCCTCTTCCTGAACCTGACAAAGTTATTGGAATGAATAATCCCTCACAACACGGTTTCCAACTTGGGGTTATAGGAGATTTGAAATTATTTGAATACTTAAGGCTAAGGCTTTCGCCAACAATTAGTTTTGGAGATAGGAAGTTTAATTATAATGTAATTGATAGAAGAGGGAACTATGTAACTGAATCAACAAATGTTGAGGCTATTTACTTGGAGGCTCCTCTTGAATTTAAGATACAATCGAAACGTTGGAGAAATTTCCGTCCCTATCTAATTGCTGGGGGGAAATATGCTTATGACTTAGCGTCTTTGAAAAATAAGAAGATATCTGAAGATGACCTCCTCCTAAGGTTAGAAAACAATGACTTTATGTACACCTTTGGAACGGGCTTTGACTTCTACCTCCCTTACTTTAAATTTGGAATAGAGCTGAAATCATCTTTTAGTTTCGACAATATGCATATTCCTGAACCACAAAAACCATATTCTAACGTAATAGATAAATATAAAACAAGGATATTCTACGTAACCTTGACCTTTGAATAGGGTATTAATTAATAAAATCCTAAGTCTTGCACCACTTGGTCTTGAAATGGGCAAAAAACAAAAACATGATAAAAGAATTTGAATTAAATGTATTGCCTGAGGAATTAGTTGATACCGAAACATTAAAAAAGGCTGTAGCCAGAAAAATTAGTGTTAGAGAGAATCTTATTGGAGACTTTGAACTATTAAAGAAGAGTATTGATGCAAGAAAAGCCTTAATCACTTATAGAATTAAGGTTCAGCTAACAGTTCTTGAGCCAGAGAGACCTTCGCTTGAAAAGGTGGGGGAAGAAAAAGAAATTGAAGTTGAAATTGAGCCAGTAGTTGAAATAGTAGAGGTTGAAAAATACCAAGACGTACACAGTGCAACGCCAGTTATTGTTATTGGTGCAGGCCCCGCTGGACTTTTTGCAAGTCTTAAACTTATTCAAAAAGGATTTAGACCAATCATTATTGAAAGAGGAAACTCAGTTAGTGAGAGGAAGAAAGACCTTGCCCAAATTATCCGTCAAGGAGAAATAAACACAGAATCTAACTGGTGTTTTGGAGAAGGTGGAGCAGGAACATTTTCTGACGGTAAGCTCTTTACTCGTTCCAATAAGAGAGGTAATATTTCTGAAGTCCTAGACCTTTTTGTTGAACACGGAGCTGAAAAAGAAATAATGATTGATGCCCATCCTCATATAGGAACTGATAGACTTTCTGCAATAACTAAGAACATTCGTCAGACGATTGAAACATACGGTGGCGAATATCATTTCAACACAAAGGTTATTGATTTAATTGTAAAGGACAATAAGATTAAAGGAGTTATTACTGAAAAAGGTGATAAGATAGAAAGCGAAATCGTTGTTCTTGCAACAGGACATAGTGCAAGGGATATATATTACTTATTCCACGAAAAAAACTGGGCACTTGAGGCTAAGCTTTTTGCAATGGGAGTAAGAATAGAACATCCGCAAGAGTTAATTAATCAAATCCAATATCACACGCCTAAATACTCTGAGCTACTTCCACCAGCTACTTATAGCGTTGCACATAGCACTAAGGACAAAGCTCGAGGTGTCTTTTCGTTTTGCATGTGTCCAGGAGGTATGATTATCCCTGCTTCAACTGGTAAAGAAGAACTTGTTGTTAATGGCATGTCTAACTCACTGCGTAACTCACCATTTGCAAACTCTGGAATTGTTGTTAATGTTAAGGCAGCAGATGCAAAGAAGTTTTCCGAATTTGGAGAATTGGCAATGTTGAAACTCCAAGAAGAGACAGAAAAGAATATGTTTATTGCTGCAGATAAGACAATGGTTGCACCAGCACAGCGTTTGACAGACTTCATTAAAGATAGAAAATCATCAGCTCTTGCACCAAGCTCATATCTTCCAGGACTTCTTCCTTCCAATATGAGTAATATACTACCAGAATTCATCTCTACAAACCTTAGAGATGCATTTCTTCACTTTGGAAAAACGATGAAAGGATTTATAACTTCAGAAGCAAATATCATAGGACTTGAATCACGCACCTCATCCCCTGTTCGCATTCCAAGAGATAAAGACTCCCTTCAGCATATTCAAATCTCAGGACTTTATCCATGCGGAGAAGGTTCAGGCTACTCAGGAGGAATTACATCAAGTGCTATTGACGGCATAAACATAGCAGACAAAATTGCAGAAACCTATAAATAGAGAGATTAAAGCCAAAAAAAGCTAATCTTTTTCTATTATAGCAACACACCTAAACCCTATTGGATTACCATTAGGGTTTATTTTATTGTCAAGAATATACTCTTTAACATTATCTGTCAAACCATAAATCTGCCCTCTTTTCTTATTTATCAACTTAGATAAGGTAGGGTTACCAGATATCTTGGCATAAGAAACTGCCTTTGCATAATCAAATTCAGAAGGAAGCGAGAAGGTGATTTTTTTAACTCCCTTTACCTTATAATTATAAACTTCCGTCCTCCACTTACAATAATCCAAACACTGCTCATAAGAAATCCCAATCATAGGATAATCACAAGAAGCCTTTTTGCTTGACTTCTTATTTATACCAATATCTATTGATGTAGGCGAATAAGAGAAACACTTATTATAATGCTTTTTGAAAATAACGGTATCAAAGATTGTAGAAGCAAACTCTTTAGAATCTTCCCCATATTTGTTCTTAGTATAATACTGATACTCCCTCCAAGCATCAATTGATACCTCTGCATTATCCATATACTTCATTTCCTGACTATCAATCAATGACATATAAGGAATTTTCTGAGCCTTCACACTCATATTCCCTATTCCAAAAATTACAAAAAGCAAAATTACAATACATCTTATCTTCTTCATTGTTCTAATACTATAGTTTAAAAAAATTTCTTATACGAATTGAAAACATAACGCCAATAATAAAGAAATTATTGCACTATACTATTTCTAACATTCAAGAGATATTGCAATAGAATTAAAGTAGAAGAATATTTTTTATCTCATTCTCGCTTTTTTTATAATATTTACTTGCTTATTTATAGGAAAATATTATCTTTGCATCCATAATTAACAATCTAAAAACAAATCACATGAAAAAAATTATTCTATTAAGTATCGCTTTCTTAAGTTTCGCTACCATCTTTAGTTCTTGTACAGATGAAGATTCTAAAGACGATAAAACAAAAACAGCAGCAATTAGCCTTAAAGTTTCAGAAATCAAAAGCTTTGTGGGGCAAAGTAATGATGCGGTATCTTCTACCATAACAGCAAAAGGATATACATTATCACAAAGCCAAGTTGAAGAAAATGGTGCTACAACATACGCTTACTCTTCAACAAGTGGATCAGCTTGCACACTTATGGAATATGATAATATCATATTTTCGGCTGCTTTTATAGTAGTAGGAACAGACCAATCTTCACTATTGTCATCATATAAAACTTTATCAAACGAAGCATACTCTATTTATTCAAGCACAGCAATCGATTACTCAAACACTATATTTACATCAGAACCTCAAGAATATACATCACACCAAAATTTCATGACTGCTCTTAATTCTGCAACGGGAATAATAACCAGCATGGAAACATATAATAAATTAAATCAAGACCACATGCCTATTTATTCAACAGCTCTTATGTATATGTCAGGCGATATGCCAAGCATGAAGAGTAAAGGATTTGGATCAACCAGTGTTACTCATACCGACTACACAATCCCATCTCCTCTATCTTTTAAATAAAACTCCGACAATAACAACCTAAAAAGGCTGTAATGAATATAACATTTCATTACAGCCTTTTTTTTGTGTAAACCAAGATTAGGACTACAGAAAACAAGTGTAAACTATACTTAGTTTTAGGTTGAAAAATGTGGGTCTTATTCTACATGCCTCAAATCCTTATTCTGTAAGGGCTTGATAGGGATTTAATTATTTGAATTAGGCATTTCATGACGCTCCCTTGCCAAGGGAGAGGCTCTCTGTTGCCAACATAACATATCTCCCTTGGCAAGGGAGGGGTTCTCTGTTGGCAAGGGAGCGTCATCAATATAAAGATTTAGGACATTATTACAGCGATTTAGAAGTTTAGGATAGGGTTTAAAGAGTTTGGAATAGGGATATAATTTTAGTGGGCTTCTAACCAGTTCGTGCCTGTATTGGAATCGACTTCTATTGGGACGTTTTCTAATGGTAGGGCTTCTTTCATTTGTTTTTCTACTATGAGTTGGACTTGTTCAAGCTCTGGTTTATAGAGGTCGAAGACTAATTCATCATGCACTTGTAAAATCATCTTGGTTTTAAATCCTTCTTTGATTAGGATATTGTTTATCTCTATCATCGCCTTCTTTATCATGTCGGCAGAGGATCCTTGAATTGGCATATTTACAGCGTTTCTTTGGGCAAAGTTCTTTAGATTTACATTCCTGGAATTGATTTCATAGAGATACCTTCTTCTCTTTAGCATCGTTTCTACGTAGTTCGTAAGTTTTGCTTTCTCAATCTGAGAGTCTATAAAGTTCTTTATTTTTGGGTATTCTGCGAAATATTGGTCTATTAGGGCTTGGGCTTCTTTTACTGATAGGGATAGCTGCTGTGAAAGTCCATAAGCAGATATTCCATATATGATTCCGAAGTTTACACTCTTAGCTGCTTGACGCATATCTTTGGTCACATCTTCTAATGCTACCTTATAAATCTTTGCAGCAGTTGCTTGGTGGATATCAATCTTCTTATTAAACGCCTCAATCATATGTTCATCTTGGCTCATCGAAGCAATAATTCTTAGTTCTATCTGAGAATAATCACAAGCCATTAGTAGGTAGTTTTCATCTCTTGGAACAAATGCCTTACGTATCTTTCTGCCAAGTGCAGTACGTATAGGGATGTTTTGTAGGTTGGGTGCAAGTGATGAAAGTCTGCCTGTTGAGGTTGTTGTTTGGTTATATGATGTGTGGATTCTGCCTGTTGAGGGATTAACCAAAAGAGGTAGTGCATCAACATAGGTTCCCTTAAGTTTGGTTAGGCTTCTGTATTCTAATATTTTTGAAACAATAGGGTGTTTATCAATTAACTTTGAAAGCACTTCTTCGGATGTGGATAATTGTTTGGTTATTGATGATTTCTTTGTATTCTCTGCTATCTTTAGTTTCTTAAATAATATCTCGGATAGTTGTTTTGGGGATGAGATATTAAACTCCTCTTCTGATAGTTCAAATATCTCTGACTCCAATCTCTGTTTTTCTTCTTCTAATTCTTCGGAAAAGGTTTTTAACTGCTTAGTATCTATTCTTACTCCTTCTCTTTCCATCGACACAAGCACAGAAACAAGTGGCATTTCTATCTCTTGAAAAAGATTTTCTAAGTCATTTTCTCTTAGTTTCTCTTCTAAGATTGGTTTTAGTTGCAAAGATATATCGGCTTTCTCAACTGAGTAGTTTTTTAGTTGGGTCTTGTCAATCTTTTTAATATCTATTATTCCAGATTTCGCCACCTTACCATAAGCTTTCTCTTCTTCTATTGTTTCATATTCCAAATATGAGCTTGCAAGTGCATCAAGCCTATGTTGCATTTCAGGTTCAATGAGATAATGTGCTATTACGATATCAAATTCTCGTCCTCTTATTGCTATATTATGGTTTAAAAGGGCGTGTTTATCAGACTTAAAGTTTTGCGAAACCTTATCTATTTCGCTGTCTTCAAAAACTTCTTTTAGCATATTGAAGATTTCCGTTTCTTCTTCTTTGTTTTGATTTAGGAAAACGAAGTATCCCTTGTGTTTTTCGCAGCTTAGGGATATGCCAATTATATCTGCAAATAAATCATTTGAGGTTGTTTCGACTGAAAAGCTTAGTATTTTTCTTTGTTTTATCTCTTCAATCACAGCTTTTAAATCTTCTGCTTTTTCAATCATAATATAATTATGCTCAATGCTATCTATGGTTTTTGCATTGTCGAAGAAAGTTTCATGAGGACTATCTGCCTCTGGATTTGCAAAGAGATTAAACTGGTTTTGATTTGCTGCATTTGGACTATCCTTAGTATCCGCTTTCTTAACTGAGAACATCTCTGAGGCGTCTGCATAACCTGACATCTTGGAATAGACTTCAAAGAAACGCTTTTCAAAGGTTCGGAACTCAAGCTCTGAAAATAAGGTTTTGCAATGTTGGAAATTGGGTAGTTCAAACAAGAGTCCTTCTTCGTTAAACTCAATTGGCACATCAAGTATTATGGTTGCAAGCATCTTTGAAAGGATTGCCTTATCTTTATTCTCTTCTATGGCTTTTCTAATTGAAGCACTCTCTATCTTATCTGTGTTTTCAAGTATATCTTCAATGGAGTCGAACTGCTTCATTAACATTTTAGCTTTTTTCTCTCCAATTGAAGGAACGCCAGGAATGTTATCGGAGCTATCACCCCAAAGTCCAAGAATGTCAATCACCTGTTCAGGCCTTTTGACTTCAAACTTCTCTATTACTTCTTTAACTCCTAAGATTTCCTCACCATTACCCATTCTTGGAAGTTTTAACATAAAGATTTTTTCTTCCACAAGTTGAGCATAGTCTTTGTCAGGGGTAACCATATATACTGTAAATCCTTCCTTGGCTGCCTTCTTTGAAAGTGTGCCTATTACATCATCGGCTTCGTATCCCTCAACAGCAAGCATAGGTATATTCATTGCAACAGCTAATTCCTTAACAATTGGGATTGCTGCAATGATATCTTCTGGGCATGCTTGACGATTAGCCTTATATGCTTCAAACTGCTCATGCCTTACGGTTGGTCCTTGCAAGTCGAAGGCTATTCCAAGATGTGAGGGTTTGTGTTTCTTTATTATATCGAGTAGTGCATTTGCAAATCCAAGTATTGCGGAGGTATTAAGTCCCTTAGAATTTATCCTTGGGTTCTTATTCAAAGCATAGTAGGAGCGATATATTAATGCCATTGCATCAATAAGGTATAGGTTTTTCTCTTTCATTTCTTTATTCTGTATAAAAATCAATCATTCTATTTATTTCCCTTGTGCAAACTGGGCAAAAAGGCTTATCACTCCTCATTAAGCAATCTTGATAGGGGCGGTAAAGACCCTTTGAAACATAAACAGCTCCAGGATAAACGCCAACCTTATCTATATATTCAAGTGTTGCTGGAGTTGGTATTGGTGTAGTTTTCTCAACCATATCTTCCCATTTCTTAGAGAAGTCAATTAGAGAGGTAACGTTCTTTTGCCAAGGTTCTATCTTTTGTGAAGCTCCCTCAATCTCAATATCGTTTGTAGCATACTCATCACCCAAGCCTGCAAAACTATGTCCAAATTCATGAACAAGAACAAAGCCATTATTTCTATTTATATGGGAAGTAGCATAGAAGTTAAATATACCTCCTCCTCCATAATAAGGGCTATTGCACATAATGATTATTTGTTCATAAGGAACATCCGCAAGTATTTCGTGGAGATTGAAAAGGTTGCGAGTCATAAGATAGCGTTGTGAACCAAAGGTGTTATAGCTTAAGCCCAAGAATGTGTTTTTCTCTATTTTCTTATCAATCCCTGGTATCCCACTTTGTTCTGAGAAATATGATACTCCCCTTATGTTTATCTTGTCTTGTGCATTGGAAAAGGGAGGTTTGGAGAAGAATTGCTTAGTGAAAATCTTCAAATCTTCAATCATTAGCAAAGAATCTGCCTTTGTATAACCCGCAGGTACAATTACTATATCCAATTTCTTATTTAAATCTTTTGAAGCTATGTGTAGGGGATAGAATTTATCGGTTTTGATATTAGTTTCTTTAGTTTCGATATTCGCTACTTCGATAGTTTTCTTCTCAACCTTATAAAACTTTCCCAAACTATCCCTTGAAAAGAATATTATATCGATATCACCTTTTGGAAGTGGTATTCTAATTACTTCTTCAAAGATTGAGCATGATTTCTTAGCTTCTGGGGTTGTCTGCCACTCCTCAAAAAGAGAGCAGTAGTTGCGAGAATATATTAGATTGTCCGTATTTGCAGCATAAACCTCAACCCTATGAGCTCCTAAATTGGTATTATCAAGTAGTTTTGTCTTTGTGCCTGCCCAGTTCTCTGTTGCGTATGTTTCTTCAATCGAATAGTATTCCAGAGCAAAGCGACCCGAGTGATAAGATAAGATATTAAGGGTTTTATCGTTGAAATAGGTGTTAAAATCTACTGATTGAGCATTCCCTAATAAAGGAATAAGAAGGGCGAAATATAAGAAAAAACGTTTCATAGTTTAATTTTTAAATAGCAATTAAGCAAAGATACATATTTTTTTATTTTCTGATAGCAAATAATCATAATAAGTAAACAGTAGGTGTTTATCGGCTTAAAACCTATACATATATAATACATACAAAGGTTTACTTTAATCAACAGAGGCAATCAATTATTATCAAATAACTATGGAATAGAAGATTAGTAGTAAATTTAATTAAAAAAGTTTTGACGTTAAATTTTATTTTTCTACCTTTGCAACTCACATAGTACTGAAATGTTGCAAAGTTTATTAAATATAAGGAATACTCAAGGTCTCTACGTTAATATTAAGAATAGAGACGAATTTACTTATTAATAGGTTGGAGGAGCTTTTCTTCTTTCCAACCCCCCTTTTTTCAGTATAAATCACAAAAAAAATTTAGAATAAAATAATAAATAAAAGATAAATATTATGGAATTACCATTTGCAGAATCATGGAAGATTAAAATGATTGAGCCTATTCGTAAAAGCACACGTCAAGAACGTGAATTATGGATAAAGGAAGCTCACTATAATACATTTCAACTAGCAGCAGATAAAGTATATATTGACCTTATTACTGACTCTGGCACAGGTTCAATGTCTCAAGCTCAATGGGCTGGAATGATGATGGGTGATGAAAGTTATGCAGGTGCATCTTCTTTCTTCAACCTAAAGAATATGATTGCTAAGTTAACAGGATTTGAATACGTTATCCCAACTCACCAAGGACGTGCAGCAGAAAACGTTTTATTTTCTTACTTAGTAAAACCAGGCAACGTTTGTCCAGGAAACTCACACTTCGATACAACAAAAGGACATATCGAAAGTCGTAAGGCAATTGCACTTGACTGCACAATTGACGAAGCAAAAGATACTCAACTTGAACTACCTTTTAAAGGAAATGTTGACCCTATTAAATTAGAAAAAGCATTGAAAGAACATAAAGGTAATATCCCTTTTATTGTTGTTACAATAACAAATAATACCGCAGGTGGACAACCAGTAAGTATGAAAAACTTACGTGAGGTTAGCGTATTAGCAAAGAAATATGACGTTCCTGTATTATTCGATTCAGCACGTTTTGCAGAAAATGCTTACTTTATCAAAACACGTGAAGAAGGATATGCAAACAAAACAATAAAAGAAATTGTTGCAGAGATGTTCTCTTACGCTGATGGTATGACAATGAGTGCTAAGAAAGACGCTATTGTTAATATGGGTGGCTTTATTGCAACCAGAAAACAAGAATGGTTTGATGGAGCTAAGAACTTCTGTATTATTATGGAAGGCTACCTAACTTATGGTGGAATGAACGGAAGAGATATGAACGCTCTAGCAATTGGTTTGGACGAAAACACCGAATTTGATATGCTTGAAACACGTATCAAACAAGTTGAATACTTAGCAATGAAGCTTGACGAATATGGTGTAGCTTACCAACGTCCTGCAGGTGGTCATGCAATCTTTATTGATGCAGCAAAGGTTCTTACACATGTACCTCAAGAACAGTTCCCAGCACAAACACTAACTGTTGAACTTTACTTAGAAGCAGGTATTCGTGGATGTGAGATTGGATATATCTTAGCAGACCGTGACCCTATCACAAGAGAAAATCGTTTTGGTGGACTTGACTTCCTTCGTTTAGCAATCCCTCGCCGCGTTTATACCAATAACCATATGGATGTTATTGCTGCAGCACTTAAGAATGTTAAAGACAGAGCAGATAAAATCACAAAAGGATATACAATTGAGTGGGAAGCACCACTTATGCGTCACTTCACAGTTAAATTAGAAAAAGCTAAATAAACTTCTAGCCTATAAAATTTAATAGATTAAACAAAAGCACCTCAAATTCTAATTATTTGAGGTGCTTTCTTTATATTTACTCCCTGATTTATCAATTCCATAATCTTTAATAAATAAATCAATATATTGTTTGTCTTATTTTTTTGCTTTAGTAAATATAATATCTTCATGCAAAACAGAGGCATTATAAAAACTATAACTAAATTTAGGTGTAATGGACATTTTTAATGGTTTTTTCTCGACGTTACTCTCTAATGGACATTTTTAATGGTTTATATTTTGCCTCTTTTGTTTTTCATTTGATAATTATTTGTTCCTTTGTAGAATCTGT
>JBAYYI010000006.1:0-53898 GCA_041673165.1 Bacteroidales bacterium
AGAAAATAAAGCTACGAAACAAGGATAATCAGCTACCATTATTCGAGACATAAAAAAGAGGGGGCTTGACTTTTTGAAAATAAAATTGGAGAATTGATTATAAGATAATTAACTTGGATTAATTGGGGTTATAATTTTTTATCGGACAACAATGTTATCTTATAGTGAAACTCTCCCATAATATTAAATGAATTGCTAGATGGAACGTCAGTACTAGTTCCAGCAACTGTATTTGTTGCTGACCATGTATTAAACCCTAACTGACCTGTTACAAACATTTTGCCACTTTGAGCAAAAGATAAAGTTGATGTTAATAAAACAGCAACTAAAATAATCAAATTTTTTCTCATAACTTTCTGTTTTAAATTAATAAATAATTGTATTATCTTATTGTTTACTTATAAAAACTGATAATGTTACAAAGATACTATCAAAAATAGGCTAAATGTCTAAGAATTAACAATAATTATCAACAAGAGAATGTTAATAATTTTTCTTCTTTAAATATCTATATGTTTTACCATTTAATTATTCCTAAAAGATTTAGCACAAATAATGAAAGTACAAAAGGAATAAAGTATCGAATTATTACATAGTACAACTTAAATCCTTTATTGAAAACATGTCCATTATTTGTTATTTCATTTCTAACTAATTCTTTATTAACAACCCAACCAACGAATATAATAATAAGTAAGGCACCAAATGGAAGCATAAACTTATCTGTTATATTATTGAGGAAATCGAATAAGTTGCTACCAAATAATCGAATAGGGGAACCCTCTACTTGAGAGTATGCACAAAGAATTGCAAGGAATGAAACAACAGTTGAAATCATTAGAACAGCTTTAACCCTTGTTGTTTTAAGTTCTTGAATAATAAATAAACAAATAGGTTCTAACATTGAAACTGATGAAGTTATTGCAGCAATGAAAACTAAGAGAAAGAAGAAAATGCCAAAGATATTACCTGCTGGCATCATAGAAAAGACAAGAGGTAGGGTTTCAAAGACAAGGGTTGGCCCAGAGGTTGGTTCAATTCCGAAAGTAAAAACACCTGGGAAGATTGCAAAGCCTGCTAAAACTGCAATAGTTAAATCAGTAAGTCCAATTGTTAGAGCCAAAGAGGGTAGGGAGGTTTCTTTTTTAATATAAGCTCCATAAGTTACCATACATCCCATTCCTAAGCTCATTGAAAAAAACGATTGACCAATTGCAGAAAGGAAGGTGTTTAATGTTATTTTTGAGAAGTCAGGCTTTAAGAGGAAATCCATACCAGCCTTGAAGCCAGGAAGAGTAGTTGAGTAGAGGAATAGTCCAAGAATAATAAGTGCCAGCATAGGCATAAGAACTTTATTAATTCTTTCAATCCCTTTTTCAATTCCTCCAATAACAATTGAAGCAGTTAGACAAATGAAAATTAGAGCAGCAATTGTAGGTTTCCAACCAGTATTTATATAAGAAATGAAATTAGAATGAATTACCTCCGGACTTCTTCCTGTGAAGCCTTCTGTAAATGCAGTTTGAATAAAAGATATAGCCCAACCAGCAACAACAGAATAAAACCCATAAATAAAGAATGAAGTTATGATGCCAAAAAGTCCAACTAAGCACCATTTCTTTTTACGAGATAGTTCTTTGAAAGCACCAAAAGCATTTCTCCCTGTTGAACGCCCAACCACAAATTCACTCATCATAATAGGAATTGCAATTATTAGGCTACAGAGTATGTAAATAATGATGAAAGCAGAGCCACCATTGTTTCCTGCCAAATAAGGAAATCTCCAAATATTCCCTAAGCCAACACAAGAGCCTGCAACAACAACCAAAGTCCCAAACTTAGAACCAAAAGTAACTTTATTTTCCACAAGTATAATTGTTAATTAATTACTCCATTTGAGAATGGCAAATGTAAGAATAATTATTAACAATTAAATTAAAACAAATCTAATTTCTGACAATTACTTTTGAAGGAAGGTAGGAAACGTTTACTTTATCCTTGTAATTACCCACTAAGTCAAATACAAAAACCCTACCTCTTGTCATAAAATCAGCAGCATCACTAATATAAACCTCATTAGTAGATTTAGAAATATCAATTCCGTAAGGTAGAACAATCTGACTTGTAATGCCAGGCGTTTTAATAAAGTCTATAGTATTTGTAGAATTAGTGGTATGATTGAATATCTTTATTTCAGTTTCCATAGTATTAAAGTAATCTACGTTAGTATAGATTATATTATCATTATCCAAAACATCAAAGCTTAACATTGGAACTTCAAAGCTATCAACCAATTCGTCAGATAAAGTATTAATTGTCTTAAACTTAATATTTGAATAATCACCTTTTACAATCAGACCAACTAAACCAGAGCTAAGTTCTTTTATTATACCAGGATTTTCTCCAACCTCAATCTTCTTTATTTCCGTCATCGTTGCTATATTTACAACAGAAACAGTCTTATCATAGCCAATAGGAGTGCCGAAATCTAAACCTCCAGAATTTGTAACATATAGTTTATTATTAGAAATGCATATAGCTTCAGGATTACGACCAACCTTAACAATTCTACCAAGATTTAGAGTATAAGGATTTATCTCTAAAACATTTCCGTCAACAGTGCATAAGAAAACCATTGAACCATTTTTTGCAAGGCGTGAGGGTTTACGATTCTTTCCGCTATTGTCAACAGTTATAATTCTTTTAATCAGTTTCCCACTATTCTTATTAATAACCTGAACACAAGCAGACTCTTTAACCGCAATAAATATATAATCATTAAATTCAATCATATCATTACCAGTGTCACCTAAGCCTTGAGCATTCACCTCACTAAATAAATCAATAATAACCTCTTTCGATTCTGAGTTATAGAAGTCCAAAGAAGAATTATTCATTCCATAAAGACCCTCACAAAGAACAAAGTATCCCTTTGGAAGAACTTCTTGTATAGGTTTGTTATCATTTGTTTCATCAGTACAAGAAACAAATCCAAAGCTAAGAGATAATATTATAAAGACTATAAATAATTTTGCTTTTTTCATTATAAGTAAATTTTAAAGTTAATACGAAACTGCCTTTGTGGCATTGGATAATTAATAACAACCTCATAATTATCTCCTAATAGATTTAGGCAAGATAATCCAATATTCATTTTTTGTTTTTTGAAGGTAAAATCTTTTGCAATAGTTATTGAATGATCTTGATAAGGTTTAAGAAGATTTCTTTCAATGTTTTCAGGAAGAGAATAACGCTTACCTACAAAATTGAGAGTATAAGAAAAATCAATAAAAGGGTGGCTGAGGTTAAGGAATAAAGAACCTGAATGTAGGGGAGTGTAGGGGATTTGATTATTATAAGTTGTAGATTCTTTATTAGAAGCATCTCTAACGCTTTGATAGGCATAAGTTCCACGAACTTTTAAATCAATTGAATGAGATATATAAGCCTTAAACATAGCTTGCAAGTCAAAACCATTAATATTTACTTGACCATAATTAATAACAGACCAAATAAATAAATTCCTTTGAGGAACAGCAACAATCTTATCCTTAACAATATTATGGTAAGCATCAATTGAAACATTAATAGAACTTGTCTTATAGGAGCCTAAGGATTTGAAATATTCAAGATGAAGATTAAGTTGTTTTGTAATCTCTGGCCTAAGTTTTGACTCAGAAACCTTATTAAAGTATAGGTCGTTGAAGGTGGGCATTCGGAAAATATCCTTATAAAACAAACTAATAGTAAGGGCGTTTTGAAAAGTGTAGCCAAGAGAAATAAAAGGAGAGAAATGGTTTTTGATTAGAGATTTAGAACTTAAATCCGACCTATCCTCTACCAAGGTATGAAGGATGTTTCCATTAATTAGCAGTTTGGAATTATCAAATAAAAAACTCCAAGCACTTAGGGAAGAAACCCTTTGAGCAGAACTAATAAATAGATTAGGGGAATTAAGGTTATTTAGAAAGATATCATTGCTTAGAGATGAGGAAAAGTTTTTGAAAATCTTATATGATACAACATTATTCATATAATACTCTCTTTGAATATACTCATCGCTTTGGTAACCCAAGAATGTCGAAGCTTTAGAGTCGTAATAATGAGTGTATGAGTACAAAGCTTTTAAGTGATTTCTATATTCCAAATTAGAACTAAACTTATGTGTGAATATTGATTGGAGAAAGAAGTTCTTATCCCAAAGTCTTTGACCACTATTAATATAGTAGAGAGTTGTACTGGTAGGTAAACCCCTTTCGGAATAGAAATAATAGGCTTTTAGTTTTATATCAGTTTTAGAATTAAAGCTACCAAACATATTAAACTCACCACGAAATCCAAAATAATCGGAGTTCTTCCTTATTTCTTTTGATGTGCTATCATTTTCATTTCTTCCATAACGAAGAGTGTAAGGATAGTTGCCAGAGGTATTGTTTATGTCTAAATCTAAAACAGATGTCCAAATACTACTAATCTTATAAGCTGAATTAATTCCTAAATTAGCGTAATTAAATGAGCCATAAGTAGTTTTTAGAATGGTTTTAAACCTTTGAGAGCTATCAAAACTTGGTTTGATGGTCTCAATAAAGAAAGCATTTGAAGAAGCTAATGCCCTTGCGGGTTGGAGAAGAGAGTAGGACTGACCATTAAATAAACTAATCTCTTTAATATTTGAAGAAGAGAACTTACTCAAATCCACCTGTCCTGTCTGAAAGTCGGTAACACTTATTCCGTCATAAATAACAGCACTATGGTTTGAACCCAATCCTCTAACAGATATTGTTTTTAGTCCACCTATTCCACCATAATCCTTAACATTAACCCCAGCAATATACTTTGCTAAATCACCAACCGAAACGGTTTCCATTTTTTCAATCATAATATTATCAATCCTTGAAGAGGACTCCTTCTTGATAGGCTCTCTCTTTATAGTATCTGAAATCATAACTTCCTTTAATGTAGTTGATTTAATGCTATCTTTTGTTTGAGCAAAACCAAGTAAAGGAAATATAATTAATACGGCTAATAAATTGATTAATACTATTATTCTCATGTTTTTTTTCGATGTTTTGATTCTAAGTTTTCAAAAATGGGTAGCAGCATAGAGCCACTACCCAAGAGACCTAAAATAAAACTAACTTTTTTATATTAATAAATGATTAGTTTTCTACTTGTTGAAGTTTTATCTGTTATGATTTTAACTAAATAAACTCCTTTTTTAGAAGCTGATAAGTCAACAATAATTGAATTATCTCTTCCACTAATTGATTGTTTCTTTACAATCCTTCCTGAAATGTCAGCAATATGAATTTCAGCACCCACAGTCAATCCCTCAATCTTAATATTAAATATTCCAGAACTTGGATTAGGATATAGGTTCATTGAAATTTCATTATTATTAAGAGAGTTAAGACCAGCCTCACTAAGTGTTCTAAATGTTAATTCAGCTCCAAAGACTGTGTCTGCTGAACTTATTGCAAAGGCACGGTAAACATAGTTAGTGTCAGAAAGTAAATTAGATAAGATATAAGATGTTTCATCCATATTTATAATAATCTCATCCCAAATTGTTTCACTACCTAACTTATATTGAAAACCTTTTGCAGTGATTGTTTGACTTCCTTCAAAGAAATCACCGTTAATAAGAGCTGAGTTTTTGCTAATATTCGTTGCAGCCAAAGTTGTAATATTCATAGGCACGTCAGGAATACCTTCACTAACACTAATAACAAAATTATCTAAGCAAAAATAAGAAGGAGGGTTCATTCCAAATCCACCATCATCATTACTTTCTAATTTAATAATAACCTTTGAACATTCTCCCAAAGAAGAAAGATTTAAATATGTCCAATCCTTTACATTAATATTCTGTCCATTTCTTTTATCTGCTAAATAAATAGAAGAGCTACCTGTTGTGTCTCCATTATCGTCATATCCATAAGCTACCATTTTTAAGTAACAGTTTGCTGGTAGGCTTGAAGTGTTATAGTTATAAGTACTCATTGAATTTGATACATAAACACCCATTGGTTTGAATGCAGAATTATCATCCATTCTTATAATATTATGTTCAGCTGTGCCTGCATAATCACTATAATAAGCATTAAGATAAACAGAGTCTTGACCCTCTAAACCCATATTAGCAGACGATTCATAATATGAATCAGTGCTATTTGCTAAGTTCGATAAACCAAATCCAAAAGCAAATATACTTCCATACATATTAAGACCTAATCCCTCAAAAACTACTCCATTATTAATATAGTTTTTATGATAATCACCATTAGCATCAGCCACTCCATTTGTAGCACTTACTATTTCATAAGTATTTGTTTGAGAAAGCATTCCTTCGAAGTTTGAAATCAAATAAGCGTCTCCACCATTCAAAACACATACTCCTGTTAAATCAAATCCTGTTGCAGGACCTCCAGAAGATGCATCATATATTATGTTACCTTGAGAGTCAGTATCAACTCCACCATTAACATCAACAAGTTTCACAAAACGAATATTAAACTTATCTAAGTTGATATTATCTGTGATATCATCTAAATCGAAAGGCGTTCCATTGCCAACCTCATATTTTCCAGCAAGATTATTGATTAGGGTAGGGTTAACGTCTCCCTCAGATGTTGAGTTGGACGTTGATGGAAAACGAAAATAATTCACACCATCACTACTTACTTCCACAAAAGCAAGCTCTAAGTAGGTTGAAGTGAAGCCATTTTCAAATACTGCGAAATCGTGACCCTGTCCATTAATGATTGGTCTATCAAAAGTAATGATTGCCTCGCCACTTCTTCCTAAAGAAACAGCTTTTGTTGTTGTGCTGTCTGGTTTTCCTTGTGCCATATAGTGCTTACCATAAGAGGCATAATTGATTGTCGAAGTTCCTTGAAAACCTCTTTTCACTTCAATACCCTTTGCCCACGAAACAATATCAGGGTTAGAGATGTTAATAGCTTGGCAGCCCTCTGTGCCGACTCCTCCATCAAATTGAGCAAATGCAATACTTGATGCAATTGCCATAGAAACAAATAGAATGAATTTTTTCATACTCTTTTTTTAATAAAATTTAAAACAAGAGCATCGAGAAGAAAATAAAGACAAATAATAAGAAAAAACAAAGACTTTACTCAATGAATTTTTCTATTCGTCCTAAGCCTTTTCCTCGAAAGCTCAAAAACTAAATAATTCACTGGCAGGTCTTCTGACTTACTCCCAAGCACCTCGCCTTCCCAAATCGTATAAATTCAGTGGCAAAAGATGAAATGCTTGTTTCTTTGACGGAGTTCACAGCAGCGGGACTGTTTAGGTTTTTCACCTAATTCCCTTTTAATCCAAAAAGAACCAATAATGCTGCAAAGATATATCATATTTTTAATATCAAGGGCAAGAAAAATAGAAATTATTTTAGATTTAAGAAAAAACCATCTTTGTTTCATAGTATATTAAGTGCATTTAAAACTATTAAAATAAAGTCTTATATTATTTTGTTATTAGAAGGAAGTTTTTTATCTTTGCATTGAACTCGTGACATGGGTATGTCGCACTCTCTGACATGGGTATGTCACGGTAGCTGACATGGGTATGTGAGAGAGGCTGACATGGGTATGTGAGAGAGGCTGACATGGGTATGTGAGGGAGGCTGACATGTGTATGTGAGGGAGTGTGACATGGGCATCTCGTGAGTTCAATGCTTTATAAGAATAGTTCAAAACAATATAATTAAACCAAAAAACAGTATTATGGCACATCAGTACACAATTAAAAAGAAGAAGTTCACCACAAAAGAGGGTGTAGTAAAAGAAGAGTATTTCGCAACATCAAAATCCATTAGGGTAATTGGGGTTGATGAAATGGCAGAGATAATAACCCAAAACACATCATTGACAGGGGCTGACGTAGTTGGTGCTGTTAATGCAGTATCTAAAGTAATTAAGGACAGTTTAGCCCAAGGGTTTAAAGTTAAGCTTGATGGTATTGGAATTTTTGGAGTATCTCTAAGCTCAGAAGGGGCTGAAAAAGAAAGCGATTTAAATCCTAAGAAAGTTTTCTTTAAGAAAGTAACTTATAAGGCAGATAGTAAACTTGTCAGAGCACTTAGAGATATGAAATATGTGAAAGAAAAGGCAGCACCAAAGGGAACTGTGACTTCTAAAAAAGCAAAGTAAACATACTTTTTCTTCATACTATTACGTCTATATCATATTAGATATCGTAAGATATAATATTAACCTTAATTAATTCTTATTTATGAAAAAAATAATTATCATATCTCCAAGTGTAAGAGAAGGGAGATTAGGACATAATGTAGCCTTGTTTTTAAAAGAGTATATAACAGAAAATTCTATTGCAGAGGTTGAAATCTTAGACCTAAAAAAATATGATTTTCCTTTGTTTGAGGAAAGATTAGCCAATATACCTAATCCATCAGCTAAGCTTTTAGATTTTGTAGATAGGTTTAAGACTGGAGATGGTGTAATAATCGTTTCTTCGGTTTATAACTATAGTTTTCCAGCATCACTAAAGAATGCAATAGATGTTATGTATCCAGAGTGGAAAAGAAAGGTTGTTGCCCTCTCTTCCGCAACCCAAGGAATAATAGAAGGACTTCCAACCACATTCCAGCTTGAAAACACATTATCTCAAATGGGAGCTTACGTTTCACCAATAAAGTATTTTGCAACATCAATTGCCAAGAACTTCAATGAAGACGGCACAGCTGTTGACAAAGAAAAGATTGTAAAGAAAGTTAAACCAATGATTGATGAACTTATGTACTTGGTTGAAAAACTAACATAAGAAAAAGGATAGGGGCAAAGTCCTCAAATTATTAATAAAAATAGAGGTTATCTTATTGCAAGTTAACCTCTATTTCTTTTATATAATAAATGGTTTAGAAAGCATAGCCAACACCAAACTTAATGTCAAAGGATTGGAAATTAAATATAGTTGCTTCTGGTTCTAAAATATTAGTTTTATTTATAAAATAATTATCATAACCTACCGAAAGTCTAAAATGAATGGAGTTAAAACTCCTATAATCTATTGCAAATTCAGGATTAAAATAGAATAGGTATTCATCTTCAATTTTAATAGAATATCCATCTATACCTATAGGTGGCATATAGTAACTATCATTTTTGCCAGCATTAAAATTTGCTTTTGCAATCCCACAATAAACAGAAGGAACTAAGGATAGATTATTAGTTAAATAAAAATTATATCCGACTCCTATAAATAAGTTGCTTGATTTCCATTTAGAATAATAATCAGGTTTTCCAGTAGCATAGAAAACTGAATAATACTTAAAGCCAATACTTGCTTGAAAGTTTATACTTGTCTGATGTGTATATTTAATTAAAGCAATAGGAAGCATTATTGCCATAGTTCCATTTGGATTTTCCCAATAAGATTTTTCTCCCTTATAAGAAAAAGGTACGCCACCTTCAATAAAGAATATGTTTTTACTTTTTAAGACATCCTTTTCTTGAGCTTGAATATTAAAAGATAAGATAGTCAATAAGGTAATTACTAATAAAGAATGTTTTTTCATAAGAGGTGTTATTGACTAATAATCTACTATGTCGAAGTTGTCGAAAGGTTGACCCTCTGAGCTTATTTTTTTTGATTTGATATCAATACCGTAATAGTTTGTATCAACGCCTGATGACTTAATCCAAACGTGCTTATTCATTAGGAAGTTAAAGAAGTACTGTGCAGATATAGTTCCTGTTAGGTTTGCAGTTAGGTAAGCATCTTCAACTCTTATTTGTTCATAATCATAGGATGCAAAATAACTACCATCAACAACGTTAATCTCTCCATCAAAGAAGTCTTGCACCTCTTGGTCTAAATAAAAAACAAGCCTTGAATTAATATCTGATTCATTATATATTAGCCAAGAATTAAACCTTACTCCGTTCAATAGTTTATAATATACTTCTCTTTCCTTTCCTTCATAAACCAAGCTATCGGTTATAGAGAACTCTTCAACTTCTATTTGTGCAAGATTAAGCGTATGGTGAGTTGGGTCAATTGTTTTAGGAAGCTCCTTAGGATTTGAAACCAAAACTACTTCAAAGCCCAAAGAAGAAAGGGTAGTGGTGAGCTCATAAGTGAAATTGCTTAGAATTAAGGAATCCTTAACTTTATTTATTAGTGGTGCGTACTTTTTGAGAAGATCGTTTTGGATTTCTAATTCTAATTTGTCAAAGTTTTCAATCTTCTTTATGCTTTCGTTCCTATATGTTATAACAGGGTTGACATACAAATAAACAACATCTCTTGTTAGGGTGTCGTTTTGCTTATTTAAAAACTCGTTTGCATAGTTTTGTCCATTTGTTGTAAATGAACAAAACAATGCAATTATACTAATAAACACTATTTTAGAATAGTGAACCTTGAATAAAGTCTTCATCACTATGTTCGTTATTATTATCTAATTCTATTTCTTCTCTTTCTTGGTTGTCATCATTATCTTCTTCATCCTCATCTTCCCTTTCTTCATAAGTCAAAGAATCTAAAACCTTAACATTCTTAACGAAATACCTTGATAGTTTCTTGCCCTTAGCTCTGTATTTAGTAAAGTCTGCAAACTCTGAAACATTTATTATCTCATTTTCTATTGGTGTTCCTTTCTTTTCGTCCTCAAGCTTAAGCTCAAGCATAGGTAACCAATCGTTTGTGATGTGGATAACTTTATAGTTTGGGTCTTCATCAATAAAGAATACCTTTTTATCGGTTATTTCTTCAACCAAGAAACGTTTTACGAAGTGTTGTTTAGCTGTTTTATCAAAATAGATGGCTGTGATAGGCTTGTCTTCTTTAAACTTCTCAACCACAATTAAGTCATCATCGAAATGGGTTGAAAGGTCGTAGTTAGTTAGTCTATAATTACCTGATTTATTAATTGTAATTATCTTATCACTACCACTAAATGTGCCTAAGTATTTTCCTCTCTCATCAGCATTCAAACGTTTAACAGCCTCGTCAAACCAAATCTTCCTTGCCGATAGGGTGGATACGCCTTCCATTTTCTTGGTTACTTTCCTCACAACATTGCGATTAAGTATGTTCCCTTGTGCATTCCTTCCCTTAATTGCAAGTTCCGCAAAGTCGAAGTCGAAATTTGTTTTTCTTAGTCCTGGTTTAGGTTTAAGGAAGACTGAAATAATCTCAGCCTCTCCATTAGGATTAGCAGAAAAATAAATAATCTTTGAGCCCTTAGTTCCTTTTGTTAAGACGTATTCCTTGTCTCTAATTATATTGGTTACTGCAAAACGCTTAACATAAGCCTTGCCAAATGCTCCATCTTGATAAATTAGATTATAAATAGTCCTCTCATCATTCCTTCTAAAAACATCAACATGAATTATGTCTATTCCAAAGAAATCCTTCTCTTGAACTTTCTTAACAACGAAGGTTCCATCGCTCTTGAATGCAATTATATCATCAATATCTGAACAATCACATACATATTCATCCCCTTTAATCTTGTAGCCAACAAAACCTTCCTTAAAATTACAGTAAAGCTTTTCGTTAGCAACAGCTACTGACTGCGCTTCAATTACATCAAAGTTTCTTATCTCTGTTTTTCTTTCTCTACCTTTGCCATATTTCTTGAGTATTCTTTCAAAATAAGCAATTGCATAATCAATAATATGTTCTAAGTCGAATTTTACTTGTTTTATATCGTCTTCAATTGCAAGAAGAATATCAGTTGCTTTGTCGGAATTGTATTTTGAAATCCTATCAATAGGAATCTTTCTTAATTTATGAATATCTTCAATGCTTGGTTCCCTAAGAAGGTTCTTTATAAAAGGTTTTAATCCAAGTATAATTGTATCGTCAATTTCTTGATCTGTCCTACAAGGTTTGATTTTCTCGTAAACCTCATTTTCAATAAATATCCTTTCAAGTGAAACCCAGTGCCAACGTTCTCTTAATTCTTCTAACTGAATCTCTAATTCCAATTTAAGAAGGTCAAGTGTGTTTTGTGTTGAGTGTTTTAGCATTTCATCAACTGGGAGGAAACGTGGCTTATCATTATGAATAACACAAGAGTTTGGAGAGATAGAAACCTCACAATCGGTGAAAGCATATAGTGCATCAATTGTTTGGTCGATGGAAGTGTCGCTTGGAAGTTGTATTATTATTTCAACATTCTGAGCAGTATTATCATCAATCTTCTTGATCTTAATCTTACCTTTCTCATTTGCTTTAATAATTGAATCTATTAATTTTCCAGTTGTTGTCCAATAAGGTATTTCTGTAATAACAAGAGTTTTCTTATCCTCAATCTTAATCTTAGCCCTAACTCTAACCTTGCCACCTCTTAAACCATTATTATATTTTGAAGCATCAATCATTCCTCCTGTAATAAAATCAGGGAATATCTCAAAGGGCTCGTTCTTTAGAATCTTGATTGAGCTTTCTATAAGTTCATTAAAATTATGAGGAAGTATCTTACAAGCTAATCCAACTGCAATTCCTTCAACTCCTTGAGCAAGTAGGAGAGGGAACTTAATTGGTAGGGTTTGAGGTTCCTTGTTTCTTCCATCATAAGAAGAACGCCATTTTGTGGTTTGAGGATTGAAAACAACATCTAATGCAAATTTAGATAGTCGAGCCTCAATATAACGAGAAGCAGCAGCACTATCACCTGTTAGAATATTACCCCAGTTTCCTTGGCAATCAATTAAGATCTCCTTTTGTCCTAATTGCACTAAGGCATCCCCAATAGAAGAGTCTCCATGAGGATGGTATTTCATTGTATTACCAACAATATTTGCAACCTTATTATATCTTCCGTCATCCAATTCTTTCATTGAATGTAGGATACGTCTTTGAACTGGCTTTAAACCATCATTAAGATGTGGCACAGCTCTTTCAAGTATAACATAAGATGCGTAGTCTAAGAACCAGTCTTCGTACATCCCTTTGACAGGAATTGTTTTATGAGTTTGTTTTGTTTGAGTGTTTTTGTCTTCCATATATTAAGCCATCCATTATGGCATTCTTTTTCTAAAATTCTAAATTAGGAGCTTTATCTGCTTCTGTTTCTGATGTAAAATAATCTTTGCGTTCAAATGAGAACATTCCTGCAATAATATTTGTTGGGAAACGACGTATCTTTTCATTGAAAACTTTTACAACATCAGCAAATGTTTGTCTTTCAACAGCAATACGGTTTTCTGTTCCTTCAAGTTGTGATTGAAGTTCAAGGAAATTTTGATTAGCTTTTAAATCAGGATAACGCTCAACAACAACCATCAATCTATCTAATGAAGTTTGAAATTGGGCTTGAGTTTCTTGGTATTTATTTATACTTTCTTGAGTTAAATTGTTTGGGTCAACCTTTGCATTTGAAGCTTTGTTTCTTGCTTGAACAACTTCTGTTAGAGTTTCTTTTTCGTGAGAAGCATAACCCTTAACAATATTAACTAAGTTAGGGATAAGGTCAAGACGTCTTTGGTATTGACTTTCAACCTTAGACCATTGCTGAGAACAAGCCTCGTCTTTTTGAACCAAACCATTATAAGCAGTAACTAACCAAATAACCATAATTAGAACAATACCTAAGATAGCAACTATGCTAATTGTATTCTTTTTCATAAATCTTATTTTTAATTTTTTAATAGACAAATTTAATTCTTAATAATTAAAATCTTCCTCCTCCTCCGCCGCCACCTGACATTCCTCCACCAAAGCTACCACCTCCAAAACCTCCGCCACTACTTCTTCCAAACGCACCACCAACAGCAGCACCACCTAAAATAACACCTGCAGTATCCTTTGAGATAACATAATCCTTAGTGGTTTTATTATTGCAATTCTTACAAGTATATGTTTTCCTTCCAACTCCATCTTTAGATTGTGTTGCAAGACGGACAATCGTGTCAGAAGCCATATACATAGTTTTTCCTCCACAGAAAGGACAATTAGAATACTGGGTTAGGGAGTTATCATAAGCAAATATATCAGTATTTCCACAACTATCGCATAACCAAACATCATAATCTCTTGACTTAACATTCTCTTCAATAATTTGTTTCTTAGAAAGATACTTATCATCATCCTCTTCATTCAAACGGTGCATCTTAGTGCTACAACTTGAACAAATAACAGTCTTATATCTTACTCTTGGTTTAAAGATAAGTTTATACCATAAGTATAGAACTATAAGCATAAGCGGAAATAAGATACCAACAAAATACCAAGGTTTAGCAGCTTTTGAAAATGCTTTAATCTTTTCTTCTTTAAGTTCAATAGAAAATATCTTATGTGCAGAATAGGTATTGATAAAAGCTAAGATTAGTAAAATAAGATTTAGACCAAGATATATGTATATATAAGGTAGGAAGTCTACAAGAGTTTTTACTTTCTTTATTCTAAATCCTTCTGTTATGTATTCTTTAGCAATTAATTGGCTAATTTCATCAACTCCAGCAATCATTCCATTATCCCAATCACCTTTTTTGAAATAAGGTGACATAATAGTATTTATTATTCGAGTGCTTTTAGCATCAGTAATAGCACCTTCCAAGCCATATCCAGTACGTATGAAGACTTCACGCCTGTCAACAATTAGAACAAGAATTAAACCATTATCAGATTCCTTTTGTCCAACATTCCACTTCTTGAAAAGCTCCATTGAAATATCTCTCGCATCTGTATTTCCTGTATTTTTAAGAGCAACAATAGCAACTTGAGCAGTAGTGGTTTTCTCTAAAGAATCAAGCTTTTGGTTTAATAAATTATAGGTTTCTGCTGAAAGGATATTATCTTGATTTGAAACATAAGAATTAGATGTAGAAGACTTTATAGGCTTGATTTGATTGATAGAGAATTCCTGTGCAATACTATAATTTGAGAAAAAAAGCATTGCTGACAAAAAACTAAATCTAAGGAAAATATGGATTGTTTTAATCATCAATTTGGATTATTAATTCTTTTAATCAGCAAAGATATGAAGAAAATCCTTAATTTTGCAGATTGCGAGTAAAATAATTAATCAAAATATATATAAATAAACTATATGAACAACGAAAAAGTAAAGTGCCTAATTATAGGTTCAGGACCTGCAGGATACACCGCTGCAATATATGCTTCAAGATCAAATCTAAGCCCAATTTTGCTTGAAGGAATGCAACCTGGTGGACAATTAACCATAACAACTGAAATTGAAAACTATCCAGGATATCCAGATGGAATTACAGGAACACAAATGATGGAAGACCTTAAAAGGCAATCTCTAAGAGTTGGTGCAGATATCAGAAATGATATTGTTAACGAAGCTTGTCTTAAAGAATATCCTTTCATTATTAAAACAGATTCAGGTAAAACCTATGAAGCAGAATCAATAATCATTTCAACAGGTGCTTCTGCAAAATGGTTAGGACTTGAGTCAGAAGATAAGTTTAGAGGAATGGGTGTTAGTGCTTGTGCAACATGTGATGGTTTCTTCTACAAGAACCAAGAAGTTGCAGTTGTTGGAGGAGGAGATACAGCTTGTGAGGAAGCAACCTACCTTTCAAATATCTGCTCAAAGGTTTATTTAATTGTTCGTCGTGATGAGTTAAGAGCATCTCAGATTATGCAAGCCAGAGTAATGAGAAATCCTAAGATTGAAGTTATTTGGAATCATAAACCAATTGAAGTTCTTGGTGATGATAACGGAGTTAATGGAGTAAAGCTTGAAAACACTAAGACAGGAGAATTTAAACAAATTACTGTTACTGGTTTCTTCTTAGCAATTGGTCACCATCCAAATTCTGATATGTTCAAAGATCAAATCGACACTGATCAAAATGGATATATTGTTACAAAGAACGGAACAACACATACTAATATACCAGGAGTATTTGCAGCTGGTGATGTTCAAGATAGCTCTTATCGTCAAGCAATAACAGCAGCAGGAAGTGGTTGTAAGGCAGCAATGGATGCAGAAAGATTTTTAATTAATAGAGACTAAACTTTTGAAAAGGAAATCATTAATTCTGATTTTAGCCTTATTTCAAACAATTGTAGGCTTAACTCAAGAATCAATAATAGAAAATAACCCTATTATTGATTCTGGGCTTCACTACACTCGATATACAACCCTACCTATAAACAACCTTCCCCTAAAATCAATCGACAAAGAACTTGATAATGTTAGGCACGTAAATAAGATTAATTGGATTGAGGATGCATTTTACCAACAACTATCCACCGATGGTTCAGCTCATAAACCCTTAATGTTTATTATGCCTGAACTAAATTCTTTCAACTATCAACCAGGTGTTTATGACGCACTTATATTTAAAAGAGACAATATTAAATTCTATAATGTCTATAAACCCTATTCAGAACTTCGTTATTCAAACACCTTAGGAAGTTCAAGATACTTCTCTGTTCTTCATGCACAAAATGTGTTTAAGAATATTCAAATTGGATTGGAATACGATGTGAATTTTACTGATGGACAATTTGATAAGTCTCAGGTAATGAACCAATTCTTTAATGCAACAGCAAGATATAAAAACCAAAACGAGACCTATGAGGGTTATGTTGGATTTATAAGAAATAGAGCAATGCAAACCGAAAGTGGAGGATTAAAATCGGACTCTTCATTTGCAGTTCAGCAGTATAGCACCCTTATAGCCTATCCTGTCAATTTAAGTTCAGCCTATTCAAAATTCAAATCCGCAGATGCTTTTTTAAGTCAGAAACTTAATATTGGAAAACTAATAAAAGATAGTAGCTTTCTGAAAAACCTATATCTTGTCCACGATCTTTCTTATTTCTCCAATAATAGGATATATAACGACCAAAACCCATCAGAAGGATACTACCAAAACATTTATCTTGATTCAACTCTAACCAATGACTCCTTAGCAACAAGACGTATTCAAAATATAATAACACTTAGGAACGAATCCATTATACCTTTTTCTTTTGGCTTAAAACACGATTATGTTCTTTTCTCAGACACAACAAATAAAGAAAGAAGTTCAAACTTCACCCCATTCTTTATGATAGGTATAGATGTGAAAGAGTTTAAGTTAGGCTTTGATGCAGAGTATATTGTTTCAAATTCAAGATACGATAAAGACTTTCAAATAGGGGGTAATTTAAAATATAAAGAACTTTATGCAAATTTTAGTTTGATGAATAAGAGTGTAGATTATTTCTTCATAAAACATCAGACCAATAATTTCAAATGGGATAATAGCTTCAATAAGACTGAAATCCTAAATCTTAATATAGGATATGAGTTTAGGAAGTATATAAAACTAAACTTAGCTTATTTCACCCTAAATAATTTAGTTTATATAAATCAATACCTTGTTCCAGAGCAAAGTAATCAAGTAACTAATCTTATAAAAGCATCACTTGTTCACAATATAAGGTTAGGAATGTTTAGTTTTAGAGGAGTTATGGCTTTTCAAACGCTATCATCTCAAGAGGCAATAAGACTACCAATATTTCAAACCAAACAAAGTTTCTACATTAACTTTAAGATGTTTGGAAAGAAATTAGATACACAGATAGGAGTGGACTTAAGATATAATACACTTTATGAGGCAGACACCTATATTGCAGCAATGGGAGCTTTTGCACAACAAAACGAAATGAAAATAGGGAACTACCTATTCACAGATCTATTTGCACAAGTTCAACTTCAAACAGTTAAGATATTTGTTTCCCTAACCCATCCTTATGCAGGAATGTTTAATTATAACTATTATAATAGTCCACATTACCCAGCAGAAAATCTTAACTTTCGATTTGGCGTAAGCTGGATGTTCTTCGATTAATCAAAAATAAGATTGTTTTCTAAATAATATTTTATATCTTTGTTTGGCTAAAATGAAACGCTGTTTTAGAAAATTAATACGCCGTTTTGAGAAATTAATACGCTGTTTTAGAAAATTAATACGCCGTTTTAAGAAATTAATACGCAGTCTTAAGAAATTAATACGCAGAGTTATCAACCTGAAACAAAGACATAGAAGAATACAATAATTAAAATAAAAAAGATTATGGCTACAAGTTTGAAAGAATTAATTAAAGAGGGGAATGTTATTAAGAATAGTATCTACGCCGATAATGGTGGGGGATTCTATGCAACATATCTATTTGGCGACCATAATAAATACATTAAATGGGCTATAAATTCAATTCGTTTTATTGAAAGCAACTTTCCAAAAGACGAGAATTATATTAAGTTTAAGGATATTGTTGAGATTATTGATGAGAATGTAACACCTATTGAATTCAATAAATTAATATTTATTTTGGAGTATTATAATACATCTTTGGAAGAAAAATCAAATGATGGAGTTCAAAATAATGGATTAGAACAAGTTTTAAACTCAATTAAAGTAGCACTTGAAGAGAAAGAGTTTAAAGAATTGGAAACCATATTAAAGGATAATAATTTAAAAGGAGCTAAATCAATGCTAATTGAGAACTTAAACAGTCTTTCAACAAAGCAACTATCAGAAATGCTTGCAAGTATTCTTTTAAACATAAAGAAATAAAACTCACCTAACTTATAACCCTAAACTAAGAAATTGTGTTAGAACATCTGAAAATTGAAAACTATGCTTTAATCCGTCAAATGGATATTCCTTTTCAAAAAGGGTTTATTGCCATAACAGGGGAAACAGGTGCAGGGAAATCAATAATGTTGGGTGCCTTAGGATTAGTCCTTGGTCAAAGAGCAGATAGCAATGTGCTTTGGGATAAGGAAAAGAAATGTATTGTAGAAGCAGTCTTTGAATTAGATAATGATTTTATTGAAGCTTTTGAAGCAAATGATTTAGATTTTAGCAATCAAACCATTTTCAGAAGAGAGATAGGTGCAAATGGTAAGTCAAGAGCTTTTATTAATGACACTCCAGTCCAATTAGCGGTTATGAAAGAACTTGGAGAAAAGCTTATGGATATTCATTCACAGCATAATACCCTTACTCTCAAAAACTCTAATTTCCAATTCTCAATCATCGATTCCTATATAGATAATCACAATCTTTTTACCGATTACCAAAGTCTTTATTTAAAATGGAGGAGCTTTACTAATGAAATAGCTGACCTTGAAAGAAAAGAAGCAGAGTTTCAAAAGGAGTCTTCCTATTTTCAGTTCCTAAGTGAGGAATTTGAAAAGGCAAACCTAAGAATAGGAGAAAAAGAGGAATTGGAACAAGAGGTTGAATTGCTTTCTAATGCAGAAGAAATTAAAACAAATATAATCCAATCCGTTAACCTATTAGATAACGAGGATTCCTTTTCAGCCATAAATCAAATCCAGCAATCAAGACAATCAATCTCAAAAGTATCTGCCCATCATAAAGCATTACAAGACCTATACACAAGGTTAGATTCTGCGTTTATTGAACTAAAAGATATTGTCTTTGAATTAGTTAATTTGAATGATACAATTGTTTTGGATTCTGAAAAATTAGAAAACTCACAGAGTAGATTAAATATTATATACGATTTAGAGAAAAAGCATTTCGTCAATTCCTTAGAAGATTTGCTTAAAATAAGAGATGAGATTGATGAAAAGCTATTAGTTTCTTCAAATTTATCTGATAAAATTGAGAAACTGAAAAAAGAAGAGAAAGAAGTCTATACTAAGCTTTCTGCTTTGGCAAAGGAGATTACTAAAAATAGGATTATATCTGCAAAAAAGATTGAAAAAGAAATACTTCCCTTGCTTTCTGA
Source organism: Bacteroidales bacterium (assembly GCA_041673165.1). Lineage (GTDB taxonomy): Bacteria > Bacteroidota > Bacteroidia > Bacteroidales > P3 > UBA10566. The sequence goes on from JBAYYI010000006.1 coordinate 19,720, forward strand.
TATGGGAATGACAGAAGCTGTTCTAAAGATTAATATAATAGAAAACCAAACCCTATCTTCAAATGGGGAAAACGATATAGAGTTTCTTTTTAATGCAAATAGAGGAGGGGAGGCTCAGCCAATTTCAAAGGTAATATCTGGTGGGGAACTTTCACGTCTTATGCTTGCTCTAAAAGCTGTCCTAAGCAAGAAACACTCAATGCCTACTATTATCTTTGATGAGATAGACGCTGGCGTTAGTGGTGATATTGGATCTAAGGTTGGAGATATTATGAGAGAGATGAGTAATAAGCACCAAGTTATTGCAATAACTCATCTTGCTCAAATTGCAGCCAAGTCACAGTATCATTTCAAAGTCTTTAAGAACCTAACCAAAGATTCCACGTATTCCGAAATGAGTTTGCTAAGCTCAGAAGAAAGGATAAAAGAAATAGCATCCCTTATTTCAAATGGAAACATAAGCTCTTCAGCTCAAAGTCTTGCAAAAGAATTATTAGATTAATTTTATTCTAAGAAAACTTCTATGATTAGTCGTCTAAGCGACCCTTTGTGTCTTCTTGGAATTTAAGAGTTTCAGGTTCTTTCCCATAATTAAGAATAACCTTCTTTTGGTCTGCATCTTTCAAATCTTGATAGAAGTGATCCTTATCTGAATAGGTTATAGCTCTTGTTTCAATGTACTTAGGTTCCCAACCATCGTAGGTTGTCTTCTTTGTCCAGTTGAAGAACTTATCCTTTTCATACTTATAGTAATACTCAATTGCCCATTTCTTATTCTTATCTTTAGCTACTTCTGATAACATATAGTTATGTTCATCGTAGGTATAAGTATATGAAAGGGTTAACTTGTTTTTACCATTATAGACTTTCTTTCCAACAACTAAGAATAAATCATTTAAGTCGTAAGTTTCTCTTCTAACTTGCTGATCGTTTCTAAAAGCTGTCATCTCAATCAAATGATGTTTAAAGTCTCTCTTATAGGTAGTTTTCTCAATGTTCTTATTAAAACCATAAGTAGTTAGGGTGTAAATCAAACTATCTTGTGGACCATAATAATACTCAATAGTCTTTTCTCTTGAGGCATAATCTCCATAAACAGAATACTCTGATAACTGACCCTTAGCATTCCACTTATATGTTTGTTTACTAACCATTTTGTTTGCTCCACCAAGCGATGCTGGATACTCAACAGTAATAACCTCTTCAACTCTTCCAAGATAACCGTATTTATGATTAATGGTTGAAACAATCTTTGCATTAGCTTCAAACAACTCTTCTTTCAATAGGTCACGAGTTACTTCATCATAAGTAAAAACAGTATATCTATCTTTATTGCCACTAATGAAATGTTGCCTTTGAACCAATCTTCTGTTTTCATTAAAGGTCATTTGGTAGTCGTCAATAAAGCTTTGTTTCTGTTCTTTTTGAGCAAAATTGGTATCAGTTGCATATTTCTGATAACGAATTGTTAGGGGGTAACCCATAAGACCATAGTCCATAGTTGTTACTGGAACAATTTGTGCTTCAAGTAAAAAAGCTGAGCTAATTAATAATGCAAATAATAGGTATATTCTTGTCTTCAACATATCTCTCTAAGATATTAGATTAATTACTATTCTTTATATAAGCTACAAAGATACAAATAAAATTATATTATAATGTTATTTCTTTAATATTTTCACCGATAAATTCCTCTTGTTAAATGCAAAAAAGAAACCTATAGTTACAATTATCATCAATAAGTATGTATTAGTTTCTGTAAAAGGGAATTTAATAGATTTAAAGAATATTGTCATCAAAGCACGTATAAGCAAATACCCAACGAAAGTTAATTCAATAATAGTTAATATCCTTTTGTTTTTATTATAATGATTTTTTATAATATCAATATCAGATGTTCTATTTAAAATTCTTTTTATATAAATATAAGATGCTGTAAATGGTAGAGCTACACATAAGACTAATAGAATAGTAAAATACAAGTTATTATCTAACATAGTTTAAGATTTTGTTTATTAAAAAGTCCTTTATTGAGAAAATTGAAACCAAGGACAAATAGCATTTCAACAAAGCAAAATTACAATTAAAAATCATATAGTAAAGAAAAAACGAATTAAAAAAAGAAAGAAGTGCATAAGAGATTGAAAATTAAGGAATCAAAGTAATAAATTATTAAAGTAAAGCATTAAATTTCTATCTCTTTGTTTAATTTTGCTAAGATGCCCATCTCACGCTGCTAAGATGCCCATCTTAAGACGCTAAGATGCCCATCTCAGTAAGCTAAGATGTGCATCTTAGTGAAATGCTTCTTTGTTTTAATAATTTAATATGGCGCTTTGTGTATTTTATTGGAAGATTCTATCAATTTCTTCAATCTCCATCTTGTGGATTATCTTCTTGCCCCAAGGGGTTATTTCACAATTTTGACATGAAAACAACTGTCCAACAATTCCAAGCATATCTTCTGGTCTTAGACTTTGACCCTCCTTAACACATAGGCGTTTTGACATCGAGAGTGCTACCTTATAATGCTTTGGAGAGGCTGAATCCATATTATCACTTATCTCATAAAGAAGGTCTTCCAAAACAATTTGAGCATCTTGTGATGAAAGGTTGTTTGGAACGCCAGTAATATTAAAACTACCTTCTTTTTGGTATTCAATCATAAAGCCATACTTCCTGATTTCTGATAGAAGCTCTAAGAGGAGTGAGGTAAGTGAGGGAGAAAAGAAGTGATTGTAGGGAAAGAGTAGTTGTTGGCAAGAGATATCATCGTATTGTGATTTAGAAAACTTCTCAAATAAAATCCTCTGTGATGCTCTCTCTTGATTAATTATTAGAATATTATTCTTGGTCTTGGTAATTATATACTTGTTTTGAACTTGAATAACTTCAGGGTTCTTATCGCTATAGTTTTGATTTTGACTAAGGTTTTCCTCAACAGAGTATATGTTTATGCTTGAACCGTAGCCAAGTTTCTCCTTCTTAAATGAAAAATCGTTATCTTTAGTTTCTCCCTTAGAACTCATATTTGCCCAATTGCTTGAGTTGTCAAATGATGATTGAATTTGGTTTCCCTCTTTTCTTTCTGCACTATTGTCAAATGGATTGAAGTTTGGGTCGAAATTTGTCTTAGGAATATCAATCGTTTGTCCATCTCTAAGAGGTGTAAACTCGAAGTTCTTGTCTGCATCGAAGTCTAACTGGGCAGCAAGTGTGAATTGTCCAAGACTCCTCTTTGTTGCAGCGTGAAGGAGTGCATATAAGACTTTATCATCTAAGAACTTAATCTCTGTTTTGGTTGGATGAATATTTACATCTATACTCTGTGGGTCTATTTCAATATTAATGAAGAAAGCAGGGTAGGTTTTCTCTGGAATTAATCCCTGATATGCTCTATCAATGCTATTTGCAAGGTAGTGATTTCTCATAAATCTCTTATTTACAAAGAAGAACTGTTCACCCTTGTTTTTCTTTGCATATTCTGCCTTAACAATAAATCCAGATATCTTAATGGAATTCATCTCCTCTTCAATAGGTAGAAGTCTTTCGTTAAATGACTTACCAAACAAATCAATTATCCTCTTCTTTAGGTTTTGCTTTTCAAGTTTATGAATGAGCTTATCATTATTATAATATGTGAAAGCAATATCATTATGAATTAGTGCAGTGTTGAGAAACTCATTAAGGATATGATTATTCTCCACAGTGTCCGATTTGAGGAAGTTTCTTCTTGCAGGAACATTATAAAATAAGTTCTTAACCGCAATTGAAGACCCTGATGGGCAAGAAATATGATGCTTATCTTTGCACTCGTTTCCCTCCATCTCAATAAGATTGCCTAATTCTTCACCCTCTTTTTTAGTTCTCATCTCAACATGGGCAATAGCTGCAATTGAGGCAAGTGCTTCACCTCTAAATCCCATTGTCTTTATTTGGAATAGGTCTTGGCTTGTTTTGATTTTGGAAGTTGCATGGCGCTCAAAAGAAATCAAAGCATCATCCTCACTCATTCCCGAGCCATTATCTATAATCTGAATTAGAGTTTTGCCTGCATCCTTAACAATTAGCTGAATATGGGTGGCGTTTGCGTCAATTGCATTTTCAATAAGTTCTTTTACAACAGAGGCTGGTCTTTGAACAACTTCACCAGCTGCAATTTGGTTAGATATGTTTGAGGGTAGGAGTTTTATTATATTAGTCATTTTACTACCACTTTTCGATGTAAGTTAAGAGAAAATAGATTGCAGCCATAAGAACAGAAGCCACAATTATTATTTTAGATGCTGGAATTGGCTTACGAAGTTTGTCATCTTTCTTGTCATTCATTGCTTGACGGAAGTCTATTCTTCTTTTATATGATGTTCCTTCAATCTCACCATACTTAGCTTTTAATTGCTCTAACTCTTCCTTCTGAGGGTCATAAAACCTTGGCTTGTATTCGAATTTGCGAGGTTTTCTGGTTTGAAAGAATGCCATAAAATTTAAATTTAAAAGTAATTGGATAAATAATATTATTGCAAAAATAGTGTTTTTTCTCCTTTAACTAAAAATATAACGTATAATTTCACTAATTTTGCACGCTTATTCACATTTATAATATTGTATTTAATTTTTCCAAAATCATTTTCTTATGACAAGTAATGAGATTCGCAGTGCATTTTTAACCTTTTTTGAAGAGAAACAGCACACAATAGTACCCTCTTCTTCAATGATTGTTAAGAACGACCCAACACTTATGTTTACTAATGCTGGGATGAATCAATTTAAAGATATATTCTTAGGTAATAGCCCAAAGACTTCACTTCGTGTTGCAGATAGTCAAAAATGTTTGAGAGTATCTGGAAAACATAACGATTTGGAAGAAGTTGGTCACGACACCTACCACCACACTATGTTTGAGATGTTGGGTAACTGGTCTTTTGGTGACTATTTTAAGAAAGAGGCAATAGAGTGGGCTTGGGAATTCTTGACAGATGTTTGCAAATTAGACCCAAACGACCTTTATGTAAGTGTTTTTGGAGGAGATGAAAAGGATAATCAACCAAAGGATATTGAAGCTTATAATATTTGGAAAGGTATTGTTTCAGAAGATAAGATAATTGACGGCTCGAAGAAAGATAATTTTTGGGAAATGGGTGAGCAGGGTCCTTGTGGTCCTTGTTCTGAAATTCACGTTGACCTAAGAACAAAGCAAGATAAAGAAAAGATTAGCGGAAGAGACTTAGTTAATAAGGATCATCCACTTGTTGTTGAGATATGGAACTTAGTTTTCATGCAGTTTAATAGGTTAGCAAATGGTAATCTTGAACTTCTTAAAGAAAAACATGTTGATACAGGCATGGGATTTGAACGCTTATGTATGGCAGTTCAAAAAACTCAATCAAATTATGACACCGATGTATTCCAAACCTATATTCAGTTTTTAGCAAAGAAAGCTAATAGGGTTTATGGTGAAAGCAAGATGGCTGATATTGCAATGAGAGTATGTGCAGACCATATAAGGGCAGTAGCTTTTGCAATAGCTGATGGACAACTTCCTTCAAATGCTAAACAAGGATATGTAATAAGACGTATATTAAGAAGAGCAATTCGTTATGGATATACATTCTTAGGTTTTAAAGAACCATTTATGAATGAGCTTATCCCTCTTTTGGTTGAGAAAATGGGCGAGCAATTCCCAGAACTAAAAAGAAACGAAACCCTAATTAGAAAAGTAGTTATTGAAGAAGAACAATCTTTTTTAAGAACTCTTGCAAATGGAATCTTAAAATTTGAGAAATATATTGAAACCTTAGTAGGAAAGATAATTGATGGAGGATTTTCCTTTGAACTATTCGACACCTACGGATTCCCAATTGACCTGACAGAACTAATGGGTAGGGAAAAAGGATTGGAAATCAATATGCAAGACTTTCAAAACTACCTTCAAAAACAAAAAGAACGCTCTCGTAATGCATCTATTATAGATACACAAGACTGGGTAGAAGTTAGAGAAGGTGAAAAGACAGTTTTCTTAGGCTACGACACCTTAGAAACAGAGGTAGAGATAATCAGATATAGGAAAGTTAAGCAAAAAGACAAGGATTTCTACCAATTAGTTTTCGATAAGACCCCTTTCTATGCAGAACTTGGAGGTCAGATAGGCGATAGTGGTTATATAGAAAATGAAGAAGAGAGACTAATAATAACTACAACCAAAACAGAAAACGGATTAGCAATTCACTTGGTTGATAAACTGCCAAATAACATTTCATCAACCTTTAATGCAGTTGTTGATACAGAAAGAAGAAATAGGATTGAGGCTAACCATAGTGCAACACATCTTCTTCATCATTCACTTAGGGAAGTTCTTGGCTCACACGTAGAACAAAAGGGTTCAATGGTTGACCAAGATAAACTACGTTTCGACTTCTCTCATTTCTCAAAGATGACATCCCAAGAGATTAAAGAAGTAGAAAGAAGAGTTAATGCTATAATTAGAAAGAATGTAAGCAGTAACGACCAAAGAGATATTCCAATAAATAAAGCTCAAGAAATGGGGGCAATTGCTCTTTTTGGAGAGAAATATGGAGATAAGGTAAGAGTTATGCAATTTGGCGACTCAGTTGAGCTTTGTGGAGGAACACACGTTAAGTCAACAGGCAGCATTGGAATGTTTAAGATTGTTTCAGAGGGTGCAATTGCATCTGGAATACGCCGAATTGAAGCAATAACAGGACCTAAGGTTGAAGACTATCTTTACGAATGCATAGAGACAATTGAGGATATGCGTTCACTTGTTCAACAGCCAAACATTAGACAAGCCATAAAGAAGATTTTTGAAGAACATGAAGTCTTAAAAGCATCTTTAGAAGAATATCAAAAAGAAAAAACAGAGAATATCTTCAATGAATTGAAGAAAAAAGTAGAAGTAATTGGGGATACAAATTATATAGAATTAAACCTACCATTAACAGCAGAAATAATCAAAGACATTGCATATAGATTTAAGAGCTATTTGAGTGGAAAGAGTTTTGTTTTTATTGCAGGAAGTAATTCTGATGATAAACCAACAATAACTATAATGTTATCCGACAACCTTGTGAAAGAGGGTAAGAATGCTGGCTCAGTAATTAGAGAAGCAGCAAAACTCATTCAAGGAGGTGGAGGAGGACAACCTTTCTTTGCAACTGCCGGTGGAAAGAAAACTGAAGGGATTCAGGAGGCCATCATTAAGGCAAAGGAATTAATTTTCGAATAATACACATAAAAATTAATAGATGAAACAAGTTCGTAACATTGCTATTATAGCACACGTTGACCATGGTAAAACAACATTAGTAGATAGAATGCTGCATCAAGCAAAACTATTTCGTGACAATCAAGAACAAAAAGATTTAATTCTTGACAATAACGACTTAGAAAGAGAAAGAGGGATAACAATCCTTTCAAAAAACGTATCGATACATTACAAAGATTTTAAGTTTAATATCATCGACACTCCCGGACACAGCGACTTTGGTGGTGAAGTAGAAAGAGTTTTAAATATGGCTGATGGGGTACTCCTATTAGTAGATGCTTTTGAGGGACCAATGCCTCAAACTCGTTTTGTTCTTCAAAAAGCAATTGAACTTAACCTTAAGCCAATTGTTGTTGTTAACAAAGTAGATAAACCAAACTGTAATCCAGAAGAGGCTCAAGAAAAGGTATTTGACCTTATGTTTAACCTTGGTGCAACTCAAGATCAATTAAATTTCCCAACCGTTTATGGTTCTTCGAAAGAGGGATGGATGAGTGGAGATTATAAGGTTAAGACTGATGATATATCTTACCTATTAGATCAAATTATAGAATTTATTCCTGAACCAGTTTATGAAGAAGGAAATACTCAACTTATGATTTCTTCATTAGATTACTCATCTTATGTAGGAAGAATTGCTGTTGGAAGACTAAATCGTGGAACACTTCAAGCTGGAATGGATGTTATGCTATGCAAGGCTAATGGAGAAAATGTTAGATCTAAGATTAAGGAACTATACACATTTGAAGGTTTAGCAAAACAAAAAACAAAGAATATTGTTGAGGCAGGTGAGATATGTGCAGTTTTAGGAATTGATAACTTCGATATTGGAGACTCAATTTGTAATATTGACGATCCACACCCAATCAAACCAATTAAGATTGACGAGCCTACAATGAGTATGCTATTCACTATTAATAACTCTCCTTTCTTCGGAAAAGAAGGTAAATTAGTAACTTCTCGACATCTTAGAGATAGACTTTATGGTGAACTTGAAAAGAACTTAGCACTTAAAGTTAAGGAAACAGATTCACCTGATGCATTAATAGTTTATGGTAGGGGTATTCTTCACCTTTCAATCCTAATCGAAACAATGCGTAGAGAGGGATATGAAATGCAATTAGGTCAACCAAAAGTTCTTACAAAAGAAATTGACGGAGTTAAATGCGAACCAATGGAACAATTAACCATTGTATTACCAGAACAATTTGCAGGAAAAGTTATTGAACTTGCAACAATGCGTAAGGCTGAAATAATCTCAATTGAATCAAAAGGAGACCGTTCACAAGTTGACTTCTCAATCCCATCAAGAGGAATTATCGGACTTAGAAACAACATCTTAACAGTTTCAGAAGGAGAAGCAATCATTGCACATCGTCTAACTGGATACGAACCTTGGAAAGGTGAAATTCCTGGAAGAAGAATGGGTTCACTTATTGCAAAAGAAACCGGTATAGCTATTGAATACTCAATTAATAAACTTCAAGATAGAGGTCGTTTCTTTGTTGATCCAGGTGCAGAAATCTATTCTGGTATGGTTATTGGAGAGAATATTCGTCCTGATGATATTATTGTAAACATTTCACTTACTAAGAAAATGTCGAATATGAGAGCTTCAGGAAGTGATGATAAAACATCAATTGCACCAGCAGTTCATTTCTCATTAGAAGAGTCAATGGAATACATTGGACCAGATGAATACTTAGAAGTAACACCTAAGAGCTTAAGAATTAGAAAAATATTGCTTAACGAAACAGATAGAAAAAGAGCTTCAAAGTAAATTCTACTATGAATAACATTGCATATCTTTTTGATTTAGATGGAGTAGTAATTGACACTGAAAAAGAATATACAAAGATTTGGACAGAGATAGGGGATAAACACATCCCTCATATTAAGAACTTTGCATATCAAATTAAGGGTAACCATCTTAATAATATATATCAGAACTATTTGTCACACCTTTCAAATAAGGAGTGGCAAGAGGTTCTTGATTATATTAGAGATTTGGGTCAGAAGATGACATATAACTATGTTGATGGAGCAAAAGAGTTTCTTCAAGAACTAAAGAAGAAGAATCACTTAACAGCTCTTGTAACAAGTTCTGATAATCGTAAACTTGAAATATTATATTCAAAACTACCAGAGATTAAAGACTTTTTCGATGTAATAGTTTCGGCTAATGATAATGTTAAGGGAAAGCCAGAACCAGACCCTTACTTACTTGCAGCCCAGAAACTAAATATTGAACCAGAAAAATGTATTGTATTTGAAGATGCAATAGCAGGAATTGAATCAGGCTTAGCAGCAAGAATGTATGTAATAGCCGTTTCAACTACCTTTTCTGCTGAAGTTTTAAGGAAATACACCCCAAAAGTAATACCAGACTTTAAAGACTTTTGCCTAAACTGCATTTAAACAAAAAAGACTAAGTAATTAGCATAACGAAACGCCGTATTAAATAATTAATACGGCGTTTCAATTTTTTATTACGCAGTATTAATAATTTATTACGCAGTCTTTTTCTTACTATGGTAGTATCCCAAAAAGGGTGTATGCGTTCTTTCTAATTTGACTTGCAAAGTCAAACATTTTTTGATTTATTACATTTTTATCAATAAAAAATTATTCTTTTACTCCTCAAACCCTTGCTATGTCTATTAAATCAGAATCCTTCAGAGATTGAATAAATTTCAATATCTAACTCTTAGTTTCTGTTTTATAGCAAAATATTCAAATTTAGCGTTAGTGTTTTTTTTATATTTTTACTCCACTCCCATAGTAGCCTTTGACTATCAGGCTCCAAGAAAATATGACATAATAATAAAAAACATTAACAAATAGATTGTTTATTAAATAATAATAATTACATTTGCAGTTGTATTAGCCATTAATTTAAAATATAAACAATCAAAAAGAATAAAATTATGAAAACAAAATTTTACCTTTTTATCATTATACTTATCAGTCTTCTTGGTATAAACCAAGTCAAGGCAGACACAATTCATTATCAAATGCCAGCAGGAATACAAAACGTATGTATTGACACTACAAATTATCCAACATTTATACTTCATAAACCAATTGGCTTTGGTGGAACAGTGTGGCACATAAATTCAGTATATTCTGGTACTGGAGATAGTATTATTTACACTCCAACACTAACTGGACCACATGATTTCATTGCTTCATGGAATGGAAACTTAGAAAGTGCCGTTATTAGTCTTTTCTCCCAAGCACCTTCCCACATGCAATTCCAAATCTTTGGTGCTGGTGGCGGAATAATAAATACCACCAACGACACTTTGTCGATATGTGGTTCTAATAGTAGTGTGACTTTAGCTGCAAATGGTATTGAAAGCAGTAACATAGTGTACAGACAATGGAGAGGTCCAGGAATTCTTACTGATGAAAATCCAATAATAGTAAACAATACTGGGCTTATGACCTTTACTCAAGGAAACGCTTGCGGTATCATGGTAGATTCAATTGAAATAATTCGACTACCTACACAATTACCAAGCATTGATAATGTACTATTATGTAATGAACCTGTAGACCATACATTAGATGCTGGACCAGGTTGGACATACCAGTGGAATACTGGTGCTAATACACAAAGTATCCATACAGATACGGCAGGAGTTTTTACTGTAAACCTGCAAAATGTATGTACATCAGGAGGACAGGTAACCGTTGTTATTGAACAAAACAACTATCCTACTCCCAATTTGGAGCTTTATTCTACAAACACTAATACTGAGTTATGCTACGATCAGGTGGCTATCTTAACTCCTCACGATACATTCATCTACGATGAATATAAATGGTACATAGACGATATAATAATAAGTACAAACCAAACACTACAAGCAGATTATGGAATAGGGACTAACCCATATTTATTAGAAGTAAAAAAAGGAAACTGTATATCTCAATCAAGTACTATTGTTTTATTCTACAGCGATCCAATTCCTACTATGATGTGTGTAGCGACTTTTGATCCCGAATTAGGCATCAATAAGGTTATCTTCCAGAGATATTCGGCTCCTTCTGTAGAAGAAATAATTCTTTGTTACAAACAAGGAGACAACTGGATTCATTTAGACACAATTGCTACTGATACAAATATATATGTGCTATATGACAGAATAAACAATCCTAATCTACAATCTATTAAGTACACAGTTGTAGCAAAACACAATTGTGGAAATCTAAGCGAAATCATTGATTGGCACAAGACAATCAAAATAGGTATTGTCCAAGAAGTAGGCTCAGGAAACTATATTTTACAAATTATGGATGATTATAGTACTCTATCAGGATATTCACCGACAAGTTATACTATCTGGATGGACCAACTAAATAATGGTACCTTCACGGAGATAGGATCTCTAAATGAAGGCAACAGAGCCTTTACTATTGAAAACCCTATTCAAGGAGCTTCATATTTTGCTTCCGTTGATCTTCCATGGACATGTAATGGCGCTAAATCAACAACAAAAACATACTCCAACAAAAGTTTGTTTAATCCATTAGGAATAGAACAAATCAATAAACCAGAAATTAATATCTTTCCAAACCCTTCATCTGGTATCTTCCAAATAGAAGGAGAAGTATCATCTATCAAAGTATATAATAATCTTGGAAAATTAATATTATCTAACAAAAACGTAACAACAATAGATTTAACTAACTTTGGAAAAGGCATGTATTATGCCAAAATCCAAACAGTGAATGGATCATCAGTAGTTAAATTAGTTGTAAATTAATTTTTACCATTGTTATAGAATAAAATGTCAAGCAAAGAATAAAATTATGAAAGCAAAATTTTGCCTTTTTATCATTTTACTAATCAGTCTTATTGGTATAAACCAAGTTAAGGCAGACACAATTCATTATCAAATGAGTCCATTACCTCAACCAGTCATAAATTTATGCGTAGATACAAACAATTTCCCTGTATTTATACTTCATAAACCAATTGGTTTTGGTACCACAATATGGAACGTTGAAGGAGTATTTTATGGCATGAAAGATAGCATTATCTTTGTACCAACAAGTATTGGGATGTATGTGGTAGGAGCATCATACGATTTCAACAGTGCTATGTTGGGAATCAGTCTTTTCTCCCAAGCACCTTCCCACGTACAATTCGAAATCTTGGGACCTGGTGGCGGAATAATAAATACCACCAACGATACTTTATCGATCTGTAGTTCTAATGGTGTCAATTTAGGTGCATTAGGAAGTACAGGTGTCAACACACAATACACACAATGGAGAGGTCCTGGATTTATTAGTGATGAAAACCCAATACTTATTAATAGTACTGGACTTATTACTTTTAATCAAGGAAACTCATGTGGTGTTACTATAGACTCAATTGAAATAATTCGACTACCTACTCAATTACCAAGCATTGATAATGTACTACTTTGTAATGAAGCTGTAGATGTTATACTCGATGCTGGATCAGGCTGGACATACCAGTGGAATACTGGTGCTAACACACAAAGTATCCATACAGATACGGCAGGAGTTTTTACTGTAAACCTGCAAAATGTATGTACATCAGGAGGACAGGTAACCGTTGTTGTTGAGCAACAAATCTATCCTATCCCTGATTTAGACCTTTATTCTACAAATACTAATACTGAGTTATGCTACGATCAGGTGGCTATCTTAACTCCTCACGACACATTCATCTACGATGAATATAAATGGTATATAGACGATATAATAATAAGTACAAACCAAACACTACAAGCAGATTATGAACTAGGAACTAACCCATATTTATTAGAAGTAAAAAAAGGAAACTGTATATCTCAATCCAATACTATTGTTTTATTCTACAGCGATCCAATTCCTACTATGATGTGTGTAGCGACTTTTGATCCCGAATTAGGTATCAATAAGGTTGTCTTCCAGAGATATTCAGCTCCTTATGTAGAAGAAGTAATTCTTTGCTACAAACAAGGAGACAACTGGATTCATTTAGACACAATTACTACTGATACAAATATTTATACCTTATATGACAGAATAAACAACCCTAACCTACAATCTATTAAATACACAGTCTTAGCTAAGCACAATTGTGGAAATCTAAGCGAAATCGTTGATTGGCACAAGACAATCAAAATAGGTATTGTCCAAGAAGTAGGTTCAGGAAACTATATTTTACAAATTATGGATGATTATAGTACTCTATCAGGATATTCACCGACAAGTTATACTATCTGGATGGACGAACTAAATGATGGCAACTTCACGGAGATAGGGTCGCTAAATGAAGGCAATAGAGCCTTTACCATTGAAAACCCTATTGCAGGAGCTTCATATTTTGCTTCCGTTGATCTTCCATGGACATGTAATGGTGCTAAATCAACAACAAAAACATACTCCAACAAAAGTTTGTTTAATCCATTAGGAATAGAACAAATCAATAAACCAGAAATTAATGTATTTCCAAACCCTTCCTCTGGGATCTTCCAAATAGAAGGAGAAGTATCATATATTAAGGTATTTAATAATCTTGGAAAATTAATATTATCTAACAAAAACGTAACAACAATAGACTTAACTAACTTTGGAAAAGGTATGTATTATGCCAAAATCCAAACAGTGAATGGATCATCAGTAGTTAAATTGGTTGTAAATTAATATCAAAAAGACAGAAGGAATATCTGATAGGATTTATAAGCTATATATAGGGAAAAAGCTAAGAATAGGATAGACCAAAAGAATGCTGGGATTTTAGTGATTTTGGCTATGTTAGTTGCATCACCTGATTTCTTTGGGGTTGTAATAGATAGATATAATAAGGTAAAACAAGCCATAAGGTTATCGATTGCTATAAGTAGTCCAAAGATAAGGAGTATATGATTTGAGAAGCTTGTAAGTGTTGTTGGTAGAAGAATAAGAGATAGGTTTAATGATGCAAAGACAAGTGTCCAAATTATGCCATAAGTATTTCTAATCCAAAAGATAAGAGCAAAAACTGATATAGAGAGAAAGAAATAAAAGAAATATTGATTCCAAGATTTTCCAAGAGAAATAAAGAGGAGATAGGAGAATAGGGCAGAGGAGATATAGCCTGCACTTGAAACTAAGAAGGTTTTGAACTTACCCTTTGACTTTGTTGTGCAAGAGCCTGATGCATTATCATTTAGCTTTATTTCTGTAACCTTACCACCAGTAACAATTGCCATAAAGGCATGAGAAAGCTCGTGGATAAGAGTGTTTATGGAACGAAAAGCTATGCCGATAGTCTTAATCCTAATCACCATTATAATTAGAACAATAGCAACAAAAAGAAATATCTTAGTTGGCATTGAATATCCTCCATCCTTCCTCTGCCTGATAGCATAACATATCGAAACCATTAATTGTTTTAGCTCCCAACATTTCAGCCCTTGCAAGTAGTAGTGTTTTACTTGGGTTATAAATTAAATCAAAAACAATATGCTCTTTTGTCAAATGATTAATATCTATCTCTGGCATTTGATTTAAATAGGATTTCATACCAAGTGGAGTAGTGTTAATTATCAGTTTATAGGATTGTATTATTTCATCTTTAAGGTCTGAATAGGGCATTGAATTTTCATCATTTTTTCTTTCTCGAGAGATAATTCTATATTCAATCTTATGTTTTCTAAGAATATAAGAAACAGCTTTTGATGCTCCACCACTACCTAAGATAAGTGCTTTAATATTCTTATTATTAATATTTTCAAGCAGAGAAGTCTCAAAGCCAAATACATCAGAATTATATCCTTTTAGTATAATCTTGTTTTCCCTTTCTTCAATCCTAACAATATTAACTGCTCCTATTTCCTTTACTGTTTCGTCAAGGGAATCAAGGTAGGGAATGATGACTTCCTTATAGGGCATTGTCACATTAAACCCCCTAAGGTTTTGAAAAGATGATGTATTAAAAGTCTTTGATTTAATAGTGGAAATAAAGCTTTCAAGGTCTTTGACTTCGAAGTTCTCATACTTAGAATCAAGAATTCCTTCCCTAAGAAACTTCTCCTTAAAATAGGTTTCAGAAAACGAATGCTCAAGTGGATAACCAATTAAACCATAGAGTTTAATCTTCATCTTATTTTTTTATTAAATTGTTTTTTCTTTTGTTTTCTTCTTCTTAATAAAGCCACTATAAATAAGGTATAGTATGAATAAAAGACCCAATCCAAGTAAGATATATGAAAGCTCGTGAGTATATTCTTTTATTATTGAGGCTTGTCCATGAGCAAGATAACCCAAGAGAGCCAAAACAATATTCCAAATTCCAGCACCTAAGGATGTGAAAAGAATGAAGGGAAGTATTGACATTTTAGATAAACCAGCAGGAATTGAAATCAGCTGACGAATGCCAGGAACTAATCTTCCAACAAATGTTGAGCTTCTGCCGTGTTTAATGAAGTAATCCTCTGCTTTTGTAACCTTTTCACTACTTAACAAACACATCCTTCCAAACCTACAGTCAGCAAACTTATGAATTATTGGTCTTCCTAAGAAAAAAGCAAGGTAGTAATTGATTAATGCACCAATAATAGCTCCAAGGGTTGCAAACAAAACAACTAAAAAGATATTTAAGTCGCTATTCTCTTGAGAGGCTTTGTAGGCAGCAGGAGGAACAACAACCTCTGATGGAAATGGAATAAATGAACTCTCAACCGCCATTAGCAAAGTAATTGTTCCATAATTCATATTATCATACCAAGATGTAACCTCTTCTATTTTGGAAGTTTTCTCTTTATTATTATCTATTGTATTTGTTTCTGTGACTGAATTTGCACTTAAGAAAGATGGTGTTAGAAAAACTGCAAGAAAGAAAACAATTGCAATTAGTTTATTCTTTTTCATCGATATATATTTTTATTAAATTTTCGTAATGTGGGTTCTTTAGTAGGGAAGGACAATTCTTTTCAATCATCTCATAAGTAATATCATATTCCAAGAATAGCTTAAAGATATAATCATCAAGATGGTCTTTTAAGTAAGATTCTTTTGAAGATATTTCAATTAGAGTAAAGTATATATTAGGCTCCTCAAACTTATTATTATCAATTGTTTCCCTTAGAAGATGAATAGCATCCATTGTTTTTTCAGCAGAAACCATAGACATTGCCCAATTAATAGTAATAATTGCCAATTCCTTACCTTGGTCATATAGCTCTTGATACATTTCTTCACCTCTTTCTATATAGTTTTCCTTATATAGCATTTCGGCATAAGCCAGGTTAAAATGAATATTTGTTGGCTCAAGCTCAATAGCTTTTTGTATGTAAGGTTCAGCACTATGGAAGTCATCTTGTTCAAAATAACACATCGCAACACCTACCCAAGCATCCGAATTAAACTGATCTATTTGAATGCAATCCTTATAGTAAATTGCAGCAGTTATCCAATTGCCTTGTTTCTCGTAGGCTTGTCCAAGGAAGAAAAGGACAAGTGGTTCACCTGGGTCTAATTTATTTGCCTCATGCAAAGACTCTATCCCCTCGGTATAGTTTTCAAGAGCAATAAGAGCTTGAGCCCTGTATAGATGAGCAGTTGGATTGTCTTCACTAATTGCAATTGCAAGTTCAAAAGACGTTATTGCATCAAAGAAGTTATCAGTATAGTAGAGTAAAATGCCATAAGAAATCCAGTTTTGTTCTGAAAAAGGATTTTGTTTGCAAAGTTTTTTAAGAAATTGAATAGATCTATCTGGATTGTCAATATACTGCGATGCATAAGCAAAGGGTTGAAGTAAGAATGAATTAGTTGGTTCAATCTTTATTGCTTTCTTATATATCTTAACAGCCGATTCATAGTCTTCAAGTGCAAAGTATTCTTCACCCAAAGAAGAGTAAACTTCAATATCTTCATCATCTTGAACAAGGAGGGTCTCATAACTCTCGATAGCTTTTGATTGTATGCCAGCCTGTGAATAGAGAGAGGCAAGAGCAAACAAGAGATCGGAGTCATCAGGGTTTGTTTCCTTGAACTTCTCTAAGAAAATAATAGCCTCTTGAGGGTCTTTATCTTGTGAAATAAACTGAGCTTTTCTAATATTTATCTCAATCTCATTAGGGTAGAGCTGAATTGCAAGAGAAATTGCAGACTTAGTCTTCTCAGACTCGTTTACTGCAAAGAAATAATCTATAATTTCAAGAAGTTCATCGGAATCGAAAAAACAACCTTGACCTGTT
This sequence comes from Bacteroidales bacterium, assembly GCA_041673165.1. Classification (GTDB taxonomy): domain Bacteria; phylum Bacteroidota; class Bacteroidia; order Bacteroidales; family P3; genus UBA10566. The sequence continues at coordinate 37,210 of JBAYYI010000006.1, forward strand.
GATAAGCAATCTTCAAACTTAAGAATTAGCTCATTCAAATCATCGTTATTTAAATCTTCAAATTCTTCGCTCATAGACGTAAATCATTTGGAATCATTGCAACACGATAAAGTTTATTGTTCTTATAGATAACGTATATATTCCCAAAATAGAACCAATGACGATTAGAGCCATCAAAGTTAGTAAGTACTTCTCTTTCTGGTTTATCCCAAGACATCTTAGCCATATCAATGGTCATTGTCGGAATAAGTTCCTTTTGAAGCATTGCTTTATAATGTGTTGTATAAGTATCTCTATATTTCATAACCTTATTAGCTTCAATCATTGATTTGGAAAAACTTAATCTGTCGCCCAATGAATAATCAGCCTCAACATAGAATTTCCTACCTTTTTTGTTTCTCATCAGCATTTGGAACTTTCCGTCCTTAACCAAGAAATCAATACATTGGAAAACATCCCCTCTATTAATTGTTACTGGAGTTTTTCTCTTAGTGTCAATAACCCTCATCTTGAATTTATCACCACGGTAAACAAATTCTCTATACATATAGTCATCTTTCGCTTTTCTTAAATAGGATTCGATAACAAACGGAAACTCATTTCTTTGTGAAGAAGTAGGGTATTTGTAGTAGATAGTGTCTCTTGCACCTGGAACAATAAGCTTAAGGTAAACATCAGTTAGACCCTCTGCATCGTGAACCCAGTCAGCAACCACAAATGTCCTTCCTTGCAAAAGTTTTGATTTACCCTCTGGCATTCTTGCAAAAGAGTATTTCCTGCTATCATCATCATAATTAAATAATCTTGTTCCATTAAATAACCTCTCATAAGTCACCTCTGTTGTAATAGGAAGATAGAGTTTCTCGCCCACAAGATTTTTAGGGATATAAGCATAGTTTGATTTCCCATCATAGGAAGCAAGACTTAAATCAGAATTAGAATGTTTGTTTTTAGGATACTCGTTTTTGTTTGCGTTATAGTAAGACATAGGGATGAAAGGGAAGTTATATCTATTCCAAAATCCATCATACTTGTAAAAAACAGTGTCCTTTGAAAGACCAACAACCAATTTAATGAAGTCATATCTAAGACTTTTAAAATCTTGCTTGAACTCATCAGCATAGTAAACCTTATCGTAAGCAACCTTATCGGTTATGTATCCTGCAACAACAAACCACTCCTTTTCCATCTTGGCTAAATTGTCTTGGGACATCCTCTTAAGTTCATAGTACTCTATTCCAGTCTTATCACCAAACTCTGGACTTGCAAGCTTTCCAACAAAGAAATTACGGCCAATAGTGTCAGAAACCTTAGGGAGATAAAGTGTTTGATTCTCCAGAGCATAAGGCTTAGTCATAAACTCAGCGTGAATATAGTAATCATCATATTCAAAATCTGGCAATACCTTTTCAATGTTTTTTTGACCAAAACAAATCACTGGCAAGCCAACTAATGAAAGAATTAGACTTTTAAATTGAATTCCAAAACTCATATTGTTATTATTTTAATTCTTTAAAATGGGCATAATTTAGAAAGCAAATATACGAACTTTCGTTGAATAATTAGTATGAGAAACCTTTTTTTTATTCTAACGTATGAAAATTAATAAATAAACTAAAGCATGCACATAGATATTATTACATTATTTCCAGACCTTTTCACAAGCATTTTCTCACATTCCATACTACAACGTTCGCAAAACAAAGGCATAGTAAGTGTTGAATTTCACGACCTAAGACAGTATTCACTTAATAAATATAAGAGCGTTGACGACTATTGCTATGGAGGAGGAGCAGGGATGGTTATGCAGATTGAACCAATAGCAAATTGTTTGGCAGACCTAAAACAAAAAAGAGACTATGATGAGATAATTTACACCTCGCCCGATGGAGAAATGCTAAGCCAAGGAGTATCCAACGAGCTATCACTCCAAAACAACCTCTGCATACTTTGTGGACACTATAAAGGAATTGACGAAAGAGTGAGAGAACACCTAATCACAAGAGAAATATCGATAGGCAACTATGTTTTGAGTGGGGGAGAGCTTGCAGCAGCAGTAATTTGCGATTCCATAATACGAGTAATTCCAGGAGTTTTAAATGATGAAACCTCCGCCCTAACAGATTCATTCCAAAACAACTTAGTATCACCACCAGTCTATTCACGTCCCTATGAATACAACGGATGGAAAGTGCCAGATGTATTAGTTTCGGGCAATCAAAGACTTATCGATGAGTGGAATATAGAACAATCAATAAAGAGAACAAAAGAAAGAAGACCCGAATTATTATAGGCAAAAAAAACCATAATTTAAATAATAACATTATCTTTGCAACCCAGTTTTAATTTATAATAAACATTATATGTTAGAGAAGCTCAGAAAAACATCATTCTTACTATCATCCAATTGGTATAAAAGATATAAAATACCATATCTATTATTATTATTTGATGTTTTTTTAATTATCATTTTTGCATTTTTTGCATTAAAAGATTATCTTGTCGGACAATTTGACTTCTTCTACCCCTACGATGGAATTCTAATACTTATCATAATATCTATCCTTCTAATAATTCGTTTTAATATCTCCCTCCTTATGTTTGCAAGACAAAGGTTTGGACTTTATCTCTCAATACTCTTCCTCCTAACATCCCTTTCTATAGAAGTTATCTTTTCAGAACTACCATCCCCATTCATCCTATTATTTAGTTCCGTAGTACTATTTATAAATGATTTTTTCATACAATTGCCCAATATACTCAACCTAATACTAATCTATTTTTTCTATCTATTTTTAATTTATGGACCACTACTATACTACGTCTTTCTTCACTTTAGAAAGATAAACCTATCAAATAGTGCAAGAACATTTGACGTTATGACAGGCTTTTACGCATCAACCCTATCTGCAAAGCTAAAAGTAATAGATATGGTAGTATATGGCTTTGTGCTCGGGATAGCAATGACAATAGGACTAATAGCAAACCATATTAACTGGACATTCCTATCCATAGCCCTTACCCTATACGTACTATGGGAATTCTTTAAAAAGATGCATTTCCCTAAACTAACAAAAAAGAAAAAGATAATCATATATATAATATCCGCACTAATATCCTTTGGCGTAATGTTCACCCAAAAAATACCATACTTAGGCTTGATATTCTTTTTATTTTCAATACTATTTATGTTTATCCTACTTTCATTAATGAGCAAATCACCAATCAGAAGCATAGCAGTCACCCTCTACACCTTTTTCCTAATACCAGTCTTCTGCATGGGATATAACCTTTTTGCCTACCCAGAATATGGAATAGTAAAGAAAAGCATACCTTTCGAAAATGAAAAAATATTTTATTACATAGTTGACAAAGATGGTAACCTTGGATTTAGAAACAGAAAGTTAAAAGTAATTAGACCAGCCTATACCAAAATTATCTACTGCGAAAAAAACTGCATAAAACTATTAAATAAAAACTCAGTATGGGAAACCTACAACATTTTAGAAACAGATAAAAAACTACTAATACAAAAATTTGATTTTGTTTTTCCAAATGTCGAAAAACAGCCACTTAAATAAAAAAAAAGAGGGAGATAATATACCCCTTCAAAGTTTAAATCAATAATCGCCTATATTGTAGAGACGCCCAATTGGGCGTCTCTACAATTGAAATTTATTATTATACCAACAATATTTTTTATAAACTTTCTAAATAAGCGCAATTAAATCAAGATAAATTTATACGCTGTCTGGGGAAATTAATACGCTGTTTCAAGAAATTAATACGCAGAGTTAGAAAATTAATACGCAGTAATGACCCGTCATACGTTGTTAATTTTCAGTATAAACAAATGATGCATCTTTGTAGAGACGCGATTTATCGCTTGTCATCGTTAGGTTGGTTTTCATGTTATTGTTTTATTATAATTATATCAATGACATTTATTAGGTTTATTGATTTGTTTATCAATGGTTTGTTGTTTGGTTTTTTTTATTATATGGTTTGTTGTTGATGACACGAGATAAATCGCGTCTCTACAGGGTCTGACATGTATTTTAATTCTACATGATTTTCTTGTATTTTTGGATGTTTTCGGCAATAGTCTCACTCTTTTTTCATAACGCTTTGAAGATGAACCGATGTTCACCGTCTCACTACCCTTAGTACAGTGAGACTGTGAGACTGTCAGTATGAACTTTAATAGGTACGGAGTTGCACTAAGACAAGTTAGCTTAGTGCCAACACCTAAACCTTTATTTATTAAAAACTTTTATTTGCTATTTTCTAAAGCTTATTGCTTCTATCAGGAGAGAAGAATCTTCATCAAAAGAAAACACATTGATAATTAAACTATTTTCCAAGTGTAAAGCGTAACTTTTGTAACATACCCCTATATATGTTAAATGTTACAGTGTTTAGTAGTTTAAGGGAACACCAATATAAATATTGGGACTTCCTCTTTACCTTTGCTACTAACTAATTAGTTTGAAATATAATAATAAAAAATTCTCTTTCTGTTGAAAATATAAAATATTAGAATCCAAAAGTCAAGTAAAAAAGGATTTATTTGTTTTTCTTATGTAATATCCTAATAGTAATGTCTTTCTTCTTTTCTTTGCCTGTACTCATTTCTGGTGGTATTCATTTGTTTTTTATAATTTTTATTGGGTTTTTATTTGCATTTTTATTTTTTTTGTTGTAATATTGTACCGTGGCTTAAGGGGTTATGGGGTTCTGTCTCTTTGTCGCATTTTAGTATTAATTGATTATTTAGAACTCTTTTTATTAAAACCTGCTGGCAACAGAATAAATACTGCTCAAAATATGATGAAAACGAAATTATTACAAGGTTTTAAAGGTTTACATTTCAGCGTCTTTATAGTTGCTATCTTAACTGTTTTGGCGCTTGGTTTTTCTTCTTGTACTGATGAGGAGGTTAAGCCTAATCCAGATACTACTAATCGTATTAGTGAGTTTTTCTCTATTCAGAATGCTGAAGTTGTTCAAGGGACTATTCCTTTTTCTGCTAATGGTCCAAGCATTGGTGAGGTTTCTCTTAATGCTACTGTTATTTCTGGTGGTTCGGCTTATGTGAGCATCAATTCTGATAATGATATTCAAAAACTTTATGTTAGTGTTAAGGGGTCTAATCAATATTATGTTATTAGTCCTAATGTTACTAAGAGTTCTGTTTTTGAGTTTGTTATTCTTTTGAGCCAAACTCTTGATGAGTCTTTCGAGATTCAAATTTCTGCTCTCTTGCTTGATGGTACTATGACTTCGCTTTATAAGTCAACTGTGACTTACTATGCTGTGGGTACTGGTGATTTGCAGATTAGTCTTTCTTTTGATAATGAAAAAGATGTTGACTTATATGTTATTCAACCTGACGGTGTTATTATTTACTATGGTAATAAGGGTGGACAAATTTATGATTCAATAACTGGTTTAAATACTTACTGGTGGGGTCTTGACTTAGATTCTAATCCTGCTTGTAATATTGATAGTATTAATAATGAGAATGTTTTCTATCCAGATTCATTGATTCAAACTGGTACTTATCAAGTTTGGGTTAATATGTATAGTAATTGTGATCCTTCTATTGCTACTAATTGTGTGGTTACTGCTCTTGCTGCTAATCAATTTGTGACTACAACTTTTGGAACCAATCCTTCTACTGTTGTTTTCCCTATTGCTGAGCCAAGTAATAATATTAGTAATGATACTGTTGGTGCTGTTAAGGTTATGGAATTTACTATTGCTGGAACGCCTACTACTCCTAAGAAAATTTATAATACAAAGCTTACTCAGTCTGCAAAAGCTAAGATTGATAGAGCTTCATACTATATAAGAAAGAGATAACTTTTTTTCATATCTTTATAATTAATGATTTAGCAGGTTTAACGGTTTCGTTTGCCTGCTAATTCTTTTTAAGTCTGAAAATGATGGGTCTTATATAATTTAATCCTATGATTTGTCGTTTCTAATGGAGTAATGATAAATTGTTTAATTTAAAATAGAATATGATATGAAAGTTTTAATTGTTTTTAATCGTGAACCTTATGATGACACTGATGTGACTTGGAATGGGTTGAGACTTGCTAATACTCTTTTGGGTAATGGGCATGAGGTTAGGATTTTCCTTATGAATGATTCGGTTGATATGGCAAGGGATGTTTGTAAGGCACCTCTTAATTATGACCAGGATTTGTCACAGATGCTTAAGGATTTAATTGCTGGTGGTGCTGTGGTTAAGGTTTGTGGCACTTGTATGTCTCGTTGTGGGATTTATAAGAACCATCCTTATTTTGAGGGTGCAGAGAAATCAACTATGGGACAGCTTGCTGAGTGGGTTGTGGATAGTGATAGGGTGCTTACATTCTAAGAAAACGAAACCATAAACTATAGACCATAAACGATAAACAAAAACCCCACCTAAAATTAATTAGATGGGGTTTTTCATTTAAACGATAAACATTAAACCATAAACAACTATTTCAGAATTAGTTTTTCTGTTCTCTTTGTTTTTTCTGTCACTATACTAATAAAGTAAATCCCTTTTGATTGGTTTGTAAGGTCAAGGGTAGTTTCAAATTTACTATTAACTCTTGTGCTCATTCTTTGTATTACTCTTCCGCTAATATCTGTTATGGTGATTTCTACTTTGCCTTCTACGTTTTCTATTTCTAATCTTGAACTTGATGAGGTTGGGTTAGGGTAGAGCTTTGTTTGTAATTCTTGATTTATTATTTCATTTATTCCAATACCAAAACATTGATAGTTGGTGAATTTCTTCCAAACATTTGCCGTTTGGTATAGTTGTAATGAGGAACAAGGAACATTAATTGGTATTGTTTTTGGAACTTCTTTAAATGAATTGATTTGAAGAGTTGGAGGTATTATGGCGTTGGAGGTAATTGAGGCTAAACTAATGCAGCCAGAAAATGCATAATCTAAAATAGTAGTTATAGATTCGGGTAGATTGATTGAGCTTAAGCTGCTACATCCATAGAATGCATAATCTGAAATTTTAGTTATAGATTCAGGTAAATCGATTGAGGTTAGGCTACTACATCCGTAAAATAATCTATATTCAATTGATGTTATTGAAATAGGTAAATTGGTAGAGATTAGGCTAGTACATCCACTAAATACATATTCTCCAATTGTGTCTATTGAGTTTGGAAGGTTTATTGAGGTTAAATTACTACAACCACTAAAAGCAGAGGATTTAATTGAAGTAATTGAATTGGGTACAATGATTACGGTTAAGTTGGTACAGCCTGAAAAAGTAGATGGTTCTATTGTATTAACAGAATTTGGGATAATTATTGAGCTTAAGCTAGTACATTCATAAAAAGCACAAGCCTTTATTAAAGTAACTGAACTAGGGATGTTCACTGAAATTAAGCTACTGCAATTAGAAAACGAATGGTCTCCAATTGATGTAATTGAATTAGGAAGTTCAACATAAGTTATATCACTACATCCTGTGAAAGCAATATCACCAATTGATGTGATAGAATATATAATTCCATTGTTTTCCACTGTATTAGGTATCATTATTGAATCTGTTGGTTTTGTATACCAATAAGGGAAGTTTGATGTTTGACATGTTACTTCTACTGTTTTACTTGTATGGCTTGTAATATTAAAATAAAGAGTATTACCATTAACAAGGACTTCAAAATGAGCTGCATTTGAGTTCAAGCTAATACCAAGTATTGATATTAATAAAACTAATAATTTTCTTTTCATATATTTTGGTCTTAATTGATTAATTCTTTCTGCAAATATAACTCATAATCAGGTTTCTTACAAGTTTTTTTCTTGAAAATAAAAAGAGACGTGATAAATCACGTCTCTTCAAATCGCTTATTTTAAAATAAGCTTTTCTACTTGTTTTGTTTTTTCTGTAACAATACTAATAAAGTAAATCCCTTTTGAGTGGTTTGTAAGGTCAATGGTAGTTTCAAGTCTATTATTAGCTCTTGTACTCATTCTTTGTATTACTCTTCCGCTTATGTCAGTTATGGTGATTTCTACTTTGCCTTCTACGTTTTCTATTTCTAATCTTGAACTTGAAGAGGTTGGGTTAGGGTAGAGGGTGATTGAAATTGGGTTATCTATTATTTCATTTAATCCTGTAAAGACTTGACAGATTTCTATGCTTTCTGTTTCACAATCTCCCTCAAATGCTTTTACTTTATAGCAGTAGTTTGTTCCTTCTACAACATTGGTATCAATATAGATTGTATTTGTTGTTGAGAAAACTAATATGTTATTTCTGTATATAGTATAGCTTTCTGCATCGGATTGCCAAGTGAGTTCAAAATGGTTTTGATTGCTTTGCAAAGATAGGTTTGTTGGGGTTGTAACCTGATTAACTATAAGGTTTAGTGTAATTAGACTATCACAAGAATTAATTGTTTGTAGGTTTTGAGTATATGTTCCTGCTATTGATTCATTAAATCCGTATAGTGTATAGGTTGTTCCTTGACAGATTTCAGCATTTATTGTGTCTTTATAGGCTGGGTTAACTATAAGGTCAAGGTTAATTATACTATCACAACCATTTGCTGTTTGTAGGGTTATGGAGTATATGCCTGTTAAGCTTGGGTAGAGCATATATATTCCAAATTCTGTATAAACTTCTCCCTCACAAATTGTTGCTCTTATGGTGTCGGTATAGGTTGGATTTACAATAAGATTTAGATTAACTATACTATCACAACCTTTTGCAGTTTGTAGGTTTTGGGTGTGAATACCTGTTGTGCTTGCATTAAATCCGTTTAGTGTATAGGTATTGCCTTGACATATTGTAGCATTTATTGTGTTATTATAGGTTGGATTAACAATAAGATTTAATGTAATAATACTATCACAACCTTTTGTAGTTTGTAGGTTTTGGGTGTGAATACCTGTTGCACTTGCATTAAATCCGTTTAGTGTATAGGTTTGTCCTTGACAGATTGTAGCATTTATTGTGTCCTTATAGGTTGGATTGATTATTAGATTCAAGTATAAAATGCTATCGCAACCATTTATTGTTTGTAGTAATTGTATGTTAGAGCCTGCTGAAGAAGTGTTAAATCCATTTAAGGTATAGGTTTCTCCACTACATATACTTGCTATTATTACTGTGTCGTAAGATGGATTAACAATAAGGTTTAGGTTTATTATGCTATCACATCCATTTACTGTTTGGAGATTTTGAGTGTAAGTGCCTGCTGTTGATTCATTGAATCCATTTAAGTTATATGTATTTCCTTCACATATTGTAGCATTATAGGACGCTGTATAAATTGGATTAACAATAAGTATTAGTGTAACTATACTATCACAACCATAAATTGTTTGTAGGTTTCGGTTGTAAGTGCCTGCTGCACTTTGATTAAATCCGTTTAGGATATAAGATTCACCTTGGCATATATTAGCTATTATTGTATCGTGATAGGTTGGATGAGCTGTTAGGCTTAGATGAACTATACTATCGCAACCATCAACTGTTAGCAATTCTACAGTAAAGACACCTGTGTAATTTGGATAGTAGTGATAAGCAATAAATCCTTGATAAACTTCTCCTTGACATATGCTTGCGGTTATAGTGTCTTCATAGCTTGGATAAAAATAAAGGTTTAGATTTATAATGCTATCACAACCATTAATTGTTTGTAGGTTTTGAGTATATGTTCCTGCTGTTGATTCGTTAAATCCATTTTGAGAATAAGTACTTCCTTGGCAGATTCCAGCATTTATCGTGGTGTCGTAGTTTGGATTAACTGTGAGGTTTAAGATAATACTATCACCATCATTGTCAAATAAATAATATGTTCCTGCACTATCTGCATTTGCACCATAATTAGTATAAACTTCTCCTTCACATATAGAAACATTAAAGATTTGAGGGGCTCCTATATACTGATAATTGGTAAATGCATTCCAATTTGGGGCGGACTGATAAGTTGGTATTGATAATAGGGGAACATAGAGTGGTATTGTTTTTGGAACTCCGCTAAATGTCGTGCTTAGAATGATTGGTGGGATAGGAGAGTGTGAGGTAATTGAAATTAGAGCAGTGCATCCATTAAAAGCATAACCTGATATTGAAGTAAGATTATTTGGAAGTGTTATTGATGTTAGAGCTGAACAACCATTAAAAACATCATTTCCAATTGAAGTTACGGAATTAGGAATAACTATTGATGTTAGAGCAGTGCATCCACTAAAAGCTATACCTTTAATTGAAGTGACATAATTAGGAATAATGATTGATGTTAGAGCAGTGCAATTTTGAAAAGTAAAGGGTTCAATTGAAGTAATAAATTCAGGAAGAGTTATCGAGGTTAAACTACTACAATATGCAAAAGCATAGTTCCCAATTGAAGTTACAGTATTAGGAATGGCTATTGAGGGAAGAGAAGAGCAACTTGCAAAAGCATTGTTTGCAATTGAAGTAACAGAACTAGGTATAGATATTGAGGTTAAACTACTACAATATCCAAAAGCCCCATTTGGAATTATTGTAATAGAACTAGGTATAGTTATTGAAGTAAAACTAGTACAATATGCAAAAGCCAAGTTTCCAATTGAAGTTACTGTATTTGGAATAGTTATTGATGGTAGAGCGTAACATGAACTGAAAGTACTTTCTCCGATTGAAGTGACAGAGTTAGGAATTGTTATTGAGGGTAAAGTAAAGCAAGAAGCGAAAGTAGCCTTTGCAATTGAAGTAATAGTATTAGGAATGTTTATTGATGTTAAAGCACTACACTGAGCAAAAGCAAATTCTCCAATTGAGGTAACCGAATTAGGAATAATAATCGAAGGTAAGGTGTAGCAATTATAGAATGCATGATGTCCAATTGAGGTTACTGATGAAGGAATATTGATTGATGTGATAGCATAGCAATCATAAAATGCATTTTCTCCAATAGAAGTAATTGAACTTGGAAGTGCTATTGATGGTAATACACTACAACCACGAAAAGTACCATCTTTAATTAAAGTGACAGAACTAGGAATGTTTATTGATATTAAGTTAGTGCAATAAGCAAAAGCTTGTTCTCCGATTGAAGTAATGGAGGATGGAATGTTTAAGGATGTTAAACTCTGACAATCAAAAAAAGCAGCATTGCCAATTGAAGTAATAGAAGAAGGGATTGTGACTGATGATAAGAGATAACAACCTGAAAAAGTATTATTTGAAATAGAAGTAATGGAATATGCTATTCCACCATTGTTTACTGTCTCTGGAATTATTACAGTTCCTGTTGGTTTTATTGTATAAAATGGACTACTATTTGTTTGACTTGTAAGAGTTACGGTAAATGGGTATGCAGAAGATGTGATATTAAAATAAAGAGTTTGTCCATTGACAATAGAAGAGAAATCGTATGCTTTTGCACTTAAATTAATACCAAGAATTGATATTAATAGAATTAATAATGATTTTTTCATAGAATTTAGTTTTTGTTACTAATTAATTATGCAAATATAAGTCGAAATCTATGTTTTTTACTAATTTTTAATAACTTTTTTTCATCTAACCTTGTTTCCCAAATATTGAATATTGATTATTAGATATTTAACCAAAGGAGTTTATGTCTTAAATTCAAAAAAAATAAATATATGGATATAAATTATAAATGTTTATTATAAATCACATCTCAATGGTTTATAGATTAGGCTTTAGCAAATAAAACAAAGACCCACCTAAACAATTTAAATGGGTCTTTTAATATAGATTAGTTCTTAAGATTTATTTCAGAACAAGTTTTTCTGTTCTCTTTGTTTTTTCTGTAATGATATTAATAAAGTAAATCCCTTTTGATTGGTTTCTAAGGTCAAGGTTGGTTTCAAATTTATTATTAGCTCTTGTACTCATTCTTTGTATTACTCTTCCGCTAATGTCGGTTATGGTGATTTCAACCTTTCCCTTTACATTATCAATTTCTAATCTTGAGCTTGATGATGTTGGGTTAGGGTAGAGGGTGATTTGGATTGGGTTATCTATTATATCATTTAATCCTGTAAATACTTGACAGATTTCAATGCTTTCAGCTTCACAATCTTCATCAAATGCTCTAACCTTATAGCAATAGTTTGTTCCATCAATAACATTGGTATCAATAAATACTGTGTTTGTTGTTGAGAAAACTAATACGTTATTTCTGTAAATACTAAAGTTATCTGCATCGGATTGCCAAGAAAGTTCAAAATGGTTTTGATTTCTTTGCAAAGATAGGTTTGTTGGGGTTTGAACTTCATTAACTATAAGGTTTAATGTAATTATACTATCACAACCGTTAATTGATTGAAGGTTTAGAACATGTGTTCCTGCTGTGCTTTGATTAAATCCATTTAAGGTATAGGAATCGCCTTGACAAATTGTTGCTGATATTGTTTCGCTATATGTTGGACTAACTAAAAGGGTTAAAAGGATGCTGTCATTATTGTAAATTAAAAAATATGTTCCTGCACTATCAATATTTGCACCATAATTGGTAAAGGTGTCACCCTCACAAAAAGAGGTGTGAATGATTTGATGAGATCCTATTGAGTGATAATTGGTGAATTCACTCCAATATTGAGCTGTTTGATAGGATTGTAATGATGAATAGGGAACAAAAACGGGTATTGTTCTTGGAACATCATGAAATGAATAGCTGGAAATGTCTGGTGGATTTGTAGCTTCTGATATGATATATGTTAAGCCAGTCCATGTAAAAGTATTTGAACTAAGTGATTCAAGAGAGCTGGGAAGGGTGATCGATGTTAGAGCATAGCATTGAAGAAAGGCGCCAATCCCAATTGAAGTGAGAGAATCAGATAAGTTTACTGTAGATAAATTAATACATCCACTAAATGCAGATTCTCCAATCGAAGTTACTGAATTTGGAATGGTTATTGATATTAAACTTGAACATCCACTAAAAGTACTTTTGTTAATTATTTTTATGGAATTTGGAATACTAATGGTTGTTGCATCATAACATGCACTAAATGCATTTCTTCCAATGTATTTTACGGAATTAGGAATAGTTATTGAAGTGAAAGAATGACATCCACCAAAAGCATATCCTTCAATTGTGTCAACAGAATTAGGAATTGTAACGGTTTGCAAACTAATACAGTCCCAAAAAGCATCTTCCCCAATTAAAGTGACCGAGTTTGGAATATTTATTGATGTTAATGAAATACAATTATAATAAATACCATTTGGAATTTTAGTAAAAGCAATGGGGATATTTGCTGTGCTTATTTCTGAACAATAACCAAAAGCAAATTCTCCAATTGAAGTTACTGTTTGTGGAATATTAATTGACGTTAGGGATTCGCAATAGTAAAATGCATAATCTCCAATTGAAGTAATGGTGTTTGGAATGTTTATTGAAAGTAGATCGTAACAAGAATGGAAAGTGTAGTTCCCAATTGAGGTGAGTGAATTAGGGATGTTTATGGAAGATAAGTCTTTACAAAGCCTAAAAGCAACATCTCCAATTGAAGTAATGGTGTTTGGAAGATTTATTGTTATAAAAGATTCACAATTACAAAAAGCTGCATGTCCAATTGAATCAAGATTAGGAGGAATGGTTGGTGATGTTAAGCTGTAGCAATAATAGAATGCAGAGTCTCCAATTGATAGTATTGAATTAGGAAGAGTTATTGAAATTAAGCCAATACATTCATTGAAAGCATTTTTTCCAATTGATGTAACATAATACATATTTCCGTTATAGCTTATTGTATCTGGAATAGTAACTGCTCCAATGGGTCTGGTTGTAAAAAATGGATCAATTGCAATTTCACTAGTAATTTCTACGGTATAAGGTGATGTATTAGATGTGATATTAAAATAAAGGGTTTGTCCATTAATAATGGATGAGAAATCGTATGCACTGGCATAAGAACTAATACCAAGAATTGATATTAATAAAATGAATAATTTTCTTTTCATATCTTTTGGTTTTAAACTTATTAATACTGCAAATATAACTCATAATCAGTTTTTTTCCAAACTTTTGCTTGATAATAAAATACATAAAACAAAAAGAGACGTAGTGAATTACGTCTCTTTTCAATAATAGCTGAATTTCTAAATGCTTATTTTAAGATTAGTTTTTCTGTTCTCTTTGTTTTATCTGTAACTATGCTAATAAAGTAAATCCCTTTTGATTGGTTTGTAAGGTCAAGGGTGGTTTCAAATTTATTATTAGCTCTTGCAATCATTCTTTGAATTACTCTTCCGCTTATGTCAGTTATGGTGATTTCTACTTTGCCTTCTACGTTTTCTATTTCTAATTTTGAACTTGATGATGTTGGGTTAGGGTAGAGGGTGATTTGGATTGGGTTTAGGTTGATGTCGTTTAATCCTGTAAATACTTGACATATTTCAATGCTTTCTGTTTCGCAATCTCCATCAAATGCTTTTACCTTATAGCAGTAGTTTACTCCCTCAATCACATTGGTATCTCTATATATTGTATTTGTGGTTGAGCCTATTGAGTCATTATTTCTATAAATAAGATAACTTTCTGCATCGGATTGAAAAGATAGCTCAAAGTAGTTTTGAATATTATCTAAAACAAGATTTGTAGGAGTTGTAATTTCATTAACAGTTAGGTTTAATGTAATAATACTATCACAACCATTAATTGTTTGTAGGGTATCTCTATAAATTCCTGTTGTACTTGCATTAAATCCATTTAAGCTGTAAGTATTTCCTTGGCAGATTGATGCGTTTATTGTATCGATATAGGTTGGACTAACACTAAGGTTTAAATGAATGCTATCGTTATTATATACTAAAAAATATGTTCCTGCAGTATCTGTATTTGCACCATAATTAGTATAATTGTCACCTTGACAAAAAGATGCGTTAATTATTTGATATGATTCAATAGCATGATAGTTTGTAAATTCATTCCAATTAGGTGAGTTTGGATACAATTGCAACGATACAAGAGGAACATAAACTGGTATTGTTTTTATAACTCCTGTAAATGCATCTATATAAGTTACTGGAGGACTAATAGCATATGAGATAATATATGTTAATTCAGGACAGCTAAGTGAATAAACTCCTAATGTTTGAAGAGAAGCAGGAAGGGTTATTGATGTTAAGCCAGCATCATTAAAAGCTCGATCACCAATTGAAGTAAGAGAATTAGATAGGTTTATTGATCTTAATGCAAAACATCCAGAAAATGCATCACTTCCAATTGATGTGACTGAATTAGGAATTGTTATTGATGTTAAATTATTACATGAACCAAAAGTATAATATTCAATTGAGGTAATAGAATTAGGAAGAATTATTGATACTAAACCTGTACACGAACCAAAAGCATTATTTCCTATTGAGGTAACAGAGTTAGGAATTGTTATTGATGTGAAAGCATGGCATCCAACAAACGCTTTATTTCCTATTGAAATAAGAGAATTAGGAAGAGTTATTGATGGTAAAACATTACATCCCCAAAAGGCATAATCCCCAATTGATATAAGAGAATCAGGAATTGATATTGATGATAAATCATTACAATCATAAAAAGCTTCTTCTCCAATTGAAGTTACAGAAATAGGAATATTTGTTGTTATTAAACGATAACAATAAGAAAAAATACCATCTGGAACTGAGGTAATTGAGTCGGGAAGATTTATTGATTCTAACCAATGGCAATCAGTAAAAGCATAGTCTCCAAGTGAAGTTACAGTGTTTGGAATAACTACTGATATTAGAGAAGAACAATTGCTAAATGCATAGTTTCCAATTGAATTAAGGGTGTTTGGAAGTGTTATTGATGTTAATGATTGGCAATAATGAAAAGCATAATTTCCAATAGAGTTAAGGTGGGTAGAAAGATTTAATGATGTAAGAGAAGTGCACCAATAAAAAGCATAATTGCCAATAGATAAAACAGAATTAGGAATAGATATTGAACTTAGACTGGAACAATCATCAAATGCATGATTTCCAATTGAAGTAACAGAATATAAGGTTCCGTTATAGCTTATTGTATCTGGAATTGTAACTGCTCCTATGGGTTTTGTTGTATAGTATGGAAGAGTGTCGCTTTGACTTGTAACCTCTACGTTATAAGGAAATGTGTTGGATGTAATATTAAAATAAAGGGTTTGTCCATTAATAATGGAAGAGAAATCATACGCATTTGCATTTATACTAATACCAAGAATTGATATTAATAAAATGAATAATTTTCTTTTCATATCTTTTGGTTTTAAACTTATTAATACTGCAAATATAACTCATAATCAGTTTTTTTCCAAACTTTTGCTTGATAATAAAATACATAAAACAAAAAGAGACGTAGTGAATTACGTCTCTTTTCAATAATAGCTGAATTTCTAAACGCTTATTTTAAGATTAGTTTTTCTGTTCGCTTTGTTTTTTCTGTCACTATGCTAATAAAGTAAATCCCTTTTGATTGGGTTGTTAGGTCAATGGTGGTTTCAAATTTATTATTAGCTCTTGTACTCATTGTTTGAATCTTTCTTCCGCTAATATCAGTTATGGTGATTTCAATATTTCCCTCCACATTATCAATTTCTAATCTTGAGCTTGATGATGTTGGGTTAGGGTAGAGGGTGATTGATATTGGGTTATCTATTATTTCATTTAATCCTATAAAGACTTGACAGATTTCAATGCTTTCAGCTTCA
>JBAYYI010000007.1:0-52989 GCA_041673165.1 Bacteroidales bacterium
GGGAGATGTATCTGAACCAAAGGCTATTTTGGCTTTGTTTGGAGACCATGCATATAAAATCAATATTAACTCTACAAAGAGTATGACTGGGCATCTTCTTGGAGCTGCTGGTGCTATTGAATTTATTGCTACTGTTCTAACAATTGTACATGGAATAGTTCCACCAACAATTAATCACTTCACTGACGATCCTGAACTTCCTTTATTGAATTATACATTCAACAAAGCTCAAGAAAGAGATGTGAATGTTGCACTTAGCAACACATTTGGTTTTGGTGGTCATAATGCATCAATTGCATTAAAGAAATATAGTAAATAATAGTTTATTAATGTTATCCCTATTTAGAAAATCAAATAAAGTTGATATACGAGATAAGGAGCTAAAACTATTTTTAAGGAATATTCTTGGGTGCAAACCTAAGAATATTTCTATTTATAAGCTTGCTCTAACTCATAAGTCCTACTTTCATAAGAATAGTAAGGGTTTTAGGATGAATAATGAAAGGTTGGAATACCTTGGAGACACAGTTCTAAGCACAATAACTGGAGATTTTTTGTTTAAGAGATATCCCTACCAAGGGGAAGGTTTCTTAACAGAGATGCGTTCAAAGATTGTCAGCCGTGCCTCTCTAAACAAATTAGCTCAGAAGATAGGTCTTTCAAAGCATATTCAATACATAAAAGATAACGGACAGTTTCTTTCAATGGATGGTGATGCTTTTGAAGCAATTGTAGGTGCTATTTATCTGGACAAGGGTTATTGCTTTACCTATAAAGTTATTACAAAAAGGATTTTTGCACTCTACCTTGATGTTGACTCATTGGAAACAACCGATTGGAACTTCAAGAGTAAACTTATAGATTGGGGACAAAAAACTAAACAAAAGGTTTCATATCAAGTTATAGATACTGATGAGACTAATTCAAGAAAACAATACAAAATACAGGTTTTTATTGATGATGTAGGTCAATCCTCAGCTGTTGATTTCTCAATTAAGGCAGCGGAGCAATTAGCTTCTGAAAAAACTTATAAGAAACTTGTAGCAGAAAATATAATAAAAGATGAATAAGACAGAACGTAAGCCTTCATGGTTAAAAGTTAAACTTGCTCAGGGTGAAAACTACTCAAAAGTTAAGAAGATTGTTGAACTAAACCAACTTCATACGATTTGTTCGAGTGGGAAATGTCCAAATATTGGTGAGTGCTGGACAAAAGGCACAGCAACCTTTATGATTGCAGGTGAGATTTGTACCAGAAGCTGTAAGTTTTGTGCAACTCAATCAGGGAAACCACTTCCATTAGACAAAGAAGAACCAAAGAAAATAGCTCAGTCGGTTAAGCTAATGCAACTAAGACACTGCGTTATTACTTCTGTTGATAGGGATGAGCTTGAGGACAAAGGTGCCAATCACTGGGCAGAAACAATAAGAGAGATTAGGAAAGAAAACCCAAATACAATTATTGAAGTTCTTACACCAGACTTTGACAATATAGATGAGTATCTAAATATTGTTTTTCAAGCAAAGCCTGATATCTTTGGGCATAATATGGAAACGGTTAAGAGATTAAGCCCTCAAATTAGATCTAGAGCAAAATATGACCTTAGTCTTGATGTTCTTCACAAAGCTTCTAAGGCTGGAATCATTTCTAAATCTGGAATAATGTTAGGTTTAGGTGAGACAGAAGATGAGGTATTAGAGCTAATGAAAGATCTAAGGGAAGTTAATTGCAACCTCTTAACGATTGGTCAGTATCTTCAACCTACGACACAAAACATAGCTGTTGAGGAATATATTCATCCAGATCAGTTTGCTAAATATAAGGAAATGGGAATGAAGCTTGGTTTTGACAATGTTGAAAGTGGCCCACTTGTTCGCTCTTCCTATATGGCAGAGGAAACATTCCTTGAATCTAAGCTTAGCAAAAAGTAATCTAAATCCTTATTTAATCTAAATATCTTTTGTAATCTTTTGGACTATCTTCCACTGGGAGAAGAATTCTTTTGCAAGTATTCTAAGGAAAGTGTAGGTAGGAATAGCTAAAATCATTCCGATAACTCCTCCAATTTCTCCTGCCATAATAATAACAAGGAATATTTCTAATGGATGAGCCTTAACGCTCTTAGAATAAATAAATGGTTGGAGAACAAAGTCATCAATAAGTTTTACAGAGCCAAATACAATTAGGAATTTAAAAATAATTGGGAGAATATCCATATTCGGGTCTATGCTTAATAAGCCTGTTATGGTAATAATTAAACCCATAAAGCCTCCAATTATCACTCCAATATAGGGTAGGATTACCATTGTTCCGCAAATTGTTGCTATTAGAATTGCGTTTGAGAAACCAACAAAATAGAAGCCAATTGCAAAAAGACTAATCATTACTAATATTTCAATTGAAATTCCGATAAAATATCTTGATATTAGACTGCGAGTATTTGTTATTATCCTATCAACCTCGTCCATATAATCATCCGGTGTTATTCCAATAACGAAATTATAGAGTAGGTGGGAATCTTTTAGGAGGAAAAAGGTGATAAAGACTGTTATAAAGAAGCCCATAATTAGGCTTGTCCCAAGACCTAAGATAACATCCGCAATATCATTTATCTGAAACATTTGAAACATATTTAAAATCTTGTTAGATATTAATGTTTCAAGACTTGTATTGGGAGACATTATTTGATATTCATAGAGGAAGTTTTCAAGCGATTTAATTGGACCTGCGTAATAGTCTGCTATCTTGTAAATATCAATGTTTGCAAAGTTCATTGCCTGTGATATGATTAAAGGAACTAAGGTATAGATTATTAGAGAAAAGGTTCCAATAAGAGTAATCAAGGTAATAATTGTTGAAAGAGTATTTCCGATATGAAATCTCTTGAAGTGAATTTTGCTTAAGAATTGTATTAGTGGTCTTCCAATAAATGATAAAACGATTGAGGCGGCAATGCAGGCAACTAAGAAGCGAAAATACCATACCCCATAAAGAACTAATAAAAGGATAATTATTGATACAACCCATTTTGCAATAATAGGGAATTGGTATTTATCTTCTTTCATAGGATGGGTTTTGTATTTTGTTAATTATTTTTTCAAACTATTATTCTTAATTATTATCCTCTGCAAGCCATTCTGCATAAGAGTTTTTTGTTTCATATAAGCATAAGCGAGCCAATTCAACTCCTTTTGGTAGGCGTGAAGATATGCGTTTTGAGAAATCAACAAGCATATTTTCACATGTAGGTTGATAGGGCGTGATAATAATTTTGGTATCGCATTCTTGAAGATGAGGAAGCATTAAGGAATTATTGGGAACAAGTAGTGCGTGATCAAGTTTATCAACTATCTCAGAATGTACTATAGATTTTAAGTCACCAAAGTCCATTACCATTCCATTTTTTGGGTCTTCTACATCGTTAATTGGCTTTCCCTTAACGGAAACAAACAATCGATAACTATGTCCATGAATATTCTTACACAAGCCATCGTAGTTGTGAAGTACATGAGACATTTCAAAATTAAACTCTTTGGTTAAGCGTATTTTCATATAGCAAAATTACATAATTATTTCAATCCTTATTATAGTTTTCTAAATCTTTGATTCATTTTTTTCTTTCTTTGATCTAAAAAATTCTTTCTTTGATTCAGGAAATCCTTTCAGCGTTTCATTTTCACCTTATCTTTTTATGCAAAAAGATGCTCTAATAAGATTTTCAAGCCTAAGCCAAAGAGAATAGACCCTCCAAATATTAGTGCGAGTTTTGGTTTAAAGAAATAGGCTCTCATTCCCATAAAAGCTCCTAAGAGTGAGAATATAAATGTGCATAATGCAATTATTCCAATTATTATGAATTGTTGATTGAAGGTGTATTCGAGTCCAAATCCAATGCCAACAATAAATGCGTCTATGCTTGTTGCAATTGAAAGTGTTATAAGGACTGAGGGTTTTGTGAAATCATATAATGCACATTCTCTTAGGTTGTAACGATACCCTTCAAGAAACATTTTCATCCCAATAACTGCTAATAATCCAAATGCTATCCAGTGGTCAATTGCTAGAATATACTCTTTTGCTAAATCACCAACTAAAGCTCCTATTAGAGGGAAGAGCCCTTGGAAAAAAGCAAAGCTTAGAGCTAATATAATGGCTTTTTTCTTGGTCATTGTTTTCTGAAGTCCACATGTTATGGATACAGCCAAGCTATCCATCGAAAGTGCAATTCCTAATAGTAGGGCTGAAAATATAAATCCTATCATCTCAAAAGTTTTCTTCTATTTGTCTATTTTAAACGATTAGTAATATATACAAATTGTTCTACGGTTAGTTGTTCTGCTCTTTTTGTTAGAAGTTCTGGGTCGATATCTTCCATATTTCTCCCCATTGGTTTAAGGGATTGACGTAGCATTTTCCTTCTTTGGTTAAAGGCAGTTTTCACAACCGTTATAAATAGTTTTTCATCGCAATCTAATTTCTCAACTCCGTTTCTTTTCATTTTTATCACTGCGGATTGAACCTTGGGAGGTGGGATAAATGATTCTGCTTTAACAGTGAAAAGATATTCTAAATCAAAGTAGGCAGATAGGAGAACGCTTAAAATTCCATATACCTTTGTTCCGCATTTTGAACATATCCTTTGAGCAACTTCTTTTTGGAACATCCCTACAAGTTCTGGCACTAAGTCTCTGTTTTCAAAAACTCTAAATAGAATTTGACTTGAAATATTATAAGGGAAATTGCCAATAATTGCGTAGGGTGATGGGTATATCTTTTCTAAATCCATCTTTAAGAAGTCTTCAGAGTAAATATTATCAACAAGATTAGGGAAGTTTTCTTTTAAGTACTCAACAGATTCCTTATCTATTTCAACTACTTTAATTTCTTTTAGGAGCGGGTTTTCAAATAGGTATTTAGTTAGAACTCCCATACCAGGACCTATTTCTAAGATATTAGGATATTCTCCTGAAAGGCTGAAAGCTATTTCTTTTGCTATTGTTTCGTCTTTCAAGAAATGTTGTCCTAAGTGTTTTTTTGCTCTAACTTGATACATAATTGTGATTCTCTTATTTGTTCAACGTTTTTTTTTATTAAAAAAAGGGTTCCAAAACGATTTGTTTTTAGAACCCTTAGTTTCAATAATCAATAAAGATTTAAGCTCCTAACATAAAACGATAGAATGCTGTTACTGTTAATTCTTTATCTCCTTCTTGAAGATATTGAAGAACGTTTTTCTTTGTGTCTTTAATGAAGTCTTGACTTAATAGTGTATTTTCTTTGAAGAATTTGTTAAGTTTACCTTCTGCAATTTTGTCAACCATGTTTTCTGGTTTACCTTCTTCGCGAATTTGTCCGCGATAAACTTCCATTTCTCTTTCAATTGTTTCTGCAGAGATGGTTGTTTTGTCTAAAGCAAGAGGTGACATTGCCGCAATTTGCATTGCAACATCATGTCCTTGTGCATCAAATCCAGTTTTGTTTAAAGCTACAATCGTAGCCAAACGATTCCCAGTGTGAATATATGCATATACTACAGGTGCTTCAAGAATTTCGTATTTAGTCAATTCTATTTTTTCACCAATTTTTGCAACTTGTTCAATGATTAGGTTTTCAACTGTTGTTCCATTTATAACTAATGCATTTACTTCTGCAGCAGTTCTAGCCTTAGCAGCAATTGCATTATCTAATATTAAACGAGTGAAATCAACAAAATCATCATTCTTTGCAACAAAGTCAGTTTCGCAATTAATCATAATCACTGCACCAAATCTTTTATCTTCTGTTGTTTCTGCTAATACACAACCTTCGCTAGCATCTCTGTCTGCACGTTTTAAAGCTAGTTTTTGACCTTTTTCTCTTAAATAGTCAATTGCTTTATCCATATCTCCGTCACATTCAACTAGGGCTTTTTTGCAATCCATCATACCAACACCTGTGCGTTGACGTAATTCATTAACAGCTGAAGCAGTTATATTTGCCATGATAGTATCTTTTTTTACTTGTTCAATTATTATTATTTCTTTTGAGCTGGTTTCTTTGCAGAAATTACTTTACGAGGACGTTTCTTTTCTGATGATTCATCTTCAGTAACAGCTTTAACTCTTTTAACTTTAACTCCGTCTTTTGATGTTCCATCTTCGTCTTCGTCTTCGTCTAAAAGTTCAGTAGCTAATGCTTTTTCGTTTATTTCTTCAGCTTCATCTGCAGCATCACGAGCATCTTTATCCATCTTTCTTTCATTCAATCCTTCTTCAATTGCATTGCACATATATTTTACTATTAATGCTATTGACTTTGAAGCGTCATCATTTGCAGGGATTGGAAAATTGATAAGGTCTGGATTAACATTAGTGTCAACTAATGCAAAAATTGGAATATTTAAACGGCGTGCTTCAGAAACAGCAATATGTTCTTTGTTAATATCAATAACAAAAATTGCTGATGGAAGGCGAGTCAAATCAGAAATAGAGCCTAAGTTCTTTTCTAATTTTGCTTTCTCGCGTGATAATTGAAGACGTTCACGTTTGCTTATTTTTGATGTGTCTTTGTCGTTGATAAGTTTGTCAAGTATGTTCATTTTCTTTACTGCCTTACGGATAGTAACGAAGTTTGTTAACATACCACCAGGCCAACGTTCTGTAACGAATGGCATATTCACTGTTGTTACTAATTCAGAAATTACCTCTTTAGCTTGTTTCTTAGTAGCAACGAAAAGAATTTTCTTACCTGATTTTGCTATTTGTTTTATTGCTGCAGCAGCTTCATCTGCTTTTTCAGCTGTTTTGTGTAGGTCAATGATGTGAATACCATTTTTCTCCATAAAAATATAAGGAGCCATTTTTGGATTCCATTTTCTTTTCATGTGTCCGAAGTGAACACTTGACTCTAACATTTCATTAAAATCTAACATCTTTTCTTTGTTTTTTTGTTTACATTCCTTTAATTAATTCAATTGGCAAGTAGTTGGAGGAAAAACCCAAATCTTACCAATTTGGATACTAAACGGCAATCCAATAATTCGTTTAACGTTTGCTAAATTGGAATTTCTTACGAGCGCCTTTTTGTCCTGGTTTCTTTCTTTCAACCATACGAGGGTCTCTACGAACTAAACCTTTCGCCTTCAATGCTGGGCGATTTTCAATATCGATTTCACATAGTGCACGAGCAATTGCCATACGTAAAGCTTCTGCTTGTCCAGTAGTTCCACCACCATCTAAGTTAGCCTTAACATCATATTGTCCAAAAACTCCTACTGTTTCAAATGATTGACGACAAACATATTGCAATGTTGGAGTAGGGAAATATTCCATATAATCTCTCCCGTTTAGAGTAATTTTACCACTGCCTGCAGTCATATAAATACGAGCAACAGCAGATTTTCTTCTTCCTATTTTGTTTATTACTTCCATGAAATTATCGGATTGAATTTAAATTAACTACTTTTGGTTGTTGAGCTTCGTGTTGATGAACTGTTCCTGCATAAACATAAAGATTTCTGTATAAAGCAGCTCCCAATTTGTTTTTTGGTAACATACCCTTAACTGCGTGTTCAATAACGCGAATAGGATGAGTTGCTAACAATTGCTTTGGAGTTGCAAATCTTTGTCCACCAGGGTGACCAGTATGACGAACATAAACTTTATCAGTTAATTTCTTTCCTGTAAAGCGTATCTTTTCGGCATTAATAATAATGATATTATCTCCACAATCAACGTGAGGAGTATAGGATGGCTTATGTTTGCCTCTTAACACATTTGCCACTTTTGTAGCTAAACGTCCCAAAATTTGATTTTCTGCATCTATAATTATCCATTCTTTTTGAACGGTTGCTTTATTCGCAGATACGGTTTTGTAACTTAACGTATTCATTTTTTAAATTTATGTTTTAAAACATCTAAAATTTTACTCTGTTTTTCGAGTAAATACTACTTTAATTCATTGTTTTATTTCCTATTCCAACGGGCAATTAGAATGTCGTAAAACGATGAAAGTCATCCTGCTAAGCATATCAGTTATAGGATAATTTGTTGTGCATAACCTATGTTTAGGGGTTGCAAAGATACAATCTTTTATTTTATTTACAATACTTTAGAGATTTTTTTTGCTTTTTCTATTCTCTACTTTATTCTTTAGTATTATTTTTCTACCTTTGCTAAAATATTATATTAATTTTATGGAAGACCAAAACATATATAATAGTATAAAGAATTGGGCAAAAGAAGATAGACCACGCGAGAAACTAATGCAGTTTGGTAAAAAGAAACTAACCAATGCAGAGCTTTTGGCTATAATTATTGGATCGGGTTCCAGAAATGAAAGTGCAGTTCAATTGGCTCAGAAAATTTTAAATTCTGTCAATAATAATGTCGATGAACTATCCTCGTTAAGTTATAAAGATTTAATGAATAAGTTTAAAGGAATAGGGGAAGCTAAGGCAATTAATATTGTTGCATCTTTGGAATTAGGGAATAGGAGGAAGGATATTGTAGACACTCGTCCTATTATTAAGGAACCTAAACATGTATATAATGAATTGTTTTCTGATCTTGCTGACTTGGAATTTGAAACCTTTTGGATAATCCTTATGAGTAATTCTCAAAAGCTGATTAAGAAGGTTTGTATAAGTGAAGGCGGTTGGTCGGAGACAAGTGTAGATTTAAAGAAGTTATTTAAGATTTGTCTTGAAAACAATTCTTCAAAAATCATCCTTGCTCATAATCATCCCTCTGGGAATGTTCTGCCAAGTGAAAGCGATAGAGCAATAACTGAAAGAATTTCAAAAGCTGGCAAAATTCTTTCAATAAATGTTCTTGACCATATAATATTTGGAAAAAATGGAGAATATTATTCTTTTGTTGAGAAAAATATTATGGTTTAAGAAATATTATTATTTCCCCTTAACCTCTTTATATTCTTGGTTTAATCCCTTTACTATTTCGTCAGTAATATCATATGCATCATCAGCATAAAGTACAGTACTTGAAATATAAGATCGACTTAGGATAATATTAAACTTTTGGTTCTTTGCATTGTAGTCTTGAATGAAAGCATAAACGGCATTAAGTAGTTTTTTGTTGTCTTCCATTTGACGATCTTGCAGTTGAGCCATCATTTTTTGTTGAAGCATAGGAAATTCTTGTTGGCGACGACCTAAATCTTCTTCTTTCTTTTTTTGTTCAGTTAATGTAAGTTTATCTCCAGTCTTTAAATAGTTTTCATAATCGGATTGAAGTTTTTTACCCTGAGCTTGATAATTTGATTCTAATGAGGTTTGGTAAGTAGTTAAACCAATTTCTAAATCCTTAGCATAGTCATATTGAGTTAAAATTGAATCCGTATTTACATAAGCAATTCTTAAATCTCCAGTTTGAACAATCTTTGGAGCTGATGAATTAGTGCTTTCTTTATTATCTCCGTAGAAAAACAAACATAAAAGAACGATAACCCCAATAAATGAAAGGATAGATAAAGCACCAAATACGATTAGAAAAGGAGATTTCTTTTTCTCATTAGACAAAGGGCTAATACCTTTTTGCTCTTCAAATACTATTTTCTCTTCTTCTATAATATTATTATTATCTATTTCTCTTTCATCTGAATGAATTTCGGAATTGATATTATCTTCAATATTGCTGTTGTCTAATTCTTGGTTATCCATGTTGTTCTTATATTATAAGGATTATGTGAGTGCAAAAATACTAAATTTCTATAATAAAAAAAGACTTACTAAGAAATTAATCAAGGTAAGTCTTCTTTTTAACTGAAATAGTATATACTAATAACGATCGCTATTATAATTACTTCTACCTCTTTGGTCTCTGTTAAAACCACCGCCACCACGGTTGCTATCGCCTCTGTCCTCACGTGGACGAGCTACTGCAACAGAGATAACTTTCTTATCAAAAGAAGCTCCGTTAAGTTCTTCAATTGCTTTTTGTCCGTGTTCGTCAGACATTTCAACAAATCCAAAACCTCTTGAACGGCCAGTAAATTTGTCAGTAATAACTTTTGCTGAAGAAACTTCACCGTATTCTTCAAACGCTTGTCTTAAGTCATCATCATTGATAGCGTAACTTAAGTTTGAAACAAAAATGTTCATATAAAATAAATTAAATAATAAAATGAGGGGAAAATCTTTTTTCTTAAAACGAATAAACTAACTTCAATAATTAAACAGTAGCGAATAAAAACGTTTTAAAAGATTTTTCATCTCAAAAACAGTGCAAAGATACACCATTATTTTTTACTACCTAATTTTTTAAGTTTTTAATTTCATTTTAATTTCAATCATACACCTAATTAATGTTGCAGGACTTAGGTTTGATTAAAATAAAAAAAAGCTGAAACAAATTAATGTTTCAGCTTTTTTGAAGTGGCATCGACTGGATTTGAACCAGTGACACAAGGATTTTCAGTCCTCTGCTCTACCAACTGAGCTACGACGCCGTTCTTAAAGAGGTTGCAAAAGTATAACAAATTTTATTATCTCACAAATTTTATGGTTATTATTCAATAAAAAATTATAGATTTCCTTCTTAACTTAATATCTTTAAAGGATTTGTATTTTGTTTTAGAAAGAGAAGAAAAGAAAAAGAGAGGGAGTCTAATGGTTTTAGTTCCCTCTCTATTCTATCATTAAGACAAATTCTATACATATATCTATATAGAGTTATTCATATATTGTAGCTTCTATCTCTCCATTTATTAACATAAGAGCATTTTGAGCTAAAGCACCCATTTCGTCTTCACCAGGATAAGCGTGAACAGGAGCAATAGACTTAACTCTATCCGTAATTAACTCAACAAAGGTTTTGCTATAAGCAATTCCACCTGTAAGGAATATTGCATCAACCTCTCCATTTAGAACAGTTGACATCCCACCAATCTCTTTTGATATTTGATATGCCATAGCTTCTTGTATAAACTCAAAATTCTTATCCCCATCTTTTGCTTTGCATTCAACTTGATAAGCATCGTTTGTTCCAAGATAAGCAACATAACCGCCGCCACCAACAACCATCTTTTTGATTTCTTGTTCTGTATATTTGCCTGAGAAACAAATCTTAATAATCTCATTAACTGGCAATGTTCCTGATCTCTCTGGTGAAAAAGGACCATCTCCATCAAGAGCTTGGTTAACATCAATTACTTTTCCTTTATGGTGAGCAGCAACGCTAATTCCTCCACCTAAGTGAACTCCAATAAGATTTAGTTCTTCATAGGTCTTATTAATTTCCTTTGCATACCTACGAGCAATTGCTTTTTGGTTAAGAGCATGGAATATTGAACGGCGAGGCATAAGAGGGTGACCACTTATTCTTGCAAAGTCACAAAATTCATCAACAACAACAGGGTCAGCAATAACAGCTCTCGCACCAGGAATCCTATTTGCAATATCATAAGCGATTATTCCACCAAGATTAGAGGCATGCTGTCCTTCTCTTCCAACTCTAAGGTCTTCCAGCATTTTCTCGTTAATTTCAAGAACTCCTGAGGAAACAGGCTTAACCAATCCTCCTCTACCAATAATAACTTTAAATTCTTGAAGATTGAATTCAGCCATATTAATTTCTTTAAGAATTAATTCTTTTCTGAATTCATATTGGTCAGCGATTTTCTCGAAAGGTTCTAATTCTTCTGATGAATGTTTAATATTTTTCAGAAACAATTGTTCTGTCCCATTATACACTGCAATCTTTGTAGAGGTAGAACCTGGATTAATAGCAAGGATTAGGTTTGTTTTTTCCATTATATTTATTTTCTTTTATTATTGAATAATCAAATAATTAAGCAACAAAATTACAGCCATTTTTGAGATTACACAAATTTATTTTCCCTTTATATCGATAAATAGTATTATGTTTGCACTTCATAATATTAAAAACATAGTAATATGGCATTAGAAGTTACAGATGCAACCTTTGAAAGTGTTGTAAAACAATCAGACAAATTAGTTGTTTTAGATTTTTGGGCACAATGGTGTGGTCCTTGTCGTCAGATAGGACCTGTTATTGAAGAGTTATCAGTTGAATATGATGGAAGAGTAGTTATTGGGAAAGTAAACGTTGATGAGTCAAATGACATCACATCTCAGTTCTCAATACGTAATATTCCAACAGTACTATTCCTAAAGAATGGTGAAGTAGTTGATAAACTAGTTGGTGCACAATCAAAATCTAAGTTCGTAGATATTATAGAAAAAAACCTATAATATTAATATGTCCGATAGAATAGAAAATATAATCGGATATAATTCAATTGAGTTTGTAAGCAATCAAATTGTTGAAGGGTTTATTACAGGCTTACACAAGAGTCCATTCCATGGCTTTTCGGTTGAATTTGCAGAACATAGACTCTATAATTCTGGTGAATCAATCAAAAACATAGACTGGAAACTTTATGGAAGAACAGATAAGTTTTTTGTAAAAAAATATGAAGAGGAAACCAATCTTCGATGCGTATTAGTATTAGATAATTCCTCTTCAATGTTCTTCCCAATAGAAAAGGAGAACTCTTTCAACAGTCCAAACAAAATTACCTTTTCCGCTTATGCCTCTGGAGTCATTATTCAAATGCTTTCTCGCCAGAGAGACGCCTTTGGACTAAGTCTTGTATCCGATAAAATTGATCTAATAACTGATATCAAGTCTAACTTCGGACACAAGAAATATGTTTTCAACCTTCTTGAAGACCTAATTAGACCGAAAGATAAAGAAATAAAGGCTCAAACCAATATTTCACCAATTCTCCATCAGCTTGCAGAACAGATTCATCGCCGTTCTCTAATAATAATTTTCACCGACCTACTTTCCTCGCAAGACAGTGAAAACGAAATCATAGCTTCCTTGCAACATCTCAAACACTGCAAGCACGAAGTAATTCTCTTCCACGTTAATGACCGAAATAAAGAGATAGACTTTGATTATAAGAACACTCCTTATCGCCTAATCGACCTCGAAACCTCAGAAGAAATTAAATTAAACCCTCAAGACCTAAGAGAGGTTTACAAAAAAGCAATACTCAAGAAAATCAAAACCATAAAAGATTCTTGTGAAAACATAAGAATAGATTTTGTTGATGCAAATATTAATGAAGGAGTTGATAAAGTTCTCCTCCCTTATATAATAAAAAGAACGAAAATGAATTAATTTTCATCTTAAATGCATGAAATCTCGCAAATTATTAATATTTTTGCATATTATAATGTCAAGTAACGGACACAAAACAGAGTTATAACGAAATTTTAATTACATAAACAATATGAGAAAAACGGTATTAAGTACTTTATTAATAGGTCTTTTAATATTTACAGCATCTTCATGCGGTAGTATAAAAGATATGCAAACAAACCATAACAAAGTGCGTTATCAAGTTTCTCCAAACCCATTAGAGGCACACGGAGACAAGGTTATTGTTACAATAAACGGAAATATTCCAGAGGGTTATTTCAGAAAAGATGCAGTAGTTTATATGCAACCAGTACTAACTTGGGAAACAGGTGAAGTAATCCTTTCACAAATGAACCTTAAGGGAACAAAGGTAGAAGGAAACGGAAAGGCAATAGACAGAAAAACAGGTGGACGCTTTGTTTATAAAGACACCATCCAATATAGATTAGGGATGGAAAACGCACAGCTAACCCTTAACCCAATTGCCTACAAAGCAAAAGCAGTTAATGAAGCTGACGCAACACAATCCGAAGCATTAGAAAACAATGGAGCAATAAACTTAGGAAACATAAAGATATCTCAAGGAATAAATTCAACCTCAAACAGAGTAGATATTAGAGGAGATTTATCAATTGCACCACACTCTTACGCACCAAAAACAACAGAAATGATGTCAGCCGACATTTTCTTTACAGTGAACTTGGCAGACCTTAACTGGAATAACGAGCAAAACAAAAAGAACAACGCTAAGAGAGCTGTTGACAATATGAAATCATATATTGCAAACAACTCAGTGCCACGTCAAATATTTGTTAACGCTTGGGCATCTCCAGAGGGTGAAGAATCATTCAACGTTGGGCTATCAAAAAAGAGAGCAGAAACAACTGAGAGACTTGTAAACTCAATGTTGGACGAAGCACTTAGAGAAAGAGCAAAAGCAGAAAACATTAAAACAAACGACATTCAAAGCTATATCAACAACGCAAAGAAAGACGTAGTAATTCAAACCAATGCAAAAGGAGAAGACTGGGTTAATTTCTTACGTCTTGTTGAAGGAAGCTCACTAAAAGAAAAGAACACAGTAATCAACGTAGTAAAATCACAACCAGACAAAATACGTAGAGAACAAGAAATTAGAAATATGTCAGTAGTCTTCCGTCAAATTGAAGAAGATATCCTTCCAACACTTCGTAGAGGCGAGATAGCATTCAACTTCTCAGGAATACAAAAAACAGATCAAGAAATAGCAAAGATGGCAGTAACAAACCCAGACGAGCTAACCTACGATGAGTTAATGTATGCAGCATCACTAACCTCAAACTACGCAAACAAACTTTCAATCTACAGATCAATCACCGAGAGATTTGGATCAGAATGGGCAGGATGGAACAATGCAGGAGCAGTATCCCTTAACCTAAACCAATTAGACCAATCAAGAAGATTCCTTGAAACAGCAGATAAATTATCACCAGATAATGCAACCGTCAAAAACAACTTAGCACTACTTCACCTTGCATTTAGAGATGTTAGCACAGCCGACAAATATATGCAAGAAGCAGTAGAATTAGGCAACGACCAAGCACTTGTAAACCAAGCAATAGTTGATATTAAGAAAGGTGACTATGAAGAAGCAGCAAAACACTTAGATGGCAGAAAATGTATCTATAACCTTGCCCTACTTCAACTTCTAACAGGCAATACAGGAAACGCAATCCGTACACTTGATTGCTGCATGGATCAAACAGCAGAAGTAAACTACCTAAGAGCAGTTTGTTATGCACGCCTTGACGATGTACCGGGACTTGTGAAAAACCTACGTGAAGCATGTAGCCAAGAACCAGACTACAAATACAAAGCAAAAAACGATATCGAATTCCGCCGTTATATCTCTAACTTAGAATTCCAAAAAATAGTGAACAACTAAAATAAAAGACCAAAATAATTAGGGGCTAACGATGAAAAATTGTTAGCCCCTTTTCTTTTACCAATACCACTTAAAGCATCCCATCCCAAACACCAAGTATTAGAAAAATGAAACGCTGTTTCAGAAAATTATTACGGCGTATTAGCAAATTATTACAGCGTATTAATTTCCTGAAACAGCGTTTCATTTTAGTAAGGTGGCAGGTTACTATGAGTAAGGTGGCACCTTAGTCGAATAATCCTTTGTTTTATAAAACTAATCCTTTACTTTAAAAAATTATTGCTTGAATTTATTTTTCCAGATAAGGCAACCAATAAATATTTTTGTTCATTAGCCCAATAATTTATTATATTTGCAGATATAAATTTTAATTTTATTTGATATGGAAACGATTTTTGAAACAGGTTGTCCTTTTATGGCAATATCTTGGTTGTGGTATTTCATAGCCGTTATTATTTCATTTTCTTTAGGTGCTTTATGGTACGGAGTTCTTTTCATTAAGCCTTGGACAAAAGCAGTTAGGTATGAATGCGACTGTGGATCAGAACTTTCACAAGGAGAGCAATGTATTTGCAAACCAAAGGCATCATATTTCTTTACTATGTTTATGCAATTGGTATCAACCGCACTTGTGATTCTAATGTATTTCATCCTAACCCCTATTTCAATTTGGCTATCTATATTAGTAGTTGTTTCAATATCAGGTTGGATGAAATCAAACTTAAAGTTCCAAATAAACGAATGGAAACGTTTCGTAATATTAGCCATAATCGATATAGGTTATTTCTTCATTGTTTCTTCAATTGCAGTAGGTTTCTCCCTTCTTTAAACTCTTTTCCCAAGTCTTAGAAGACAATATCATTGATTATGATTGCAAATACTGTTCAACAATAATTACAAATTCAACACGATGGGAGAAATTATTTAATTATTAATGCTATGAAACTAAAATATTACATTTTAATTATAATGATATTATTATTCTATTCTTGTGGAATAATATCTAAAAAAGAAATAAGCAATAAAAAATATTCATTAGAAGAAGCAAAAGTTATTAATAATGATTTTTTATTAGTATTAGATACTGTAATTGAAAAATCTAAAAAATGTATATTTGCTCAGGAAATCAATCCTTATTTCTTTGTTATAAACTTCTCACCAGAAGATACTATAAGTATTAATATCTTTTCTGTACAATATGGTTCTACTCTTACTAGCGAAATTTATTTCATGAAACGTTTTAGTAAATACTGCTTCTATTATAGAGGAATATTGTTTGTTGCTCCTAGTAGTTTATCAGAAGTTAATATATTTGAAACATGTGGGAGAGAAATCGATATTTATCCGTATCTAAAATATAAAGATTATAGGATAGTTGATTATTATAATCGTAGTATAAGAATCTGGTTTCAATATTATTATATAAATGAAAGATTTATTTTAGTAAAGGAAGAACTCTGCGATGAAAATATTAGAGATAGAAAAATGGAAGAAACAAAAGATAAAATTATATATAGAAGATAATGATAGTGGATTTGATTGGACATATTAATCTTAAGTAATTTGATTAAAGAAAGACAATGTAATGAAAAGAAATATGAATAAGTATAGGATTGAATCATTGGATTGCCATTTGCTAAGCAATAATCCTAATAGTAAAGAAGTGCATAATTATAAATTCTGCACGACTAAGTTTATGTTTACGTTACTAATTTGTTTACTATCCATTAATTTATACTCCCAAAATAAGGATATAGATAATCAAATAAATGGGAAATGGGGTGTATTTGATTATAATAATATATCATGCTTTTCTTGCCCAATAATAGAATTTGAAAATAATGGAGTTGGTAACCTAATCTTACCTTCTGGAGATACATTATATTTTAAATGGGATGGAATTAATGATATAATACATATAAAAGAGCCATCCAAAAAGAAGTCTGTTTTATTTAATGAGTCTTATTTTCTTATTTATGATAAGATTAAACCAAGACAAGATGAATTAATATTGACAACAAATATTAATGTTATCAAAAATAGCGTTAAATCAACTAAATTAGTAAATAATAATGTTGTTTTAGAGTTTGAATATGATGCAGAAGTTTATTTGTTGAGAAGAGAAAAAAGATAATATCTTATTATTATGAACTGTGTATGCCACATTGAAATAAGATAATTATTCAGTCGAGGAGGATTTGTCTTTTCTATTGAGTAAAAGCAAATAATCATATTAGTGATATTAAGGTTGTTGTAAGGGGGGAAGACGATTATTCCCCTACCAATTGGATAATAAATTTAATAAATAACGAATTGTTCATAGTTAACAAATTTGAAAGAGAGTTTATAAAATAGAAATTAAGATTAATATATTGGTAAATATGAAACAAGTGCATGGTCAAAAAATATCCTTTTCTTTTTTCTCTTGCTTTTTAGCATTAATTCTTTTGGTCAATATGATAAGAATGACACATTAAGAGCTGATGTTATAAGGTTTTTCAATAAATCAGAAGGATTTGAAAGATCTAATAATGATTTTACCTAAAGAAAAACATTCTCTTTGTTTGTCAAGTAATTATTTATTATCAATTGAAGAAATAATGAATAAAAAGGAAGAAATATTCCCTGGAATATACAGATATGATTTTACTAATCCAGTAATGGAAACCTTGCCAACAATAAGAGTACATTATATTGATGAACAAATAAATATAAGTTCGGATTATATTGACCTCAAAAAGGTAGAAATAAAATAGGCGAATATGTTTATCGTTATTATTACAAAATACAGCAATTAAATGAGAAAGTATTTTATTATTATTAGCTTATTGCTAACAATTAATGGGGGAAATTTAGTTTATTCTCAAAAGACATGTGATACTCTTTTACATGATTATAAAATTATTCAATATAAGAAAGTCCTAAACATATATGTTATTCATGTTTGGAAAACAGATAGCTCTCACTATGTAATTGTTTCATTAAAAGATAATGACTCATGTTTAGACAAAATAGAAGTTGGGAAAACATATAAAATGAAGTTAAGATCTTATTATAATAGAAGCCCAAATGTACATTATGTTGGAAGGCATGAAATTAGGAAAACTATATGGCTTGAAAACAAAAAGATATCGTTTAATACTGGGATGTCTTACATAAATGATATCTATATTACTCAAAATTTAAATGGACTTTGTTATATAGGAGAGCAAGAAGATGACACTATACCACAAAAACTACAAGTTCTTACTATTCGTTATGCGGACTTAAATAAAGAAAATCATCTTAAAATTACTAATGAGGATTTTATAAATGATTTGAAAACAAAGGATATTATTATTAAAGATAGTTTATTAAGTAAAGAAATAGAAGATAAGATAACAAAGCTAAAGTATTTATACGAAATGAATACTTTAAAAGATTTGAATCTAAGACAACATGTTTATTTGCTTTATAAAAACTCTACTTTAGTACTTGCTTCTGATGGTAAATCTTCGATGGAATTAAATGGTAAGCCTGTTTGTTTTGATAAAATTCTTCAAGAACTAATTGATAAAAGAATAAGGATAGAAACCAACCCCGATGGAGATTATAATAAGTCTGTTTTAGATAGTACATTTATTTATGAAATAACAGAGAACACAACTACTTGTAGAGGATGTCCTTCTTATGACTATTACTTATTGTTACATATTAAATATGGAGAAATAGAGAAAGATGTAATTGTTATGGATGATTATTTAAAGTTTTATTTCATTAAGTATTTAAAATATAAAGAAGATACTAAAGATAGTATTAGAGATATTTTAGTAAATCAAAGAAGGATTTCTATACCAGCAAGGGAAAGTAAAGAATTAAATTCAGATGTTTATAATAGCTTTTTAGATACAGACTATTCTGACAGTATATTTTCTTCTTTGTTAGAAAATAAAGAAGCGTTTTTAAATTATTACTTTGATGATAATAAGGAGTATAAATTTGGCGAACGATATAAGGAGGTTAATGATGAAAAAAGATACATACATAATAAACTCTATGAAGAAGCAGCAGTTATTTATCAATTACTAAAATGGGGTATTCCTGTATATTTTTGTAGTGAATTTAAGAATGGAAGATATGGTTATTATAAAGGAGATAAGTAATAGTAATTCAGACAAGCCGTATTATTCTAATATATCTTATGCTCATAGTAACTTAACAATTAAATAATAAAGATATGTATAAAAGATTTATTCTAATTCTATTGCTAATAACTACCTATTCTATAAGTAATAAAACGTACTGTCAATATGATGCAATAACATTGGGAGCGGGGGATTGTGTTGGGTTAAAATATAAAGTTTTAAACACAAAGCCTTGTTGTGCATTTGCTTATATAGATACAGATACTAATACTTATTTTAAATTAATAAAAGTAGAAGTAAGCTCTATATTGTTTAAACATTTTGATGGAGATTTAATAACAGACAAAGAAATATTAGATTGTCGTTATTTAATTTTCCCAATGAATTATGAACTACAAACAGACACTGTTCTGCTGGGAAGTTTTGAATTCAGTATTAATTCTAAATGTTTTAAATATACTAGAGATATAGAACCATTTGCAATATTTAAAATATCAGAGAGGTACGATATTCGTTTTTCAGATTTTGAATGTGATATTGACGACCCAAGATTTGATAAAGAAGATGAGAGAACTTATATTTATTGTAAGAAAATACGTGATATGATTAATTCATGTATTGAAAAATGTGATAAAAGAGGACGGATGATTTTAGATTAAAATATAGATATAGGAAAAATAGTGGATTACATTATCGGATTGTTGCTTTCGTAATGAAGAAATCCAGTTCAACTATGATTTCAGTTTCAACCCAAATATATAAGTAAATCTACTAGTAATTTGCTTCTCTGTTTAAAGATATTCTCAGATAGTTTCCTAAAATAAGACCTTATAACTATTAGAATAAGAGGATGAAAGTCTGTTTTTGGGTTAGGAAAAGGGTAAGGGATGGACTTGTTTTTCGTTTTTTAATGCTTAATTCTATGAAAATAGATTTTTTGTTGTAATTTTGCCGATTATTTTATACGATTAATGGAAAGAAACAAGCGCAGTTATGGAGAGAATAAGCCTGAGAGAGGTCGTTCCCCATTTAAAAAGAGAGAAGATTCATCAGGTAGAGATAGCCGTAGTGGAGATGAATCACGTTCAAGAAGACCTCGAGTAGATAGAGAGGAAAGAAGTGAAAGGCCAAGTAGAGGCTTTAGTAGTGACAGACCAAAAAGAGATTACGGTCAATCAAGAGATGATCGTTCAAGAAGAGATTATAACAGCTCAGGTGAAGATAGACCTAAAAGAGAGTTTAATCAATCAGAAGATAGGCATAGAAGAGATTTTAATAACTCAGGAAGTGACCGTCCAAGAAGAGACTACAATAGTTCATCTCAAGATAGGCCAAGAAGAGATTTTAATAGTTCATCAGAAGATAGACCAAGGAGAGATTATGGTCAATCAAGAGACGAGCGTCCAAGAAGAGACTATAATAGTTCATCAGAAGATAGACCAAGGAGAGATTATGGTCAATCAAGAGATGAGCGTCCAAGAAGAGATTTTGATAATTCATCAGAAGATAGACCAAAGATAAGTATTGACAGAAATGGTGGGGGTGAAGACCGTCCAAGGAGAGATTTTAGTCAATCAAGAGAGGAACGTCCAAGGAGAGACTATAATAGTGATTCAAGAGGAGGAAATGACCGTCCAAGAAGAGATTATAATAGCGATTCAAGAGGCGGAAGTGATAGACCAAGAAGGGATTATGATAGTAGTAGCTCAAGAAGAGATGAGCGTCCAAAAAGAGACTTTGACAGAAGTGGTGGTGGTAGTCGTCCAAGAGTAAGAAAGGATGATGACTATTTTCAAATGTCAGGTGGTTCTTATGGTAAGCCAGAGGTTCGACTTGGTAAAGATGGTTTGATACGTCTTAATAAATATATTTCAAATTCAGGAATTTGTTCAAGAAGAGAGGCAGATGAGCTTATAAAGGCTGGTACTGTTACTGTGAATGGAGCGGTTGTTACTGAAATGGGATATAAGGTTACTATTGAAGATGTGGTAACTTATGGAGGAGAGAAACTTGTGAATGAACGCAAGAAATATCTTTTACTTAATAAGCCAAAAGGTTTTATAACAACACTTGACGACCCACAAGAGAGAAAGACTGTTCTTAGTCTTATATCAGGAGCATGTAAGGAAAGACTTTACCCTGTTGGTCGTTTGGATAGGAATACTACAGGATTATTATTATTTACAAATGATGGAGAGATAACTAAGAAGCTAACTCACCCTTCATTTGGTGCAAGAAAGATTTACCATGTAGAGCTTGATAAGGCTTTAACTCATGCCGATATGCAACAAATTATGGATGGTGTTGAGCTTGAAGACGGAAGATTTGAGGCTGACGATATTCAATATGTTGGAGGAGCAGATGATAAGAAAATTATTGGTATTGAGCTTCACTCTGGAAAGAATAGAATTGTAAGAAGAATATTTGCATCCTTAGGTTATGAGGTGTTTAAGTTAGATAGGGTATCCTTTGCTGGTTTAACCAAGAAGAACCTACCAAGAGGCAATTATCGTTTCCTTACAGAACAAGAAGTTTCTTTCTTAAAGATGCTTAAGCAAACTAAAATATAAGATACCTGCGTTTAGTATTCATCGTTTAGTTATGTAGAGGAAGGTCTAATGCTTTCCAATTATAGGAACAAGCTAATAAATAAGAGCTAAGAAGGTGAAGAAAAAATTCATAAAAATTACACTATGGTTAGTTGGGATAATATCCTTTCTAATCATAGTTTCTGTTTTAATAGTCTATGTTAATAGGGAGAAGATAAAGGGAGTTTTTGTTAGTGAAATAAACAAACAACTAAGAACCGAAATCAAGGTATCCTCTATTGATATTGAATTTTTCTCAACCTTTCCCCAAGCCTCCCTAACCCTTAAAGATGTTTTGGCTTACGATGCTTTCCCAAAAGAGCAATCCAATAAGACAAGGATTTCAGATAAGAACTCTGACGATACCTTATTCTTTTTCAAGAAACTCTACCTAACCTTCAATGTTTGGGATATTGTGAAAGAGAACTATAATATTAAGACCATTATAGCCAATGATGGTTGCTTTAATATGAAAGTTAATAAGGATGCAGAGGTGAATTATGAGTTTTGGAAGCCAAGTAAATCCAAAACAGAATCTAATTTTTCCCTTTCCCTTAAGAAGATATCACTAAATAATATCAAATACTCTTATAGGAATGACTTCACCAAACAATACTATGAAATACTCCTTATTTCCTCCCAAGCCAAAGGAGATTTCACCAGCAAATTTCAAGATATAAAGCTTAGAGCTAACACAAGGATAAAGACTATGCAGATTGATAACCTTGTTCTTTCTCAGAATAGGGGAATGGATATTTTTATTGATTTTTCCAATAATACTACAACGAAAACGATGAGTGTTAAGAAGGGGGAATTAGTAATAGATGGATTGAAATTTGATCTCTCAGGTTCTTTGACCTATGCTGACTCAACCCTGATTTCACTCTTGGTTAAGGGAAAAGAGATTAACCTTAGTGAGATGATAAGTCTTTTTCCAGAAGATTTTAGAAAGAAATTTAAAGATTACGATAGCAAGGGTGACTTATTATTTAATTTCCAGATGCAAGGCTTAATTGATAAAACAAATATGCCAAGCCTAAATGCAGACTTTATAATTAAGAACGGGAATCTAATTAATAAGAAAGAAGGGATAAACTTCTCTAAAATCAATCTTAAAGGGAGTTTCTCAAATGGAGTAAGCAGGAACTCAGAGACCTCATATCTTAAATTAGATAATTTCTCATTCCTATTTAATGAGGGACAAATCAAGGGCTATGCTAAGTTAAGTAATTTTGCTAATCTAAGCCTTGATGCAAGCTTAAATGCCGCACTAAACCTACAAGCAGTTCATAAATTCATCAAAGTAAAAGAAATAAAGGAGCTTTCAGGACAACTTAACCTTGACTTCAAAATCCAAGGAGATATTAAGAGTTTGGAGAAAGTCAAAGATAATGGATTCTCTGCAATTATTATGTCTGGGAAAGGAAGTGTTAAGGCACTAAACTATACAGACACAAGAATACCTAAGCCAATAAAAAACCTTTGTTCTGATTTTATTTTCAATAATACAACAATAGATATTGAAAAACTAAGTGGATTCTTAGGCGCAACCTCAATTAGTTTTAATGGTAGGGTAGAAGAAATCCTTCCTTTTGTCTTTAATCAATGTAAGGAGTTTAAACTTGTTGGTGATTTGAAATTAGGAATACTAAATACTAATGACTATATTGAGAAAACGGAGAATAAAACAATTGATAATAAGAACAAAGAAAAGGACATAAGAGGTAAAAAATCAGAATCCTTATTTCCTCTCTTCCTTAACGCAGAACTAAATGCAGAGATAAAGAAACTAATATATGAGAAATCAGAAATAGATAGTTTCAAATCAAAGCTTAAACTAATTAATGGGAACTTGATTTTAGAGGATCTAAGCTTTAATGCCTATGGTGGGTCTATTAGTGGTAAGATGTCAATGCTTTTGAATACAAGTAGCCAAAAACTAATTGGCGATATTAATATTAATAAGGTTAATTCAAGTAAGCTCTTCTACTGTATGGATAATTTTGGACAGACAAGCCTAACAAATAAAAACATTGAGGGAGATATAACAGCTAATATTAGTTTCTCGGCTGAGTTAGATAAAAACAATGATTTCTTTAATGATAAGCTGACAGTGAATGCAAAGTATAAGATTGAGGACGGCAAGCTAATAGATATTCCTCTAATGAAGAAATTATCTTATTTTGTTAAACAGGAAGACCTAAACAGGATTAGCTTTGATAAGATTGAGTCTTCTATTGCAATAAATAAGTCTTGCGTAACGATTGATGAGATTCAAATCAAGTCAAATGCAATCAATTTTTCATTCTTAGGCAAGCATTATTTTAATAAGAATATTGATTATAGGGCAGAGATTAAATTGTCGGAGCTTGCAAGTAAGAAGAAAAAAGCAAAGCTTGAAAAAACACAGAAAGAGTTTGGAGAAATAGAGCAAGATGCAGCTTCGAGAACATCTTTATTTGTTAAAATAACAGGGACAACCGATAAACCTATTTTCTCTTATGACACCAAGAAGAGCATCGAGATAGCAAAGCAGAAGCTAAAAGCAGATACAAAAGTTATATCCTCTTCAATCGATAAGGATTTGAAACTCGGGATTCAGGAGATGAAGAATGACAAGAAGAATTGGAAGATTCAGGAAAAGGGTGATTATGTTATTGAGTGGACAGATGAGAAGAAAGACACAGTTTCAAATCAGAGAGATGAGAAAGAGACAAAGTTCAATATTGAATGGTAGAATAAAAATAAAACAAATATAAAATGGAAAGAAGAGTTAGAGTTCGTTTTGCACCAAGTCCAACAGGACCGTTGCATATTGGAGGAGTTAGGACAGCATTATACAATTATTTATTTGCAAAGAAACACGGTGGGGATTTCCTTCTTAGGATTGAAGATACAGACCAAACAAGATTTGTCCCTGGTGCTGAAGAATATATTATTAAAGCTTTCGATTGGTTAGGTATTAAGTTTGATGAAGGACAGGGAATAGGCGGAGATTATGGTCCTTATCGTCAAAGCGACAGGAAACCTATGTATAAGGAATATGCAGATAAGTTAATAGAGACTGGTTGGGCATACTATGCTTTTGACAGTTCAGAAGAGCTTGATAATATTAGAAAAGAATTTGAAAAGGAGAAGAAAAACTTCCAATATGATTGCAATACAAGAGAAGGTTTAAAGAACTCTCTATCACTTTCCAAAGAAGAAACCGATTCTTTATTAGAAAACAATACTCCTTATGTTATTCGATTTAAGTTTCCAAAGGACACAGAGATTATAATTCACGACCTTATTAGAGGAGAAGTAAAGATGAATTCTAATTTATTAGATGATAAGGTTCTTTATAAGTCAGACGGAATGCCAACCTACCACTTAGCAAATATTGTTGATGACCATTTGATGAAGATATCCCATGTTATTCGTGGCGAAGAGTGGTTACCTTCATGCCCACTCCATGTTATGCTTTACAAAGCTTTTGGTTGGGAAGCAACTATGCCAGAATTTGCCCACCTTCCACTACTTCTAAAACCAGAGGGCAACGGAAAATTAAGTAAGAGAGACGGTGACAGATTAGGATTCCCCGTTTTCCCTCTCCAGTGGCAAGACCCTATTTCTAAAGAGACTTCATCAGGATACAGAGAGGCTGGTTATTTCCCAGAAGCAGTAATAAATATTCTTGCACTCCTGGGTTGGAACTCAGGAACTGAACAAGAAATATTCACTTTCGAAGAACTAATTGATATTTTCACAATAGAAAGGATATCAAAGTCAGGAGCAAAATTTGATTTAGAGAAAGCCAAGTGGTTTAATCACCAATATCT
This sequence comes from Bacteroidales bacterium, assembly GCA_041673165.1. Taxonomy (GTDB): domain Bacteria; phylum Bacteroidota; class Bacteroidia; order Bacteroidales; family P3; genus UBA10566. Next base: position 25,628 of record JBAYYI010000007.1, read on the forward strand.
TCAACTTATATCAAATGATAAGATTGCAAAAGAGTATTTGTTAATCTTAAAAGGAAAAAACATTGAGGTTTCTTTTGATTTTGCAGAAAAGGTAGTTGGACTTGTGAAAGAAAGATGTAGTTTTGTTGGAGAGATTTGGGATCAATCCTCTTTCTTTTTTCATAAGCCAGAAACTTATGACCAAAAAATAATTAAGAAACGCTGGAAGGAAGATACTCCTCAAAGATTAAGGGAAATAGCTGATATATTAAATTCAATAACTGACTTTAGTGTTGAAACAGCAGACCAAGCGGTTCACTCCTTTATTGAGAAAAACGAACTCAATATGGGACAAATTATGAACTGCCTTCGTTTAAGCATTGTTGGTGAGGGAAAGGGACCAAACCTATTTGAGATTATTTGTTTGATAGGAAAGGAAGAAACCCTTGAAAGAATAAATACGGCAATAGAAACAATAGGTAAAGATGAATAAAGACTTTTCGGAAATACAATCCATCACTATAGTAGGACAAGGTAATGTTGCGTGGTTATATAATGATATAATGACTAAACAAGGCTTTGCTGTAAATTGTATTTCCTCAAGAAAAGAGATTGGGAAAGAAGACTTAGAGGCTGATTTAATTATTATTGCAGTTTCGGATAAGGCAATTGAGGAGGTTGTTTCTAAGTTCAAATTAGAAAACTCAATCCTTGTCCACACTTCTGGCACAATGGATATGGATATTCTTAGAAATAGTGCTGAGAATTACGGAGTTTTTTATCCCCTACAAACAATTTCAAAAGCAATTGAGGTTGATTTTTCAAGCATTCCTCTATGCATTGAGGCAAGTAATGAAAAGACATTCACTTTGCTTAGCAACTTAGGAAATAAGCTTTCAAAAAAGGTTTATAAGATTAGTTCTGAACAAAGGAAAGAGATACATATTGCTGCAGTTTTTGCAAATAATTTCACCAATCATCTTTTTGGAATTGCTAAACAAGAACTTGAGAAGAAGGATATTCCGTTTGAAATTCTTTTTCCACTAATTGACCAAACCATAGCAAAGATAAAAGAAAATAATCCTTTTGATGTTCAGACAGGACCTGCCAAAAGAGGAGATGTTTTGATTATGGAAAGCCATCAAGCAAGGTTAGAGGATGACGAAAGGGAGATTTACAAGCTATTAAGTGGGAAGATAATCAAGAAAGATAAAGAACTGAAGTGATGACTCTTTGTTTCAATCTCGTGACATACCCATGTCGCACCTCGTGAGATGGGTATGTCAGTGTCGCTCACATGCCCATGTCAGCATCCCTCACATGGGTATGTGAGCGACCGTGACATGGGTATGTCAGCAAGTGTGACATGGGTATGTCAGGAGATTGAATCAAAGAAAGAAAAGTTTGAAGCTGAGAATGAGAGGTTTAGAACAGCGATTTATTAGCTTATTTTTGCGTTAAAAAAGGGTATTATTTAGAAGAAATTTTAGTATAATTATGAAAAATATAGTAGTGCTTACGGGAGCTGGGATAAGTAAGGAGAGTGGGATAGATACTTTTAGAGATAGTGATGGTTTATGGGAAAATCATAGGGTGGAAGATGTTGCGAATTTTGATTCTTGGGTGAAAAATCCAGACTTAGTGCGTAATTTCTATAACGAAAGAAGGAAGAGTGTTATTGAAGCTCAGCCTAATGAAGCTCATAGGGACTTAGTGAGGCTTGAAAAATACTTTAATGTAAATATTATAACACAAAATATTGATGACTTCCACGAAAGGGCTGGCAGTAGGAATATTATACATCTTCATGGTGAGATTAAGAAAGTTCAATCGGTGAGAGACCCTGAATACGTTGTTGAATTAGAGGGTTGGGAGCTTACAGAAAACGACAGAGATATGTATGGAATGTCTCTAAGACCTCATATTGTTTGGTTTGGAGAGGCTGTTCCTATGATTGAACCTTCGATTGAGTTATGCCAAAATGCAGATATATTTATTATTATTGGCACTTCCTTGGCTGTTTATCCTGCTGCAGGGCTTATTAACTACACTCCACTTTCTTCAAAGAAATACTTAATTGACCCAAAAGAGATTAAAGGGGATTTAAGAGGGGTTAATATTATACAAGAAAGGGCAAGCATTGGGGTGAAAAGGGTAGTGGATGAATTAATATTAGAGAATCAAATTGTTGAAAAATAGAATAAAGATGAAGAAAGTTTATATAGAAACTTATGGTTGCCAGATGAACCAATCGGATAGCGAAATTGTTGGTGCAATTGTTCAAGAAAATGGCTATCAGCTGACAAATGAAATATTAGAGGCAGATGTTATATTTGTAAATACTTGTTCTATTCGTGAGAATGCAGAGCAGAGGGTGAAGAATAGGATAACTAAGTTTGAACATATAAAGATGAAGAAGCCATGGGTTAAGATTGGGGTTTTGGGTTGTATGGCTGAGAGGATGAAAGATGATTTATTTGTTGAGAATAAGCTACTTGATATTGTTGTTGGCCCAGATGCTTACCGCGATATCCCACATCTCTTGGATGAGGTTGACTCTGGCGTTAAGGCTGCTAATGTTCTTTTGTCGGAAGAAGAAACTTACTCTGAAATAGTGCCTGTTCGTATTGATACAAATGGGATAAGTGCTTTTATTTCAATAATGAGGGGCTGTGAAAACTTCTGTTCCTACTGCGTTGTCCCATACACAAGGGGTAAGGAAAGGAGTAGGGATTATAGAACAATCTTAGAAGAGGCGAAAGACTTATTTAGCAAAGGTTATAGAGAGATTACTCTTCTTGGTCAGAACGTTAATTCATATCATTTTGAAGAAGGAGAGGATATTAGTTTTGCTCAATTAATGGAGATGGTGGCTAAAATATCTCCACTTCTAAGAGTGCGTTTTTCAACCTCTCACCCTAAGGATATATCTGAGGAGCTAATAAAAATCATTGCTAAATACGATAATATCTGTAATTATATACACCTTCCAATTCAGTCAGGCAGTAGCAATATGCTGAAAAAGATGAATAGGAAATACACAAGGGAGGATTATATTAAGAAAATTGAAATGATAAGGGCTTATATCCCTGATGCAGCAATAAGCACTGATATAATAACTGGCTTTTGTGGAGAAACAATTGATGACCACAAAGAAACCCTTTCGATGATGGATTATGTGGGTTATGACTATGCTTTTATGTATAATTATTCCCAAAGACCAAATACAATAGCTGAAAAGAAATTTGTTGATGACATTCCTCAGGAAGAAAAGTCTCGCCGTTTGGATGAGATAATTGTCAAACAAAGAGAGCTTTCTTTACAAAGTAATAAGAGAGATTTAGGTATGGAATATGAGGTTCTTATTGAGGGAAGGTCAAAGAAGAACAAGGAAGAGCTCTTTGGACGTACCTCTCAAAATAAGGTTGTGATTGTCAGTAAGGAAGATTTGAAATTAGGGCAATATATTAGAGTGAGGATTAAGGATTGCACTTCTGGAACTTTAATTGGAGAGAGAATAAGTTAATAATATTTTTCTGTCTAATAATTTATAATTACTTTTGCATCAAATAATAATCAATACAATTCATATGAGAATCTTTAGTAAACGCAATAATATACTACTTTTCTTTGGCGTAATAATCTTATTCCTTTCTTCTTGTACCCCTCAAAAGAACTTGATGTATTTTCAACAAAAAGAAGGCTCAGATACAATAGCACACTATAAATATACCTATCCAAAGGGTCAGGAAAACTACTCTCCAAACTATCTTTTAGAGCAGAGAGATGTTTTATATATAACAATCAAATCTTCAGTTGATGCTGAGAGTAATAAGCTTTTCTCAGATCAAGAGGCTCGTTATGCAACTCAAAACGAAAGTGGCATTTACCTAAATAGTTATGTTATTGATAGGCACGGAGAGATTAATCTTCCTGTTGTGGGAAAGATTAGCTTGAAAGGTCTTTCTATTGAAGAGGCAAGAAATAAGATAGAAAAAAAGGTTGCTGAATGGATAGTTGACCCTGTTGTTATCTGTAAGATGGTTAGTTTTAAGATTTCTATTCTTGGAGATGTTAATCGCCCAGGAACTTATACCTTCTACCAGGACAATGTTAGTATTTTTGATGTTGTTGCAGCTGCAGGAGATTTAAGTTATTACGGAAATAGACAAGAAGTTAAAATCATTAGGAAGAAATCTTCTTATGATGAGGTAATTATAGTTGATCTAAGAGATGCTGATATATTGAAAAACCCAGCTTACTACCTTCAACCAGGAGATATAGTTTATGTTAGAAGTAATAAAGTAACTAAGAGTTTAAGCTATTTTAGCCAACCTCTTAGCACAATAACCTCTTCACTTTCTTTAATTGCTACAATTGTAACATTAGTATTCGCATTAAAAAAATAATCATTCATGGCAGAAGTTAATAACAACCATAATAACAATCAGAATATTGAGGAAGAATCTTCAATTAACTTAAAAGAATTATTATTTGTAATGCTTAATAACTGGCATTACTTTATAATTTGTATAGTAGTTTCGATTTTGATTTTCTTTACAATAAGTAAGTTTTCAACTCCTCAATATCAAGCTAAGGCAACAATCCTTATTAAGAATAACGAGAATACCCTTTCTCAGCTTTCAATGCTTGATAATAGCTTTGGAGGTAATAAATCAAATTTTCAAAATGAGATAGGTCAAATTCAATCTTATACGATGACTAAGAGAGCCATCAAAGCCTTAGATTTATATGTTAACTACTACCAAAAAACGAATTTTCAAAAGATAGAGGTATATAAAGACTCTCCTTTTGTGGTTGAGTTAGATTTGTTTAAACTTCAAATAGTTGATCATCCAATTAAAGTTGAACTTCTTTCAAAGGATAAGTTTAAGGTTTCCTATGACTCAAAAGAGAATGGGCATCAGTATGATTATGGTCAAGATTTATTATTAGAAACTAAGATAAGCTTTCCGAAAAAAGAAGTAATCCTTTCAGTTGGTCAGTGGTATGAGAATGATGGTATGAAATTTAGGATACTTATGAGGGATGAAATTGATTTTAATCCTGTGTTCACTAATTTCGATTATTATTTTATCATTAATGACTTAGATGCAATTGCAAAAGATTTTCATTCCACACAAATAGATCTTATCAACAAAGAGTCAACGATAATAAATATTGCCTTTAAGTATCCAAATCAGAAAAAAGCTATTGACTACATTAATATGCTTTGTAAGATTTATATAGACTTAACTTTTGAGGAAAAGAACTATATGAACACAAGCACTATTAAGTTCGTTGATGCTCAGATTAGTAATATTGCAGACTCGCTTTCTATTGCTGAAATTAAGAGAGAAGAGTTCCAGATTAAAAACAATTCAATAGACTTAGGTGGAGATGCGAAATTCTTATTTGACAAAGCAAATCAATTAGAATCAAGACGTGCAGAAGAATATGCAAGAACTCAATACTATGACTATCTTGCAAAATACATAAGTATGGCAGATATGGATGATGGAGTTGTTGCGCCTGCTGTTATGGGAATTGAAGACCCTCTTCTTAATAATTTAGTTAAGGAATTAGCCACAAGATTAACTTTGAAGAAATCTATGGCCTTAACAACTACTCCTAAGAATGTTCAGTACCAAAAGATAAATGCAGAAATAAACAGTTTGAAAAATCAAATTGAGGAGAATATTAGAAGTTTAAAAAAGGTATCTACGCTTGCAAGCAATGAAACAACTCGTCAGCTAAACATCTTCAACACTGAATTGAATAAACTTCCTTCAACTCAAAGAAACTTAATCAATATTGAAAGACAGTTTAAGTTTAATGACGAGATATACACCTTCCTTTATCAGAAAAGAGCTGAGGCTGAAATAGCAAGAAACTCTGCCCTTCCTGATCATAAGATTGTTGATGAAGCAAGAGTTGCTCTTAAGGTCTATCCTAAGACTGCATTAAACCTAATGATTGCAATCCTGCTTGGGCTTCTTGCTCCAGCCCTATATATCTTTATTCGTTTCCAATTGAATAATCTAATAGAATCTAAGGCTGATATTGAAAAGATATCTAAGTCTCCAATCATTGGTTATATCCCAAGCATACCTGAAAATGAAAGTAAGTTAGTTGTTTTTGCTAAACCTAAGTCTCAAATTACCGAAAGCTTTAGATCAGTTAGAACAAATATAAAATATATTGTAGGAAAGGGAAGCAATCAAGTTATCTTGGTCTCATCTGCAATGCCAAGTGATGGAAAGAGTTTTATCTCAATGAACCTTGCATCTGTTATTTCTTTATCAGGACATAAAACAATAATTATAGGGTACGATTTACGTAAACCTAAACTTCATCAATTCTTTAATTTAAAGAATAACGCAGGTCTATCAACTTATCTAATAGGGAAACATAGTCTTGATGAGGTAATTCAACATACAGAATTTAATAATTTAGATATTATTGCTTCTGGCCCAATTCCACCTAACCCATCTGAATTAATTGACTCAGAAGAAAACTCAGAACTTGTTAAAGAGTTAAGAAAGAGATATGATGCAATAATCTTCGATACTCCGCCAATATCTCTTATTACTGATGCTGTTGCTCTAACGAAAGAATCTGATATTAATATTATTGTTGTTCGTGCAGGTCAAACCAATAAAAACATCTTTGCATCAACAATAGGCGATTTTGAGAATAGAGATAAGGTTAAATTTAGTTTCATCTTTAATGATATTTCTAATTCAGGTAGTCGTTATGGTTATGGTGGATATGGTGGTTATGGATCATACGGCTATGGCGGTTATGGATACGGCTCTGGTGGTTACGGATATGGTTACTATGAAGATGAAAACCCATCAAAAGGAAAGAAGAAAAACAAAAAGAAATAACGATAAGATTTCTTGAAACCCAGAAACGACGTTTTGAATACTAAAGCGTCGTTTTTTTTAATTAGAGATAGAATGAAACATTATATTATTCCAATTTTTATTCCAGAGCTTGCTTGCCCTAACAGATGTATATATTGCAATCAAAGATATATATCAGGACAAATCAATCAGCCGGAGAAAGAAGAGATAATAGAAAAGATAAACTCTCATCTATCAACCTTTAAACATCCTTGCCAGGTTGAATTAGCATTCTTTGGTGGTAGCTTTACAGGAATAGAAACTCATAAGCAGATAGAGTATTTAGAAATCATCCAGCCCTATATCAAGTCAGGAGAAATTGAAAGTATTCGCCTATCTACTCGCCCCGATTACATAAATGAAAACATTCTTCAAACTCTAAAAGATTATAATGTTAAGACAATTGAATTAGGAGCTCAGTCTCTTTGCCAAGATGTCCTTGATTATGCCCAAAGAGGTCATAGGGTGGAAGATGTTGAAAATGCATCAAAACTAATTATAGAGAAGGGCTTTGATTTAGGCTTGCAAATGATGATAGGCCTGCCTAAAGATAGTATTGAAAAGAGCATCCTTAGTGCAGAAAAAATAGTAGCTTTAGGAGCAAAATCAACAAGAATTTATCCAACCCTTGTTATTGAAAACACAGAATTAGCAAACCTTTATAGGAAAGGAGAATATACTCCATTAGGTATAGAGGATGCTGTAATTTGGGCTGCTAAGATATACAAGATATTCTATAATAATAATGTAAAAATCCTTAGAGTAGGACTCCACCCATCAGAAAGTTTGATAAATAAAACGGAACTAATTGCAGGAGCATTCCATGTTTCTTTTAGGGAACTTGTCTTAACTCAAATATGGAATGAAGAATTAGACCAGATACCGAAAGATAAGAATAAGCACCTCACAATAACAACAAACCCAAAGAGTAAGAATCATGCAATAGGCTATAACGGTTCCAACAGGACTTCTATTCAAGCCCGATTTCGATTTGTTTCTTATCAAGAAGACCCAGCCCTTAAAGAATTTGAATTTAATTATATTCTAAACGATTAAAACTATTATCGAAGTTATTAAATCAAAGAATAAATTATTTAAAACAAAGCTTTAATTTTCTAATCCTTTGTTTTATTTCTCTAAGGTGCCACCTTATTACCACTAACCCGCCACCTTACTCGAGTAACCTGCCACCTTACTTATAGTAACCTGCCACCTTACTCAATTAAAGCTTTGTTTTATAATTCTAATGATTTGATTTACAATTTTCTTATGGTAAATTAAAAACTATGTTTAGTCCATTAGTCAAATAAGAAGCTATATTGTCACAGTTTGTTTGGTCAAACCTACCAAAATCTATTATCTTAGTCCTTTTCCTTTGTGTTTTTATATCTGTATAGTTTAGTTTAAGGTTGCCAGAAACTAACCAAAAGCAGTTCCTATTATATGCAAAATACTCTAATCCCTCATTTGTTTGTCCAACCATTTCCGAATACCAATGCCAATTATCATCCTTTTTATCCGATGCAGTCCCACCGCTAAATAATGTATTATAGGTTTTGTCGTCTTTGTAGTCTGGTGTGTCAAATCCACCGTAATAATAGGTTAATCTTCGAGTTGATAATGTTATATCTCCTAATGGGGTTGAGAAATGAGCAGAATCGGTTATTATTTGCTGGGTTGGATAAGTGTTAAAATCAAAACAAGATTTTTCTCCCACGTTCCTAATTTTTAATCTCAGGTTAGAATTGCACCCTGTCACAATGACCTGGTTCTCTACATTTGTTTCGTTTGGTGAGTGTGTTGCCATATAATAGTTTTGAACATCTGCATCAATTAGAGATAAAGAATCCTTCCAGTGGGATGAAATATTAGCAATAATTTTTCCACACCTATATCTATTATCATATCCTTGCGTTGTATCGGTGCCAAAATCGATGGTTAAAATCATTGGATAAGGGCTTATTTGACTTTCATTCTCTTTTTCTTTTGTAATAATTGGATAAACAATTCCATTATTATATAATACTTGCTCGTCATCAATTGCTAGTTGGATAAGGTGGGTGATATTGGAAATTACCATTTCTGCAGAGGAAACACCTTGTTCAATTACGAAAATATCTTTTGAAGAATAGGTGCCTGGCTTATTAGTAAGAGACTCTTCTTCTTTGCAAGAAAAAACGAATACTAATAGGGAAAGGATTAATAATAATCTTGACTTTTTCATAAATCTTAATTTTTAATGGGTCTAATAGAGTACAAAATTAATATTTTTCCTCAAATATTTGGTAGTTAGAAGAAAATTTCGGAATTTTGCACTCCGTTTAAAAAAGAATATCTAATAAAAAATATAAATAGCCATGTCTAAGATTTGTGAAATAACAGGAAAAAAGGTAATGTCAGGACATAAAGTTTCTCATTCTAATATAAAGACTAAGAGAAAGTTTTATCCAAATCTTCAAACTAAGAAGTTCTTTATACCAGAAGAAAACATGTGGATAACTTTAAAAGTTTCTGCAGCAGGAATGAGAACAATTAACAAAAAAGGCGTAATGGCTTGTTTAGAAAATTCAATTGAAAAAGGAATAATCAAGTTCTAATTTCTTTCAGTTTCTAATTTTTAAGATGCTGTCCTCAACATTTATTTGAAGACAGCATTTTTAATTTAAAACATTGTGAATAATGAGTTACTCATTTGATTTTAACAAAAGGGTTGATTATGTGGAAACCGACAAGATGGGGATTGTACATAATAGTATTTACTTTTGGTTTTTTGAAAAAGGACGTACCGAAACCCTAAGACATTTAGGCATTGCATATAAAGAAATGGAAGATAGGGGCGTTATGATGCCACTTGTTGAGCAGTACTGCAAATATGTTTCACCATCCTACTACGATGATGTAATTACAATCAGAACTATCATTGAAAAGGTTCCCTCAGTTCGATTTTGCTTCAAATATATTATAATTAGAAAAGAAGAAGACGGTAAAGAAACCATATTAGCAGAAGGTTATAATGTGCTTGCTTTTATTGACTCTGATACGCGTCGCCCAATGCGTTGCCCTCAGTGGATAAGTGAATTATTGCAAGAAAAGTTGGGCAATTGAGAATTAAGTTGTATGTTTGCAAACTCAAAAAAAGATAATTAATAATTTAAAAGAAAGAGGTATTTATTATGATTGTAGTTCCTATTAAAGAAGGTGAAAATATTGAAAGAGCTCTTAAGAAAATGAAGAGAAAGTTTGAAAAGACAGGTGTGGTGAAAGAATTACGCCGAAGAAAACAATTTGACAAACCTTCTGTAATAAATAGAGAACGTAGAATGAAGGCTATTTACATTCAAAAGCTTCAACAAGACGCTTTGAATCAATAAGCTATCATTTGATCATATAATAAAAAGGTCTGGAAACTTGTTTCTAGACCTTTTTTGTTGTATATTTGGTACATGAAATTCGATAATTATATCAATTACTTACTGACAGAAAAGCATTATTCAGAGCATACCATAACTGCTTACAGTATCGATTTAAAGCAATTTGAAGATTTCATTCTAAAAATATTTGAAAAAGAAGACGCAAAAGATGTTTCTTCCCCAATGATTAGAGATTGGATAATGCATTTAAGTGAAAATAACAATACTAATCGCTCTATCAATCGCAAGATATCTTCACTAAGATCTTATTTTCGTTTCCTTATAAAGATGCAGGAGCTTGAAGCTAATCCTCTTCTTAAAATACTCCCAGTTAAAACCTCATCTCGCAATCCTGTTTTCCTTATGGAGGAAGATATGAGCCGTATTATTAATATGGAATACGAGAAAGACTTTGAAGGAATAAGAGATAAGTTAATTATAGAACTCCTTTATGCAACAGGGATGAGAAAGTCTGAAATCCTTAACTTAGAAGAAAAAGACTTTGACTACGGAAAGCAAGAGGTAAGGATATATGGCAAACGAAGGAAAGAGAGAATAGTGCCAATACATAAACAAATAATAGATTTACTAAATGACTATATGGAACAAAAGCAGATTATTGGACAAGGAGAGAAAACACTATTAGTCAGCAAAGATAATTCTCCCCTTTCAATATATCAATTCAATAAAATTGTAGAGAAATCTCTTTCATCCTCTCAGGTAGAAAGGAAATCACCCCATGTTTTACGACATACCTTTGCAACTCACCTATTAAATGAAGGGGCAGATATAATGAATGTGAAAGACTTACTTGGGCATGCATCATTAGAAGCAACACAAATTTACACTCACAATACTATTGAGAAGCTAAAAAGCGTTTATAAGAAAACACACCCAAGAGGGGAATAATAATAAATGAATTAGGCAAACAGGTTTTGCTAAAATAAATAAATTAAAAAGGAGGTTTATATGAACATTACCATTAACGCAGTACAGTTTACTTTAGCTGAGAAATTAGAAGAATTCATCAATGAAAAAGTATCTAAACTTGGAAAACTTGCTCCCGATGCAATGGGTGCTGAAGTAACTCTTAAGGTGACTAAGCCATCTTCTGAAAACAACAAAGTTGCTGATATTAGAATTTTAGTTAAGGGATATGATTTGTTTGTTTCAAAACAAGGTGATAGTTTTGAGGAATGCATCTCTGAAGGTATTGACGCCCTAAAAGTTCAGATAGAGAAACACAAAGATAAAAAATAGATATCTTTTCAAACAAAGATAGTCCCATATTTCGATATGGGGCTTTTTTATTGTTTGATTTTAAAAGGAAAACAAATAAAAAATATGGAAGCATTACTCAAAAGTTTAGGGATAGATAAAAATGAAAACCCCCAATTAAAGATAGATTTAATTCACAAATACATTAACCTAAGACTAATGGCTCTTAACCTCCCTTCGGTTGAAGAAACAGAAAAGGATGAAAGAAACGAAGAGTTTATAGAAATCATTAAGGGGTTAATTGCAAACTACAAGAAAAGAGAAGAATTCTTTGCAACAGGATTATGTCCGGCTGATGAAAGAATTCAGACATTCCTTAATTCTTACTTTGAAGGGGTCGAGGGCGTAGAAGAGATTAAAATCCCGAATAACACATTCTCTTTAGATAGTTATGGAGTGGCAAGAGAATTGTCCCTGCCAAGCAAGGGAGAGAAGTATGTTTCAGATTACATATCCTCATATAGAGTTAAACAAGGAGTACTTCATAATCCAGCAAAGGATAGAAGAACAACAAAGGGAGTATTTCACATTACAGAGGGAGGACTTCCAATACCTGCAGACAAGAAAGCAGTGCCTAAGAATGCTGCAAAATACATTATAGGTAAAGCTTTCTCTGAACAAGGAGATATATTAAGTCTGCCTTATATGTCAAATCAAGTAAAACAAGCAAAAACCTTTACTTCAATTCTTCTTCGTCCAATAGTTTCTCCACAAGTTAAAGGAATAAACGAAAGAAAGTCAATGGAGGTGAGATTCTTTGCTCCTGGCAGTCTTGTTAGTAGCCTTGATTTTGTTGAAAGTATATTTGGAAATGCGGGCAGTCCTTACCATCCAGAAAACGATGCAGCCTTAGATTACTTGCATTGGACAGGACATACAGGCTGTATTGTATTAGCACCTCAGCTAACAAAGCTAACCAAAAAAGAGGTTGGTCTTCCAAATATCTCCAATGCAACAGAGCGTCAGAAGAAAGACGGAATGTGCTGGGCTAAAGAAGATGAGCTATACAATGATGGTCAATCCTTCAAACTAACAGTTAGGACAGATGAAGGAATAATGGTATCTGTAATTTCTGATAATTATTTTGGCTATTCAAAGAAAGAAATAAAAACAATGATAAGCTATTCCTCCAACCTTTATGGCAATTCGGAAGAAGAGCATGCAGGAGGAGCATTAGTTTTCCCTGCATATAATCAAGGAGATTCCTATATTGCAAAACCAAATAAGATAAGAGCAATTTTCCAAGAGGTTATCGATAATCACTCAGACAGGATTGACTTCTTTGAAAAAGGCTATGGAATTGACAAACTCTATAATAATATATACTACCTACCAGAAAACGTTGAGTTTAGCATTCAAACCCAATCCATAACTTGGGAAACAGCTAAGGGTAAACAAAAGATAAAGCTACTTCCAAACAAAGTATATATTCTTCCAAACGGTTCTAAGTTTAGGATGGAGAAATACTCAGGTGCTGTAAACTATCGTCTAATTGAAGTTTATGGAGAAGGAACATTCTGTCACAAGCCTTGCACAGTGTCAGGTGGGGGAAAGAGCGAGATATCTAAGTCAATTCAAGACGCAATCATAATAGGTTCTTTCTTTGTTAATGATTTCGACAACGACATCAAGAAGATAGATTCAATAATTAACTACGACTACTCAACAAGGTTCAAAGGCATAGACTCACCAATCCCATTCTCAAGAACATTCCTTAGTGCTAACCGTTCAATGGGTTCAGTTATTAAACTCCTAAATGCTTCCTCTCTCTACACTGAAGAATATAACAGATGGATTCTAAGCATCCCTCAATATGTTAAAGGGATAGCATTTATCGTTAAGAGGTTTTATAGAGAAGAGTGGAAAGAGGATTGGAAAAAACACTTTAGCGTAGATATCCTTAATGGGTCTAATGGAAATGAACTTAAGTTTGAAGACAAGAAAGTCTTTGCACGCTACCTTAGAATAGGATTCCAAGAAAACGGAAAGTGGAGAACATTTAAACTTCGTCAAGACTTTGTTCAAGCAGACAAACTCCAAATGGAAGACGATATAACAGCCTCAACAGTTATACCAACAAAACTACTTTCAAAGATAGGAAGAGCAGAAGACAGTTTAAGTGTTAAGATAACAGAAAACTGTGAATATCGTTTTTTCCAACGTCCAGATGATGCAGTTCTAAGAGGCTACGACAAGAAAGCAGAACAAGACCTATCCTCACCAAACACTTTTATCTCAAACTTTGAACCCCTAACAATCGAAGACGCACAAGAAATGGTTGAAGATGTAATAAACTTTGACTACTTCACAGACCCAATGAGAGAAATGATAGAAGAAGTGGCTCAGAAGAAGGATAGCCTTTATTTTGTTTCATCTGCACATCCACGCATAGTAAATGGTAAACCAACAGCCAATGTTCGCTATCTTCAAACACGTGACGACTTAGTTTATCCAATGGAAAAATACGTTGCAGAGATGGGTCTAAGACTTTCAAGGAAGATTAAACCACACGAACACCTATATTTGCCAGTTAATTCAGTCCTTCCAGGAAGAAGAAACAACCCTGCATCAGAAGGAGTAAGGCCATTAGCCGTTTATAACCCAGTCCACTACCAAGAACTACCAGAACTATTTATGGATGCAATCTGTAGCTTAACAGGAAAGTCCCCTTCAACAACAGGAGCAGGAAGCGAAGGAGCATTAACCAAGTCTCCATTTAACGCTCTTTGTGCAACAACAGACCTAAACAATGCAATGCTATCATTTATCCTAACAGGCTATAATGGTTTCACCACTCCTGCAGGACATATCGGTAAGAGATATAAGATATCCCACGACATAAGTCTTCTAATCCCTGAACTATGGTCAAGACTTCTTCCAAAAGAAATTGACCCTAAGCTAATGATTGAAGAGGGAAGCCTTGAAAAACTTAACGACTTTGAATATAATGGCAAGCTTGTTAAGGCATCAGTTCTTGGATACAGAATAACAAAACACTTTGTCAACCATTATTTCGGCAGAGTATTTGAAAACCCTAATGTTGTCTTTGAAGACGATATGCTCCAACCAGAACTACAAAGTATGGATGAGTTTGTTGACGGTGTAAATAACATTGCAGAAAACCAAGCAAGAGTAGCTAAGAACTACTTCGATGATGGATCTGTTTCAATGGCAATACCACCTCTAAAAGCCCTACTTCATATTATGGTTGATGGACATTACGAAGGTAAGACCATAGATTCTCCGGAAATAAGAGAACTATTCACCCAAGAATATGCCCTAAAAAGTGATTGGTATAAGGCAAGACTTAAAGCAAAGCAAGATTACGACATAGCACTATGGGAAAGACATAGAGATTACTACACAAACTTTATTTCAAAAGCCATAAACATATCTCCAGATAAGAAAGAAACCTTAGTTGAAGGCTTATCAGAAATAGAAAACAGGATAGCATACTACAAAACTCCAACATACTTTGAAACCCTTATTGGAACAATAGGTAAGGATATACTTTATAAGAGCTAAAAGGTAAAAACTAAGAGCTAAAAGTGAAGAACTAAGAGCTTAAAATTTAGAGAAAAACTTCAGATTATTTAAACGCCTATACTTTAATTAGTGTAGGCGTTTTCTTTTTCCCCTCTTGAAATTTGCTAATCAGCGACTTAAACTATTGTTATCGCATAATAATAAATTATAATAGGCATATCATGAAGCTCCCTTGCCAACAGAGAGCCTCTCCCTTGCCAACAAAGAACTGCTCCCTTGCCAAGGGAAGACTGCTCCCTTGCCAACATACGCTCATAAAAACAAAGATTCACAAAATTATTACGCCGTTCTAATTTCTTAAAGTGGCGTTTTAGAAAATTATTATGGCGTTTGGGTAAATTATTGTGAGGTTTGGTGTTTTTGATTGGGCTTAATCGAAACGTATGCTTTTGATTGGGTCTATCTTGCTAATGCTTCTTGCTGGTAAGAGTAGGGCAATAAGGCAGATTGTTATGGTTACAAGATTTACCATTATGATTTGAACAGCTGAAATCTCAATTGGGACTGAGGTTAGGAAGTAAGAGTCTTGGTCGAGTTTGAGGATATGGAATTTATATTGCAAAAAGCCTAAGCTAAGTGCAAGTGCGTTTCCGAAAACTAAACCTCTAAGGATTATATAGCTTGCATTATAGAGGAAAATCTTTGAAATGCTTCTATTTGTTGCTCCAAGACCTTTGAGTATGCCTATTGTATTTGTTTTCTCGAAGATAATAATTAGTAGGGTTGAGGTTATTGTTACTATGGAAACAAGCATCATGATAACTAAAATAACTAAGACATTGCTATCTAATAAACCCAGCCAAGAGAATAGGCTTGGCTCAATTTCGTCTATTGTTTGTATGGTCTTGTCTTGCCCTAAGGTATTATATATTTCATCAGCTGTCTTGTCAATAGAGGAGAAGTTTTTAAGCAATACCTCATAACCCTCAACCTCATTTGCTTGCCAACCATTTAGGCTTTGAACCTGCCCGATATCACAAACTACTACCTTTTCATCATAATCACCTAATCCCGTCTCATAAATACCAACCACATTGAAAGCTCTTGCCCTGTAATTATTATCTTGGTAAAAATAAACCCTAAGCTTATCATTCAAATCAAGACTAAGTTTATTGGCTATTGTCTTTGAGATAATTGCTTCATTGCTTGCAATTGAGGTATTGAGAAACCTTCCACTCTTAAGGTAGTGATGAAAGAAATTGCTATCATAGTCTTTATCAATCCCCTTAAGCATTATTCCCTGAAAGTCAGTCTTAGTTTTAATAACTCCACCCTTTGAAACAAAAGGATGCATAGACTTAACATTTTCAATATTGATTATCTTCTTTTTCTCATCATCGGAGAATACCATTCCTTTTGGGTCATTGGAATACCTAATATTATAAGGGACGATTTGAATATGGGAACCAAAGCCAATTATCTTTTCTTTTATCTGGGTCTTGAAGCCTTGTAGGACAGAGATTGAGAGTATCATTACTGCAATGCCAAGAGTTATGCTTAGGGTCGCAATAATTATTATTGGACGAGAAAAGGATTTCCCGCTTTTCTTTGCAAGGCGTTTAGCAATAAAGTACTCGTAATTCATTTTGCAAAAGTACGCAAAACAAATTAAAACATATAACCTATCTTAAGATTAAGGTTGAATACTCCATAAGTCTCTCCATCATTTCCTCCTCGGAATCCAAAATGATGTTGATTATCTCCAAAATCACCAATAAAACCTGTATAAGACCTTGTTTTATTGTAATATCCAAGACCTACGCCTATATTCCAATCTATTACAAATCTGTGAATATTCCACTGGTATCCAACGTTTGCAATTGCAGCTAAGTAGTACTTCCTATATCTATCATAAATTGGTTTTCCATCTTCATCAAGGATAACAGAATGTGATGACTTAATGATACCATGAAATATATCCCAATCACTTTCAACTCTTACATTTTTATCATACATTGTAAATGCAAGTTCAGGCATTAGATATACTCCTTTCATAAAAGAGTGTTTGACTTCTCTTTTGCCGAAATAAAACTTATAACCTCCACGTACTGCAAAGCCCTTAGGGTCTCTTTCTGCAAGAGCATCATAACCCAATCCAATAATTCCTAAGCCTATTTCAAAACTTCTTCTTGGGGAAAGGTTTCTTTCGTAAGTTATTTGTGTATAACCAAAGACAAAGCTTGAGGGTTTAATCTTTATAATATTATTTTTTAACTCTGAAACATCTCTGTAAATTGAGTCTTGTTGGGAATATGCAATTAAGCTTGAGCTAATACATAATACAAGTATGATAATAATTCTTCTCATAATGAAAGATTATTTAATTGTTTTGTAAGTGCAAAGATAGAATAATGTTTCTAATATCAAAATCTATCTAACGCAAACTCCTTTTTGGAATAAAGTCTTTGATTGTTTTGGAATTGAAAAGCAGGATTGAATTAATGAAGATGAAGAACATAATCCCTGCTAAATTATCTAAGGTGTCTTCGGTAAGCATTGATATTGCTATGATATAGAAGAAGACAAAGTAAATGTAACTTGAGAATAAGCCTAACTTAAAAGGAGGATAGAATAAGAAGATAAGAAATAATAAGAACCCAAGGACGCCAAAGCTTGCAAAGATATACAAGTACTGGTTATGAGCTTTAAGAGATGAGTCGCATAAGTCAGATTTCCTTTCGCATAGCTTAGCTGAAAAATCATCTGCAATATCACCTGTTCCTGTGCCGATAAAGAAATTATCATTCATTAGTGATAAGGAATTCTTCCATAGCTCAAGCCGTTGAAGTTCAGAAGAGCCCCTAACACTACCACTGACCTTATAGGAGTTAATTTGCAAGAAAATACTATAGAGTCTTGGTCTGAGAGATAGCTTTTCGGTATAAACCTTATTGCCTATTTGATTTTTAATATTCTCAATATCATTATCAGTAAGTTCCCTAAACCTCTTGCCATCCTTATAAGGCGAGATAGAATTCATATACCTAATAATAGCATCCATATATTGCGTAGGATCGAGTCCTGTCCTTTTTTCCCAACCTTGGCTTATCTCATCCTGACAGAAATATAAGTATAGGTAATTGCCATTCTCAATATGCTTATTCTCCGAAAAATGAATATATCTTCCACCATCAGGAGTCTTTTCCACAAGCTTATCTTCGTATATCTTATTAGGCGTGAAGTAGAAATTGTATTCCTTATTTACCCAAATGAGTGAAGAAACAATAGTAATAATATATATTGTGAAAATTAGGATTGTTGACTTCCTTCTCTTGTTCTTAATGGAATAATAAGGGATATAAAAGAATAGGAATATGCTAAGAATAACTATGCCAGTAAGAGCTTGGGTTAGGAAAAGATAAAACAAAAACCAAAGACTAAGAACATAAGATAGTATTCTGAAAATAGGTTTAATCCTCTTCCTATCAACCACCATTATCTTAACAAGAATTAGTATTGCTAGCGTAATGTTTAATGAGAATCTAATATGTGAGGTTGAGAGTATTAGATTTCTGGGGTCAGCATAGGGGTTTGAGAAATAAACAATAGAACCCCAAATAGTCCCAACAAAGATTGTCAGCAGGAAACCCCAAAACAAATATTTAAGAGTTTGTTTTTTTAGTGGAGATATTGCAAGTATGGTAATAGGAATAATAAGAAAAGCAATCTTTCTGACAATTTCATCTAAGCCAAACCTTATGTTATCAGTCCAAATCAGTCCAAGCAAATGCAGGAAGAAGAAACTAAGTATAGTAATAAGTATAGCTTTCTGGCTTTTTATATTCTCAAACTTCTCTTTCCATGAGCCAACAAAGAAAAGTCTAAACACAAGCATTCCCAAGCCAAAGTTCATAAGGAATCTTGAAAGAACAATGCCCGCAATGCAAACAAGGAGAGTTAGAATGTCGAAGTGGAAACTAAAGTTTTTTTTCATTAACAATGCTCTTAGACTAATCAAAACGATATATCGGTGATTTTATTTTATATCAAACGCCATAGCTTTAAATTCTTTTTATATCTTTGCGACTTAATATCAAAAAACAATTAAAAAGTAATAAGATAAAGAATGAAGAAATTAGCCGTAATTGCCTTTGGAGGTAACGCCCTTTTGAAAAATGGACAAAGAGGAACATATCAAGATCAGATAAAGAATGTAACAGAAACTTGCGACAGCTTAACCAACCTCTTAAAGCAAGACTATAATATAGTAATAGGACATGGTAATGGACCCCAAGTAGGAAATGTACTTCTTCAACACGAAGCAGGTAAGAAGAAATTCAATATAGAAGCAATGCCAATGGACTTTTGTGTTGCAGAAACTCAAGGTTCAATCGGTTACTTAATAGAACAAGGATTTAGAAATGTTTTTGCAAGAGAAGGAATGTCAAGAGGAGTTCTAACCCTACTAACACAAGTTGTTGTAGATAAAACAGACCCAGCCTTCCAAAACCCAGTAAAACCAGTAGGACCTTATTATTCAAAAGAAGAAGCAGAAGCATTTGCACAAGAAACAGGAGCAACTTACGCTAAGGATTCAAAGAGCGATAAGTATAGAAAAGTAGTTGCATCACCAAAGCCAATAAAGATAATTAATATAGACTTAGTAAAGACATTGGCACTTGAAGGAAATGTAGTAGTAACAGTTGGAGGAGGTGGCATCCCAGTTATTGAAGATAATGGAATAAGAGGAGTTGAAGCAGTTATAGACAAAGACCTTGCATCATCACTTGTTGCAGTTGAGATAGGAGCAGATGAGTTCTATATCCTAACCGATGTTCCAAAAGTATATATCAACTTCCGTCAACCAGGCGAACTTGCCCTTGACGTCCTAACCATAAAACAAGCAGAAGACCTACTAACACAAGGACAATTTGCCGAAGGTTCAATGGCTCCAAAGATACGTGCCGCACTTCATTTCGTTAAGAACGGCGGAAAAGAATGCATTATCACCGAAGCAGGTCAATTAGGCAACCCAAACTGTGGCACAAGAATAGTTTGGTAGAATAATATATTACATTTGCAGAATTAAATTTAATAAAACTATTGATTATGGACGCTTCATATATCTTGCTGATTGCTTTTTTCATATCTATTGTTCTTGCATATTTTCTTTCCTCAGTCTATATCAAGAAAAAGACTATAGGAATGGACATAGAAGCAAAGAAGACTTTATATAATAAGAATAAGAAAGCACGCAAATTATTAGGTTATGTTCTTATTGCTTATATATTTCTTTATTTGATTGTCATATTATTATTTAAATACAATGTTATTAGTAGCCCTAGTAATTATAGTAATATTTACAGTCATTATTATGCCTATGGTCTAGTTTTATTCTTATTAATTGGTTCATTTTATACCTTTAATCATTATAAATTAGAAAAGCTTTCATTTGGCAAGATTCTATAAACAAAAAGCAGTACAATATAGTTTAACTACTATTTCGTACTGCTTCTTTATTTTATGATTAGAAATTCTATTTGTCTCTTCTTATAGAAATACGTTTCTGTTCTTTCGTTGCTTTATCATATGTTAAAATAACATAGTTCCCTTTCTCTATTTCCTCTTTTAACCAAGCATTTGAGATGTCTTTATCTACTTTTGTAAATGAAGGAGCATAAGAAATGTTTCCATTCTTAAGTTCTTCAGTTATTTTCTTGCCTAATTCATTACTAAGTCTCCTAAAACCGTAGTCATAAGTTAAAGGATCTTCACTGGACTTTGCAATCATATACAAATTCGGAAGTGCCTTAAACATTGTAAACCATAAATCATAACAATCTGAGATTTTAGAATTTGACGTAAATGTAAAGACAGCCTCGTTATTTATTAAATTATTTATTGCTTTACTTTGAAGAGTAGTAGGTTGTATAACTTGATTATAATCTTTCTCATCTTCACAAGATATAAAAGATACTGACATAATCAGAACTGCAAATAGAAATAACTTTTTCATAATAATTGTTTTTACTGGTTAACTATTTGGCAAATGTAATAATTAAAATCAAGGAAACAAATTAATAACCATATTTAAATAATTGTTAGGCTTTATAAACAGATGAATACGTGATATGTTCCCTCTTAAGCCCTTGCATTTACTACTGTTTCAGTAATAATATCACAAAGTTTATCAATCTTTTCTAAATCAATCTTTTTGTCTTCACAAGGAAGAAAAATGATGGAGAGAAATACCCTTATCAATCAATAATCAAAACCGTAAGTGGAGAACTGATAACAGATGAAAACAAGTGCAATTATAAGGATATACTTAATAAATCCAAGGATTGGGACACTCTAAATATTGTTCTAGAATAACATATATCAAAACAAAAAGCAGTACAATATGGTTTAATCACTATTTCGTACTGCTTCTTTATTTTTTATTCTCTTCTCTAATCATTTCAAGAGCTTTATTTAAAGCCTCCTCTGAAAGGGTTTCAATATCTGGTTTAACTCCAAGCTTATCTAATCTTATCCCATCAAAAGTATAGAAGTCTGCAATAGGGAGGAAGAGTTTATACTTAGTATCAAGATTGAAGAAGGCACCACTCAACATTGCTCCAGCAGTATTCTTGCCAACAATAGTTGCTATTTTCTTTTCCTTCAATAAATAAACAATAGGTTCGCATGTGCTTCCTGTTCCTCCATTAGTTAAAACATATATCTTGCCAGAAAACACAGGTAAATCAGATTTATAAAAAACAAGTTTAGCTCCTTTACCAGTCTTAAGCTCAGAAATAAACTCTTCCGTAGTCTTTGGTTTAGCCTCAGGAAGAAGAGCAAACTGCGTAGCATTAAAACCAGAGTAATCTAACTTATTTGTAACAAAATAACCAATATCAAGAGGCTCATTTATTATATGCCTGCCAAATTCATTAGCAGCCTCAATTCCTCCACCACCATTATTCCTTAAATCAATGATTAGATACTTATATTCCTTATTACTAACAATCTTTGGAAACGCCTCAGACAATTCTTTCTCCGAAGAGCTGAAATTACTTATCCTTAAATACGCTATATCCTTATCCTTTTCTTCAAAATAAACCGTAGGCAAGACTTTTGTTTCCTCATCCTTCTCTTTTTCAATCATATCACCTTGCATCATTAAAAACAAATGACTAAAAGGAAGACTAGAACTAAGCATGGTAAAACCTATATAAAGCTCAATATCATCATTAGCCTTAGCGCATAATTTCTTTAAATCGGAGCTAAACTCTAACCACTCCTTAGGGTTTAGGACATCTTTAGAATAAATATTATCTCTAATAGTATCAAATATCCTTTTATGCAAATAACTTAAATCCAAACCCTTTTTATCAGAAGGCTTACCCATAATAGTACCAACCAAAGTAGTATCATTCACTATTAAATCGCCAGAAAGCATAGTTTTGCTTAAAAGACCTTTAAACTTCATCTTAGAGAAAAAAGGAGAATAAACATCCCCATAAAGACTATCCCCTTTTTGAATGCAATCGATAGAAATAAAAATCCCTTTCTTAGGACTCTTCCCAAGCATCCTCCCCATTCTAGCCTTAAACCCACCAAAAATTCTTATATCCGCATTCTTAGGAGAAGTTAATAATGTCTTCTCTTTAATGTTTTTAATATCTAAAAACGTTGTCATCACAAAGCTTTCATTATTAATAATGATAGAAGTCTCCCATCTCCTATTATCTTTTTGAGAAAATAAAACAAAAGGAAAGAGTAGGAAAGAAAGAAGAAAATATAAAATAATTGGAGCTGGCTTTTTCATCTTGATATCTATTATTAATAATACTGCTCTAAGAACCTGCAAGCATAAATGATAAGACAAGCACTTAAATTCCACCCTTTGTTTGATGAACTACCCCCATAACCCTATCACTAAAACACCTTGCAACCTATTTATACTCAGTAAATACACAAAAGTTTCATACAAAAGAATAAAATTAGAAACAAGCCAATCTCTAATCCCCTTCTGTCTTTGCATTTACTATAGTTTCAGTAATAATATCACATAGTTTGTCAATCTTTTCTAAGTCAATCTTTTTGTCTTTATATGAGTGGATATCCTTAATATAGTATCCATTTGGGATAATTGTCTTATCAACAAAGCTAATATTAATTGCACCGTAGCGTTTAAAAGAGTAGTTATCAGAAGCAGGCAATAGCATTTTAACCATCTCACATTTATCAAATCCTTTTCCTATTGCGTCTTGAAAGAGACTTGCATAATCTGACTTGCTATTCCTTATAATAAGAGGAGTTTTTCCACTACCACCAACGCAGTCAATTGATATAACTTTACAGCCTTTTGAGATAAGATTGTACTTTTCTAAATGCCTTTTATGAGCAGATGAACCAAAGAGACCTAACTCTTCATTGTCAACAAATATGAATTTAGCATTATCTAAGCCCTCTTCTTTAAACCTTTTTGCTAAATTTAAAAGAGCAATTACGCCACTTGTATTATCATCATAGTTCCTTCTATTAGGAATGAAAGCTAAAATTAAAGAGATAAAGATAATAGCCGAGAAGACATTTGCGATAATAGGCTGATATCCCCCAATAAATGGAATTAGAAAATTGATTAATCCTACAATAATAACAATCATTAGTATCTGCCTATTAATACCAATAAGCTTCATTAACCAATTCAACCAGAACGGAATAATAGTTCCAGTGTCGTAATGTGCAATAAATATATACTCAGGATTATCGTGTTTTGTTTCTAAGTTTTCAGATATCAATAGATTTACAAACTTCTTTCTCTCAGTTTCATAACCAAGCTCCGTCAACTTATCCTCAACTATTTTAAGAAATTTCTTTTTCTCATATCTATTAAACCGTTTCCTTATATCTAAAAGCTCCTTCATCTTTTTAATTCTTTTTATTATAAATCTTATTTAGCTTTATTATTAGGTATACCACACAGCTAACTTCTAATCAGCAAAAATCCAATGCTATCTATATTCTCGTTTGGAAGATAATAATTATAATGTCATAAAGACTTAAGGAGGGGAATATATTTTAGTTTTTGAAAATACATGACTGCTAATTGATAGAAGTTATTATTTTACCAGCCATTTCCTTTCTGATATGGTATTCTATTTCCATATGTTAATTTCATTTTCCACATACTCATTTGCTTTATTCATATATACTTTGTCAATACTTTGGAATGTTTTTTGATAATTCGATTGTTCTACTTTGTTTATGAAAATTTTCCGTGTCCAATTTGAATAAAGGCTTAGCCTGGAACTTAAAATAAACTTAACTATTTCCACCAGTATGGTTGATAAAACAATAATATAAATATTGTTAGTCATTATTTTCATAATTAATATAGTAATTGGTATTAGGAGTATTGATAAAATAACATCAATAATTCTCATATTCATTTTTACTGATTTCAAGATCTCAGGAAAATCATTAATTGCACTATCAATTGCTTTTTTATACTTTTTATCACCAATTTCCGCGATTTCTAGCTTCATGTCAAAATATGTTTTTGTAAATTCTTTTATAGAGACATATTCAGGTTCTACGTCTACATCTAACAAGGATGTATTATATTTTTTATCTGAGTATGCCTTTAATACATCTTTAATATTTTCAGGTTCGGTAGTATAGTTTCGGATTTCATCTATATATGTCAAAACTTGTTCCCCAGAAAATTTAAATTCAGTAGTTCTTCTTTTTAAAAACTTTGTAAATTCTTCATAATCTTTATTATCATCATCTTCAGAGAGAGAGTTATGTAGTATAAATAATTGTGACGGTAATATTGTTTCTACAATTTTATCTTCTGCTTTTTCTGCTAATATTCTATTTAAAGTTCTGTCAGTTGATAAATAAAAAGACTTAATGTCTGAATAATTATAATCATTTTGTCCTCTTATAAACTTAACAAATAGAACATTTATGGCATCCACCATAGCAGCAGTTTTTGTATAATTACTATATTCGTTTTTTAATTTCTTTTTATCAAACAATTCATCCTGTAATAGAGTAATCTCATTGGGTCTCAAATTACCGTTCAATGATAGTGTGTTTATATTATATTTTGTACATAATGACCTAAAGTTAGTCATTATCATTAATTCGTATTGATCGGGAGAACGCACAATTTTCTCACTTTTACATTGTGCATAATGAGTAATGAATCCTTGATTAAATTCTACTCTATCTTCTTTCAACATCTCCTCAATAAGAGTAATAGATTTATTTTCTGTAGCTCTTTCAATATCTAATATACTTGCTTCAACTTTCCTTTTAAATTCCTGATAAGATTCATTTGTATAGAAAAACCTGATTCCTTGGTGATTGCATTGTTCAATAAGATTCACTAAACTTTCTTGCCTTTCTTTACCGCCAATACCTAGAAGTCTAAATATAATATTAGCATCTAAAATATATTCTTTTCCTTTGAAAACTTCTTTTGTGAACTCACTGACACCTTTACCTGAAGTAATAATTGCAAATTCTACCGCTTTAAGAAAAGTATTAAATAATGCAGTGTTTTTTTCTCTATCTGGTACACTCAGAAAGTCATTAAAAGCTTTTATTTCCTCAATAGAATAATTATTTTTTGCATTATCAGGTATTAGAGAGTCAATGTTTTGGACAGTAAATGAGTTTATGTTTTCATAGATAGCCTGATAAAGTAAGGATTCAATTGCAGGTTTAAGATCTTCTGATAAACTGCTTTTATATAAGAAATCACTTATGTATTTACTTATACAATGTTTATTTACATTTTCATCAATTTCAGTATACTTGTTATCAGTTAATTTGATACCAATATCATTTACATTTGGAGTTTGAATAAAGTTGGGACTACTATCAATTATTTTAGAGAATATATCTTTTTCAAGGTTGATTTTCAAATTATGAGCGATGTGAGAATAACAATCTTTTTTGTCGATCTCTGAATTGTTTTTATCATATAGCAATTCGGAAACTAATGATACAATAATTGAATTGTAGTTTTTAGATTTATTATCTTCTATCATACAATTCAATCTAAATAGGTTGAAATTTTTGTTCATAGTTTTTTTATTATGTTTAATAATATTGATTATTTGGAACTACGTTAAAGACAAGATATAACTGACTTTGATGCGAGTGTTGATATGCTATTACAATTTATTATCAGATGTTTTATTACAGTTATTACTATGTTAGTGCTTTATATTTAGCAAAAATACAAAAGTTTAATATATCTTGATTGAAAAAAAGAGATTATAGATATAATGTTTTAAAGAAAGGAAATTAATCTTCTTCTTGTTCAACCTCATTATTTAAAGGGTCGCCGCTTATATATTGAAAATGTAATCTTTTTAGGATTTCTTTTAGTTCGGAATCTTGACGGAAAGTAACTCTCTTTGCCCAAACTCTTAACTTAGAAAGGTCTTTTCTTGAGTCAATCTTGTTACTAGTTAGTGAAATACTAAACGTACCTATTCCATCTAAGGTAACATTATGCCCCAGACTTAGGTGGAGTTTTAACATCTCTGAAATTTCAGTAATACAGCCAGTTACATCTCCTATTGAATGTGTGCTAGATTTCATTATTTGTTCTGCAATCTCTTTTGTGCTTACCGTATATGTTGTATGCTTGCAAGCTAAATACTTTTCCACCTCTTGATTTTCGGATGTTTTAAATTTCTTTTTCCATAGTTTATAAGTGATTGGCATAATAGAATATTTTATTGGTTAATAAATTGATTACTAAGATTTAATATATAGTATTTTATATTGTTCTCTTTATTTTTTCAAGTTATTTTTATATCCTTTTTCTTTATAATTCTAAAAATCCACCTCTATCCCAAGCAAAATAAGCTCTTAATTATTTTCTTTTATCTACTAGTTTTAAAAACTTACCTCTATTCCAAGTTAAATAAGCTCTTAGTTGCTTTTTTATATCAACTAATCATGAATCATTTACCAACTAATAATAAATTTTTACCAACTAATGATGAATCAATCACTTGCTTTTTGTGAACCTCTAATGCCATTCCAGAGCCACAGAATGCCATTACATAGCTGTAGAATGGCATTCTGTAGGTGTGGAATGCCATTACACATCCACCATTAGCAAGTATAAATTTATTTATACTTCGTTTCATATCCATCATTACTTGCTTATTGGTTCACTATTACTTGCTATTTTTATTCAATAACCTTATAAGAGTGCAGTTTATTATTATAATCTCATGGTTTTCTATTATGCTTTTATATAAAACACTAAGATAATGGC
>JBAYYI010000008.1:0-46948 GCA_041673165.1 Bacteroidales bacterium
GTTGAGATTAATTATACTATCACATCCTTTTATGGTTTGAAAGCTTTGTTTATAAAAACCAGCTGTATCTTCATTAAAACCAAATTGATTATAAACTTCTCCATAACAAATCTCCACGTCAATAGTATCAATTACAGGACTATTGACAAAAACTTCAATTGAATCAACTCCAATGCAATTAGTATTGTTATTTAAAACTTGAACATGATACCAAGTGTTTGTTAAAGGATTAACACTAATTGTATCTGCTACTTGGCTTGTATTCCACAAATAAGAACCGTCTAACAAAAGGGGTTCAATACTTAATTGTGAATATTCTCCACTACAAATTGAAGACATCCCTACTATATTGAATATAGGACTTTCAATTGTTGAAATCAAAACAGAGTCTATTGAAGTACAACTAAGACTATCAGTTATTTTCAAGTAAATATAACCCGTTGATTGTGGAATTAAGACCAATGTATCTTCAATACTAATAGGTGCACCTAAATCCTTATACCACACATAACTATCGACCAAAGACCCATTAATATTCCACAATCTTAATTCATCATTACTACATATTTCCTTATCATCTCCAAGATCTATATTTGGCGAGATAAGATGTACTTGAAACGAATCTATTATTTTACATTCAACTTGACCATTTTGATAAAGTGTATTAGCCTCAAAAACATATGTCTTATCAACTAAAGGGGTAATGATAGTTGAATTTGTATCGATAATTAACTGATTAGAAGGATAAATCATTCTATAATTATCACATCCACGAAATTGAATATTAATATTTGAACCCTTGCAAATTGTATCATAATGTGATGTATCCTCATTATGAGTCAGATGAAACTGTCTTGGATAATAAGGTTTCACTAAGCAAGAATCTAAAAAAGTTAATACAACACCGTCTAATCTAACAATTTTTGTATCCATAATATACCATTGAGAACCTTCTTCTGGTGTTGGATTAGCAGTTATTAAGGCACTATCGTCTGATATTAAAGGGACTCTCAAAACTTCACTATCTGCTCTTTTATACCAATTAGTATGAAAATTTAAATTACCCTGAGGACGAATCCTCCATGCCTCATTTGTTGCAGACCATTGATTAGGAAGATTGTAATTTGAAACAACAGTCGCTTGTGTTCCTGCAGCATTTTGAATTCCTAATATAGCTTTCCCTCCATTCCATTCTGCACAAATTGGCTTATTTTGCATATAAAACTCAATAGTATTAGTTGTTTCATACAAAACAATCATATGATATGCTCTCATATCATTGCAGCGGAACATAGGAACATCGTAAAAACTTAATACAACTTTTCGACAAGGATAATCTCCTAAAATCTCAAAATACATTGAGCCAATACCTCCAACAGCAAAAAAGTCAATGTCGTGGTAAGGACCATAAATAGAGTTTTTATAAATAAATCCAGAATTAGGTATTGCATTTTGTTGAAAGAAATTCCAAGCACAAAAAAAAGTAGCATTAGAAAGATCCCAAGATAACAAACCATTTGAACCAACAACACATTGAGTTAAGTTATTTTGACCATAAAATGAAAATTTAAATTGAGGAACAGTACTTGGTTGTCCATAATTAAGATTCATAATTGAACCCCAAATATCATCTCTTGGTAAGTAATAATTAATTGCTGTTGGTGAAATATTATAAGGACAAGGAGGAGTATAGGGTATTGATTCTACGATATAATTATTTGAGGCACCAGGTGCAAAGACTTTAGGAGACAAAATCACATAAGGCATTTCGCAATTCAGTTCAATAGTATCTCCAGAGCAAACAACATGGTTTGTTGAATCATAAATTACTGAATTTGGACAAGACTGAGAAAAAGCTTTAAACCCAATCAAAACAAAAAAAATGAATAATATAATTCTTATTTTCATAATGTTCGTGTAATAAAAACAAAAGTACAAATAATATTGTGAAAAATAGCATAATTAATTTATAATTAAAAAATCAATGTAAAAACACCAAGCATCAAATTACTGAAACTAAGTAATAAATTACTAAAACGCACTATTAGATTATTAAAACAAAGATGCATTTTGCTGTGATGTACATCTTAGCTTACTGTGATGTACATCTTAGCATCTTCCGATGTACATCTTAGCAGCGTGTGATGTACATCTTAGCAATATTAAACAAAGAGACAGAAATTTAAGACTTGATTCTACTGGTTTTAAAGCAAGTAATAAATAAAAAGGCTTGTGATTATTAGAGGTATTAGGAGGGCTTAGGATAGGAATTATCTTATGATACTAACTTCACCTTTCTTTTCAAAGCGTATATCTCCTGAATATTTGGTTCTATAAATCATTCGCCAGATATAGACTCCATTGTCAAGGAGCTTACCTTTGTATTTCCCATCCCAGGGTAGGTTGGTTGAGGAGTAAATTCTTTGTCCCCAGCGATTAAAGATTTCAAATGTTTCAATATATAGTTTATCACTACTTTCAAATACTGGGAAGAAGGTATTGTTTTTATCTGAAAGTGGTGTGAAAGCATTAGGGACATAAACATTTACATCTGGAACTTGAATTAGAACTGAGTCTAGAACATTCCCACAATTAGTATATAATGTTACATAATAAGTTCCTGCTTGATAGATTTCAAGTATAGGGCTTGTGGATCCTGTATTCCAATAATAGGAGTTGCAAGGACTTGAGGTTACGTCAATAATTATTGGAAAATCTTCAACAATTATATATTTATCATCAATTATTGAATAGTCAGGGAAGGTTTGTGTTTGTGTTAAATATAATGTTATAATGCTATCGCAACCATAAATTGATTCTTTATTACTAATGAAGGTTCCTGAATCATAACAAATGAAACCGTAATTGTCATAGGTGCTGCCCTTACATAGGGTGTCATAAATTTCCACATTATAGTTTTCTAAAATCTTTAATTCTAAAACAACTAAACTATCGCATCCTCTTTCTGTAAGGTGGTTTAAACTGTATAAGCCTGCGATTGATTCGTTAAATCCGTTCAAGTTATAGACTTCTCTTGAACATATACTAACTCTGATTGTATCTCTGTAATAAGGATTGATTTGAATATTCTTAATAAGAGTATCGACACATTCTCCATTGTTTAGGCTTGAGATTAGCATTATAGGAAATACTCCAATGGTATCGTATGTAAATCTTGTTGAATCTATTGTGGTTTCTGTTCCATCGTGGAATACCCATTTCACATCATCGCAATGAATGCTACCAATTGGTATGGTGTCGTTATTGGATACTATGCTCTTATTAAAGACTGTAATTTCTTTTAGGCAAGAGTCTATATTATAGTCAAAAAGTGAATATGGGTAATTCCTTTGTGCAATATATTTTATATTGAAAAAGCATAATTCATTTTCCGTTGAGGTGCAACGACAATATAAAACAGAATTATCTACTAAAACTGTTATTTCTTGCTCTGTGGAGATAATATTCTCTGGCTCATTTTCCATAAACCAAGAATAGTAAAAACCTTTAGGTGCTTCTATTGTTATTGAATCTACTTTGCCGCAAGTTTTTCTTGTTTCATATTTGTTCCTGCAGTTAAGAGTGTAATAGGCATAACCGAAATGCCCACCCTCTTCACAATCAAAGGTTGAGAGTTTTATATATATTCTTCTACCGTGATAGTATGACAGGTCAAGCCCCATAGTAGTCCAATCCTTCCAAATTACATTATTGCTATCATTTCTATTCCAACCCTTAGCATCTCCAGAGTAGAAGTTAATATATCCACAAGTTTCATCAAGTGTCCTTCCCTGATCATCCCATAATGAAAGAATAAAACGTGGTTGCTTTCCTCTAGGATGGTTTGGGTCTTGAAGCACAATAGCATATTGCAATAATGCTATGTCAAAGTTATTGGTATCAACATCTATCATATAATCAATGCTTTCAGACTCTGAACCTAAATTCCAATTCCCTAAACGAATGGATGCTTTTTCTCCTGGCGGAACAAAAGATAGCATATTATTTGTTCTTGGATCCTTTCCATTAGTATCTTTCATAATGGTGTGCCTGCTAAACATGCTATTTGATCCGTAATCCACTATTCCAGAACTCTCGAAAGGATAATAGTAAGACCCATAGGATGTATGACAATTTCTGCCTCTTAAGTCAAGGAAATTAAAACATTCGTCTTTATAAGTAAAAAAAGGACAATCTACCTTGCATCTACCATCAAGATTATCACAATAAGAATGAATATAACATACATAGTTTTCTATTGGCATTAAATTATTTAATGTACAAGAATTTGTAAAAACAGTATCATATAGCCAAATATCGCTACCCTCTACCTTATATTCAACAATCCAAGCAGTTGCGTATGGATTAGGGTCCCAACGAATCTCAACAAAGTCAAGACTTTTATCATAAACAAAAGGATGACGAGCATAAGGGCATAAACATTCAAACAAAGGAGGTGGTTGTGATGGTTGATTATAGCTAATTGTAGTTTGATTGCAACTCAAGTAATAAGGACTACAATCACTACTTATAGTTACAGAGTAATATTCAAATTCTATTGGTAAATTATCAAAAACATATCGTGGTTCAGTGGTTGTAACGACTATTGTTTGTCCATTACAAGCCATAGTCAGACTCACTGTCCAAATGATGTTTGTGTCAGGCGCAGTCCATTCAACCGTAAGCATTCTTTCGCCAATTGTTACATGTGCATGATCAGCTGTAGGGCAAGGACATAAAGTTTTAAAACAAACTTGGCTATAGGAACAAGAAGTTATTGGACTACAATTAGAATGAATCCTAAAGCAATAATCCGTTAGAGGATCTAATCCAGTTAGCTGATATAAGTTTGCTGTAGTTGTAATCAAATTTTGTCCATTTGGCATATTGTTAGAGGTGCATTCGATTATCCAATTACTTGAGCCACAGCTTCCATTCCATAATAATTCTGCAGTAAATGGAGTTAAGTTATTTACCCTGAAAGAAGATGCTCTTGGACAATTGTTTTCTACAATATTTAAGACAAATCCAGAGAGAGGTGTATCAGTATCAGAAATGAAACGAACGGTGATTGTTGAAGAACTAGAACATACATTAATATCACCAACTCCTGAAGAGTAAGTCCCTATAAGTTGAGTTGAGGTGGAGCCACCATCATAAATAACTAATCTTGATTTATGATAACCTTCTAAATGGAAGGAACCAATAATTGAAAAATAAGAACCTGGATTTACATTTTCTATTACATAGGTACCATTAGAATTGGTGGTATAATTACCATTAGCCCCTCCATCATCGTATAAGACACAACTGCTGGTTGTCAAATACGATGCTCCGGTTGTGGGCATATTTATTGATTGCGCCAAAAGCGTAGAATTTGATAATATTAAAAGTAAAAAATATAATAGATTTTTCATAATTAGATATGAAATTAATAAATATAGTTACCTATTTATATCTATAACACTATCAATTGCACTTTGGTAAACAAAAGTTGTAAATATTTTTACATTTTAACGAGAATAATGCCTGCTTTAAGTATAAGAAAGGAGGAATTAAAGAGCTGACTCAATAGGGCGGACAAGTACTTTGCTACCGTCGATTCGTTCAATTTCTATTTCTGTTTTTGGATCAACAAAAGATGTGGTGGTGAAAACTTCAATACTTTTACCATTAATTTCTGCCATTCCAGCATAAGCCAAACGAGTTATTGTAATTCCCTTGTCTCCTACCTTGAATTCACTTACCTGAAAATCGTTTGCTTTACTGTCAATTGATTTATCTAATGCAAACCTCTTCCATGTTTTGGCACGAAGTGAGTAAATAAGCAAAAAGGTACAGAATGCTAAGGCAAGGAATAATGTGATTATACCCCAAGTGTTTCCATATTCAATAAAAACTCTGTATATTCCGTAAACAAGCATTCCAACGCCTGATAGTCCTGCAATGGTTGTTCCAGGAATTGCCACAATTTCCAAAATGATTAAAACTATGCCTCCAATAAGGAATAAGAGAATAAATAATAAGTCCATATTAATTAGTTTTTATCTGATTTCTACTTTTAATTTTTTCTTAACTAATAGGTCGTGCATCTTTAGAAGTTCATCATAACTTCCGTGTTTGACAGCACAAAGACCTTTTCTGTGAGCGATATTAGCACAATTTGAAGCCTGTTCATAGCTTAATTTACATACTTCAAGCAAGCATTCAATTACATAATCAAATGTATGAAAATTATCATTGAAAAGGATTAACTCATTACCTTCTTCATCAACAGAAGACAGACAACTTACTTGCTCGGGATTTGTTTCATTGTATATATCACTCATCTATCAAAAATTTTATTTCGATAGGGCAAAGATATGAAAAAGTTTTATTAAAAATGTATTTAGAAAAATAATTCTACAACTACATTCTTTCAGGAACAGTAATGCCTAACAATTCCATAGCTGATTTAATGGTGTTTCCAACAAAAGAAGCAATACCTATTCTCATTCTCATTAGGTCTTGGTCATCTTCTCTTAGTATTTGAACATCTTGATAGAAAGCATTAAAGCTCTTTGCTAAATCATAAACATAATTTGCAATTAGGGCTGGAGAAAAGGTCTTACCAGCTTGGTCAACAATTGCAGGGTATTGATAAAGAATTCTAATGATATCTAATTCCTTTGAATTTAGCTTAGATGAGAAATTAATGCTAAGAGTGTCAAGGTTAATATTCTTTTGCTCTTGTGCTTTTCTAATTATAGAACGTATTCTTGCGTGAGTGTATTGGATGAAAGGACCTGTATTACCACTAAAGTCAATTGAGTCCTTAGGATTGAATAGCATGTTTTTGGTTGGATCAACCTTTAAGATAAAATACTTCAAAGCACCCATAGCCAACATCCAGTAGAGCTTTTCTGCCTCAGCCTCTGTGAACCCTTCTGTCTTGCCATGCTCCATTGTTTGTTCCTTAGCAGTATTTATCATTTCCTTAATCAAGTCATCTGCATCCACAACAGTTCCTTCACGTGATTTCATCTTACCCTCAGGCAGTTCAACCATTCCATAAGATAGGTGACGTAAGTTTTCAGCCCAATCAAAGCCTATTTTCTTTAAGACAAGCTTTAGAACATCGAAGTGATAGTTTTGTTCATTGCCAACAACATAGAGTAAGTTATCAGAATTGAAATCATTATGTCTTAGAATTGCTGTGCCTAAGTCTTGAGTCATATAAACAGATGTTCCGTCAGCCCTTTGTAAAAGTTTTTCATCTAACCCTTCTGATGTTAGGTCACACCAAATTGAATTATCTTCTTTCTTATATAATACACCTTTCTCAACACCTTCTCTAACTAAGTCTTTGCCTAATAGATAAGTTTCTGATTCATAGTAAACCTTATCGAAATCAACACCCATCTTATAGTAAGTTTCATCAAAACCCTTATAAACCCAAGCATTCATTCTCTTCCATAAATCAAGAACCTCCTTATCCTTCGCCTCCCACTTCCTAAGCATATCTTGAGCCTCAATCAAAATATTAGCTGTCTTTTCAGCAATCTCCTTATCAACTCCACTGCTGACCATCTCCGCTATCTCTTTCTTATATTCCTTATCGAAAAGAACATAATACTTGCCTACCAAATGGTCACCCTTTAAGCCAGAAGTTTCAGGTGTTTCTCCTTGACCAAACTTTTGCCAAGCAATCATTGACTTACAAATGTGAATACCTCTATCATTAACCAAATTCACTTTTCTAACAGCATAACCATTAGCTTTAAGAATCTCAGCAACACTCCAACCCAATAAGTTATTTCTTATATGTCCAAGGTGCAAAGGTTTGTTTGTGTTTGGTGAAGAATACTCAACCACAACAGGTTTTTCATCTCTTATTGGTTTGTATCCAAATGTATATTTCGTTTTGAAATGATTTATAAACCTTAACCAATAATTATTGGAAACTTCAAAGTTTAAGAAGCCCTTAATAACATTGAATCCAACAATATCTTGGCAATCTCCAACAACATAATCACCAATCTCCATAGCTGTTTGTTCAGGAGATTTTCTTGCTTGTTTAACAAAAGGGAAAACAACAAGAGTAAAGTCACCCTCAAACTCTTTTTTAGTAGTATAAAGAGTAATATCTTTTAACTCAACTTCTATGCTGTATAAAGAAACTAAAGCCTTTTTTATAGATTCTTGTATTAATAAATCAATCATATTTATCTAGTCTTTTTTCAAGTAAAACAAAGTGCAAAGATAGTAAAATAAACAATAAAAAAAGTCGCTCCTTATTCAAGAGCGACTTTTCTATATTTTAGTTAACTAAAATTATCTAACAACAATTTTCTTTGTTGCTAAACCAGCTTCAGTATAAACTTTAACCACATAGGTTCCTACATTTAAGTTTGAAACATTAACATTAGTTATCATAGAATTTACAATATTATCTGAAACTTTTTGTCCCATCATGTTATAAACTTCTACTTTTTCAATATTAGCTTTAGCAATTATATTAACATTATCTTTTGCAGGATTAGGATATACTGATAAAGAAACATTTTCAACATCATTTAATCCAGCTATAACACCTTGTCCAGTAATAAAATGTATTGGAGCTGTATAAGTTCCTAAAACATTGTTTTGATTATAAGGAAAAGCACAAACAATATATTCAGTATTATTAGTTAATGGAGAATTACCACCAACAGTTCCAGCTAAACTCTCAGTTGCTTTAGCATCATCTTGTTCAAGATAACCACGAATGTCATCTGTTGTATTAATTCCATTATCTTGTAAAACTGCTAATTCAGCTATAATATAATAATAGTATGAAGTTTGATCATTAATAGAGAATGAAACGTTTACCGTTGTTTGAGTAACATCAGTAACTGTAATATCAACATTTGCAGTTCCTGTTCCACCAGTCATTGCTGAAGTAAAATTAGTTGTTGAAACAGAAGTTGTTTGATCATTACCAATTGCAACAATATAAATTGTATAAGCTACTCCATTAGGTTCTAATCCTACATAAGTAGAAGTTTCAACTCCTGAATATTCATCGCCATTTTCGGTTATTACTTCTTCAACTGTTTTACCGCTTTGAGATGCAAATGCTTCAACACCACCTGTTTCAGCAACAATAAGTATATATCTTGCACAGTCAGCATTTGGAGTTGTTGTAAATGTAACATTTTCACCTTCAGTTGTAATATCTGAAACAACAACACTTGCTGTTTTAGTATCATTAACAAAAATAGGAGCTTTAATTACTCCATCATACTTAAATACAGTACGAACATCATTGTTTTGTACTATAGTATGTCCCATAGTAAACTGTGCCATTGCTCCAAATGTCATAATTAGAGCCATCATTAAAAGTGTAATTTTTTTCATTTCGTTTTAATTTTTATTTGTTATTTGTTTATTCAAATTTTGAAGTTGCAAATATAGGATTATTTTTTGATTTGTATGGTTAAATGGGAAGTTTTTTGATTATTTTACAAATAGACTCTTGTATAAATAAAATATTAGTATATTTGCCCAATAATTATCAAAGAGAATAATTACTAAAAATATAAATTAACTATTTTAATAACCGAGTAAGTAGATTATAATCAAATACCTACAAACTCATAAAACAAAAGAAAAATGAAAAAAGGTTTACTTTTTATGTCATTAGTTTTAGGATTGGGCGTTGTTAATGCTCAAAATACTAATGTTCTTCTATCAAAAGATGGTTCTGCACACTCAGAACACAAACAAGTTGTTAACCCTAATCACAAGGCTACAACCTTCACAGTGGTTAATAATACAAAAGATCCAATTCCTGCAGGACACGCACGTGTTTCTTTAACTGCTGGTGATGTTTGGGGAGATGGTTCTGGTTACCAACTATTATTAGATGCTGATGCAACTGCATTTGGAGTTGAAATTCCTGAAACAGGTGGTTCATTAACACCTTCTGGGAATGTTCCAGCTTCTGTTTATGCTGTATTTGAATACAAAATTCCTATTAATGCAGATGGTTCATTAACAACTACAAATATTGTTATAGACAACACTATAGCAATTGATATTCCTGCTGGAACATATGACTGGGTTATACTAATCCAACTGCTGGTGACAGAATGTGGATTTCTTCAGGAGGAAGAGGTGACGATAAAGCTTTTGTTGCTGGCACAGAATATAAATTCAATGTTGCTCTTAATGGACAAAATGACCTTGTCACTTTAGAAACTCTTATTGGATTAAATGATATTGTAACTCCTACTTTTGGTGTTTATCCTAACCCTGCTATTGACTTTGTAACAATTTCTGATGCTAATGGTTCTGAAATTAGAATAGTTGATATGTTAGGAAGAACTTTGGTTTCTAAGGTTTCTACATCTAATACTGAAACAGTTTCATTAAACAACCTTCAATCAGGTATGTATATGATACAAATTATTAAAGACGGAAAAGCTTCTACTCAAAAACTTATCAAAAGATAATTATTGATTAAAAGATGTCTTTCTTAAGATAAAGAGAAAAGGAGTTGATTATGATAATCAACTCCTTTTTTTATTCTCTTTTTACTAAGAACAGCCTATCTTTTATTACTTATTCATTGCTGCCTTTATGAAAGATATGAATAGTGGATGTGGCTCTTCAACTGTTGATTTGTATTCTGGATGGAATTGAACCCCTATAAAATAAGGATGGTTAACTAATTCAATAACTTCAACAAGGTTTGAATCTGGATTTATTCCTGTTGCAATCATTCCTGCCTCCTCAAACTGTTTTAGATAGGTATTATTGAATTCGTAGCGATGACGATGACGCTCTGATATATCTTCTCTGCCATAAGCCTTATATGCCTTTGAATCATTTTTCAGCTTGCAAGGATAAGCACCAAGACGCATTGTTCCGCCCATATTAGTTATCTTCTTCTGCTCTTCCATCATATCAATAACAGGGTATTTAGTCCCTGGTGACATTTCAAAAGAATGAGCATCTTTCATATTCAAAACATCTCTTGCAAACTCAACAACTGCCATTTGCATTCCTAAACATATTCCAAAGAAAGGTATCTTGTTTTCTCTTGCATATTTAATTGCACATAATTTGCCTTCAATTCCTCTTGCTCCAAAACCAGGTGCAACTAAAATTCCATCAAGTCCGCTCAATGCTTCCAACTCACAGCCTTCTCCCTTTTCTAAGTCTTCAGAATGTATAAGCTTTAACTTCACATGACATTGAAGGGAAGCTCCTGCGTGAATAAAAGATTCTGAAATTGACTTATATGCATCCTTAAGCTCAGTATATTTACCAACCAAACCAATCTTAACCTCATTTATTGGATTATTTAATTTGTATAGGAAGGCCTTCCATTTCTCAAGATTTGGTTCACCTTGTGCCTTTACGCCAAGAATGTCAAGAACTTGAATATCTAACTTTTCTTTAAGCATATTTAGAGGCACCTCATATATTGAGGGAGCATCCATAGACTCAATTACATTGTTTTTATCAACATTACAGAAAAGTGCAATCTTATCCTTAATCCCTTCATGAAGTTTATGTTCAGTCCTACATACTATAATATCTGGTTGTACTCCTTGCTCTAACATTTCCTTAACAGAATGCTGAGTTGGTTTTGTTTTAAGCTCTCCTGCAGCTGCAAGATATGGTATATAGGTTAAGTGAATTACGATAACATTTTTACCTAATTCCCATTTCATTTGACGAAGTGACTCAATAAAAGGAAGTGATTCAATGTCGCCAACAACTCCACCAAGTTCTGTTATAATAAAATCATACTTACCAGTATCACCCAAAATCTTAATCCTTCTCTTAATCTCATCCGTTACGTGAGGAATAACTTGAACAGTTCCTCCAAGATAATCTCCTTTTCTTTCTTTATCGATAACGGTTTGGTATATCCTACCTGTTGTTACGTTGTTCGCCTGAGAGGTTCTAACATTGGTAAAACGTTCGTAGTGACCAAGGTCAAGGTCTGTTTCAGCACCATCTTCTGTAACGAAACACTCACCATGTTCATAAGGATTTAGAGTGCCCGGGTCAACATTTAGATATGGATCGAGCTTTTGAATAGTAACTGAATAGCCACGAAGTTTTAGAAGTAGAGCAAGCGATGAGGCCATAATACCCTTTCCCAATGAAGAGGTTACGCCCCCAGTAACAAATATGTATTTAGTGTTAGACATGATAAACCAATTAAAAATTAATAGTTGAATTAATCTGCAAATATAATTATTTTTTAGTTTGGGATAACTATAATTGTATTAATTTTGCAAATGATGGACATAAAACAAAAGACAATAACAGGACTTACGTGGAGCGCAATTGAAAGATTCTCCGTGCAAATAGTTCAATTTGTGGTTCAAATCATCATAGCTCGGCTTTTGTTTCCCTCCGATTATGGGATGATAAGTATGCTTGCAATCTTTATGGCACTTGCTCAAACATTCACCGAAGGAGGGTTTGGAAACGCACTTATTCAAAAGAAAGACAGAACAAACACAGACTACTCAACAGTTTTCTATTTTAATATATGTATGGGGGTTATCTTATCAATAATCTTCTTTCTATCCTCTGGCATAATTTCTCGGTTCTACGAAATGGACGAACTAAAACCTATAATTCAGGTAATGTCTGTTAATCTAATAATCTTATCATTTCAGGTTATACAAAAGACAATCCTAACAATAAGAATTGATTTCAAAACTCAGGCAAAGGCATCTTTGATTGGAGTTGTTATAGGTGGAATAATAGGAATAATAATGGCTTATAAAGGTTATGGAGCTTGGTCATTAGTTGCTCAGTTTACTATTATTAATATTATTCAAACTTCGCTGTTTTGGTATTTCGTTAAATGGAAACCACTAAGAGAATTTTCAAAAGCCTCGTTCAAAAGATTATTTAATTTTGGTTCAAAGATACTTGCTGCTAACCTACTTCACACCATCTACCTCAACCTCTACACACTTGTTATTGGGAAGCAATTTTCAGCAACAACATTAGGATATTACTCAAGAGCAGACCAATTTGCTCAGTTCCCCTCATCCAATATCACAGGAATACTATGGAAGGTAACCTATCCAATAATGTCGGAAATACAAGACGACAACCAACAACTTAAACAACTGTATAGACAGTATATAAAACTATCAGCCTTTATTGTTTTCCCTCTAATGGTTGGTCTTGCAGCAGTGGCAGAACCTTTTATCATCACTATCCTAACAGATAAATGGAAAGGAATAGTGCCAATCCTCCAAATAATATCATTCTACTATATGCTTTATCCCTTAAATGCTATAAATCAAAACCTAATGCAGGTAAAGGGAAGGAGTGATTTGTTTTTTAGATTAGAAGTAATAAAGAAAATAATAGGAATTGCTCTACTATTTATCAGTTTACCATTCGGAATTTACTATGTCTGCTTAAGTTTAATCGTTTATGGACTAATTAATCTTGCAATAAACACCTATTTCACTTCAAAACTCATTGATTTCAACATAAGAGAGCAGGTAGCAGATATAAGCAAGATATTAATTATCTCAATAATAATGGGAATAATGGTTTATTCAATCAACCTAACCACCCTTTCCAATATCCCAAAACTCCTTATCGGAATAATTATCGGAGCAATCACCTACCCTCTCCTTTCACATATAGCAAAGATACCAGAACTAAAAACGCTAAGGAATCTTGTGAAAAGTAAAAGGTAAAAGGTAAAAATGTAGAGACATGATTTATCGCACCTAAGGCAACAATAACATTAATTGATTTTATAGATCAGGCTTTATTAAATCATCCCATACTTGATAATCATTCTCATCCTTATCTCCATAATAAACAATCTTTCTTTCTTCAATCTTAGTAAGTTTTGAAAGTTCATTATAAGTAATTTTCTTAGTCCAATTATCTTTCTTGTCATACTCATATTTACAAATAGATTTTTCATGTAATTTTCCATCTTTATCATAAGACTTTACTTCTATCTCATTTCCTTTATTATCATAAGTATATATGTATTTTAGATTTTCTTTCCAGCTCTCTGAATTATTCCACTGAATCAAATTGTCATTATCGTCATATATAAATGTTTCGTTTTTAAGAATATCTTCATCTTGTGATATAATCCATTCAGTTTTATTTCCTCTTAAATCATAGCTAAATAAATTTATCCTATCAGTTCTTCTTGAATTGCTTGTGATTAAACTAATAATATTTTTATTAATGTCGTATGTGTACTTGGTTCTTAGATTTAAATTACCCTCAAAATCATATATCTCTTCTGTCATATTCCCATTATCCTCATACTTATATATAGTTTTTTGTTCTATAATTCCATCATTAAAATATAAAATAGATTCAATAAGATTCCCCTTTTCATCATAATTACTAACTATTTTCCCAGTATTGTTTTGGTTTATACTATACAAAGTTTCAATATTGTTTTTGCATGAATCATATTTGAAAATGAATCCTTCCCCTGTAATTTCATCAATTATAAATTCAACTTTGCCGTCTTCATTAAATTTCATCACATTATTCTTATTAATTCTCTTTTCTACATCCTTTCCATCTAAAACAATACTCTTATATCTTATTTCCTCAAAATACTTAATACTTCCTTTAAGGTTTTCTTCCTTTAAATAGTTCTCCTTCTGTCCATAACTAAAAAGAGTTGTAGCTAAAAGTAATAGCATAAATATTGTAATAGT
Source organism: Bacteroidales bacterium (assembly GCA_041673165.1). Lineage (GTDB taxonomy): Bacteria > Bacteroidota > Bacteroidia > Bacteroidales > P3 > UBA10566. The sequence goes on from JBAYYI010000008.1 coordinate 14,712, forward strand.
CTTCTTCATAATCTTTTATAGTTTATAGATCAGGCTTTATTAAATCATCCCATACTTGATAATCATTCTCGTCCTTATCGCCATAGTAAACAATCTTTCTTTCTTCAATTGTAGTAAGAGTTGAAAATTCATTATAAGTAATTTTCTTAGTCCAGTTATCTTTCTTGTCATACTCATATTCATATGTGAGTTTTTCTTTTAATGATCCATCTGCATAATAAGAATTTACTTCTATCATATTCCCTTTTGAATCATAAGTATATATGTATTTCAGAGATATAGAATACTCTAAATAATCCCACTTAATCAAATTGTTATTAGCATCATACGCATATGTATTATTTCTAATCACTTCATCATCTTGAACAGTAGTCCAATAGATTTTGTTTCCTCTGGCATCATAGCTATATGTATGAATTTCATTTACTCTATTTTCATTGCCTTTAATTAGACTGATTATGTTTTTATTTTCATCATACGTACGCTTTGTTCTTTCTTTTAAATAACCCTCTGAGTCATACATATCTTCTATAATCATATTTCCATTATCATCATATTGAGAGATTATTTTTCCTTTTATACCGATATTTTCGCTATCAACATTAGATTCAATTAAATTTCCTTTATCATCATAATCTAATATTACTCTCCAAGCATACTCTCCAGCTGAATTAAAAGAAACTTCCATAATATCTCCCTTAGAATTATATTCATATATAAGACTCTCACTATCTTTTCTGCTAATATTAAACTCTATATTCCCTTCTCGATTGACTTTTGTTAAATTATGATTTCTAATCACATATCCTCCTACATCTCCTTCTCCACCAACAGCTTCAAATGTTATTTCCTCAATATACTTAATACATTCTTTAAGGTTTTCTTCCTTTAAATAGTTCTCCTTCTTCTGCCCATAGCTAATATTTGTTGTTACCATTAACACTACTATCATAAATACTCTAATCGTTATTTTCATCATCTTATATTTAAAACAAACAGCTTCATAATTGCAAAGCTAATAATTATATTTTTATTATCATTAATAAATCCTTGTTATTAGAATTCTTCCTTTTTAAGTAGCAAAAATTATGCCTAAACAATTGTAAAACTCCATTTAGTCCTAATTAGAAATCTGTCAACCCTATTCAGTACGGAAAAAATCGCAGAAACAAACTCCAGAATCTAAGCATCAAACTATTTAATCAGCCATTCAGTCATAGAATCATGCCATGAAACCGTCAACATCATGCCATGATACTTATTGATTCATGCCATGAAATGGAGAACATCATGCCATGAATCAGAAATTATTACTGCGTTTTATTTTACTGTTTCTTTATTTTAAAAGACTAAAGTCAAAAAAGGAATTAATAGGATAAGAAAAAAGGGAATTGATTTTCTATTTATCAATTCCCTTTGTAATATTAGTTCTTTGCTTTTGCCTTATGCGTCAATGTTTGCATAGGTTGCGTTCTTTTCAATAAACTCACGTCTTGGTGGAACTTCATCGCCCATAAGCATTGAGAATACTCTATCTGCTTCTGATGCGTTTTCAATATCTATTTGACGGAATGTTCTGGTTTCTGGGTTCATTGTGGTTTCCCATAATTGGGTTTCACTCATTTCCCCAAGACCTTTATACCTTTGGACTGCAACTCCTGTTGGCCCTAATTCTACTTGGTATCTTTGACGCTCTTCTTCTGACCAACAATAACGTTCTTGCTTCCCTTTCTTAACTAAGTATAGAGGTGGGGTTGCAAGATAAACGTGTCCTTGTTCTATTAGTTCTCTCATATAACGGAAGAAGAAAGTTAGGATTAGGGTTGCGATATGGCTACCATCGACGTCAGCATCCGTCATAATCACTACTTTGTGGTAGCGAAGCTTTTCCATATTTAAGGCTTTGCTATCTTCTGTTGTTCCTATCGATACTCCAAGTGCGGTATATATATTCTTTATTTCCTCTGAGTCAAGAACTCTATGTTGCATTGCTTTCTCAACATTTAATATCTTTCCTCTTAGTGGTAGTATTGCTTGGTATTCTCTATTTCTTCCTTGTTTTGCTGTTCCTCCCGCTGACTGCCCTTCGACTATGTATATCTCACATTTTTCTGGGTCTGAATTTGAACAGTCTGCAAGCTTTCCTGGAAGTCCTGCAACTCCAAGTACAGTTTGTCTTTGTACAAGTTCTCTTGCCTTACGTGCTGCATGCCTTGCGGTTGCTGCTAATATTACTTTATTTACTATTAGTTTAGCTTCTCTTGGGTTTTCTTCAAGATAGTTGTTTAGTAGTTCTGAAACCATTTGGTCAACTGCTCCCATTACCTCGTTATTACCTAATTTGGTCTTGGTTTGCCCTTCAAACTGTGGCTCTTGTACTTTTACTGATATTACTGATGTTAATCCTTCTCTGAAGTCATCTCCTACGATTTCAAATTTGAGTTTCTCTAACATTCCACTCTTATCGGCATAGCTCTTTAGGGTACGAGTTAAACCACGACGGAAACCTGCTAAGTGAGTTCCTCCTTCGTGAGTGTTAATATTGTTTACGTATGAATGTAGGTTCTCTGTAAAGGTTGTATTGTACTGCATTGCTATTTCGATAGGGATATCTTGTTTCATTCCCTCAATGCATATTGGTTCTGGTATTAGCTTCTCACGATTACCATCTAAGTATTCTATAAAGTCTTTTAGACCATTTTCTGAAAGAAATCTTTGAAAAATAAAGTTCCCTTCATCATCCTTATTTCTTTTATCTGTTATCGTTAGTTCTAATCCTTTATTAAGGAAAGATAGTTCTCTTAGTCTTGTGCAAAGTGTTTCGTAGTTATATTCTGATAATGTGAATATTGTTGAGTCAGGTAAGAACTGAGTTGTTGTTCCTGTTTTGTCTGAAGGGCCAACCTCTCTAACTGAATATAATGGGAAACCTTGACTGTATTCTTGTTCATATTCTTTTCCGTCTCTATATACGCTTACTTTCATTGCGGAAGAAATTGCATTAACACAACTTACCCCTACTCCGTGAAGTCCTCCAGATACTTTATAGGATCCTTTATCGAACTTACCTCCTGCGTGCAATACAGTCATAACAACCTCTAAAGCACTTCTTCCTTCCTTTTCGTGCATATCAACAGGAATACCTCTTCCGTTATCTTCTACTCTAATTGCATTATTTTCAAGAATAAAAACATCTATCTTAGAGCAGTAGCCAGCTAATGCCTCATCAATTGAGTTATCAATAACTTCATAAACCAAATGGTGGAGTCCCCTTGTGTTTACATCTCCAATATACATTGCAGGACGCATACGAACAGCTTCCAACCCTTCTAAGACGGTTATATTATCAGCTGAATATGCATTTTTTGCTTTTATCAATTCTTCACTCATTATTATAGTTGTTTTTTTAAATCAATTTGCAAATATAAGGAAAAAATATGAGATAATCGTTAGTTAGATACCGGATATTTTATTCTCGTGTGATAGACTGCTTGTAGTTTAAGCTTAAGATGTTGTTTGATTGCCGTTATATCCTTAAATGTTATGTTAGCATTGGAAAATTGATCTGTTTTTATTTGCTCATCGATGATATTATCAACTAAATCACTAATCGCTTTTTCAGTATGTTCTGAGATACTTCTTGAGGCTGCTTCAACACTATCAACCATCATGACAACTGCCGTTTCCCTTGAAAATGGCTTAGGTCCCTTATATGTAAATATGTTTTCGTCAATTGGGATGTTTGGATGCTCAATCTTTTGTTTATTATAGAAGTATTTTGTTTTACTTGAACCATGGTGTGTTCTAATAAAGTCAATTAATGGTTCTGGTAGTTTATATTTATGAGCAAGCTTAACTCCATCAACAACGTGAGATGTTATGATTTCTGCTGATTCCTCATTATTAATTTCATTATGTGGGTTAAAGCCTGTCTGTTGGTTTTCTATGTAAAACAACGGCTTGAGGGTTTTGCCTATATCGTGATGAAGGGCACCTGCTCTTGCCAAAAGCGCATTTCCTCCAATTTGATGGATTAGTTCTTCTGCTATATTTGCTACCTGAACACAGTGTTGAAATGTTCCAGGGGCTTTAACAGATAGTTCTCTTAGGATTTTACTGTTTGTATCGGAGTATTCTAATAGAGATAATTCACTAACGTATCCAAATATCTTTTCAAAAATAAAGATTAGTGGAAAAGCCAATAGGGTTAGTGCTGCATTTATTGCAAAATATGAGAATCTATATGGATTGATTTTGTTTAGATCAGCATCTTGAATTAAGGTTAGAGCTATATATATAATTGAATAGGTAAGAAATACTAATAGACTTGTTTTAAAGAAGTCTCTCCTTTTCTCTAAATGCTCCATACTTATGATTACCATCATACCAACCATTAACTGATAGAATACAAATTCAAAACTATGAGGCACGGAAAAACCAATAATAATTATATTGACTAAGAATACATATAAAGAGGAACGAGAATCAAAAAAGGTTCTTATTAGGATTGGAGTTAGGCATAGAGGTGCAATAAATATGTATTGAGAGTTTACGTCAATGATTAATGATGTTGTTAAAACCATTAAAATTATGACAGATAGAATCAAAATGATTTTCTTTGAATCGTTATATAACTCTGGTATTATGTATTTCAAAAAAAATAGCATTGCTAATAAGGCTAATGAAACTAAGATAAACTGTCCTAAGATTTGTTTGGATTTAATTTTTGGAGATGTGAATTGTTTTTCATATTCTTTTTTATAGATAGATAGTGCTTCGTACTTCGCTTCATTAACTTGCTCTCCTGTCAGAATTATTTGATCTCCTTTAGATATAGATTCTTTAATAGGAGATATATTCTTTATTTGTAGGTCTTTGTTCTTTTCAGTTATTTTTTCATTTAGTTTAAGAGGAGTTGTTATGTCAGCTATTTTTATTTCATAAGAGATTGTGTCTTTAAGAATATATATGATATAATCTTGAGGTAGCCCTTCAATTTCTTGAGGGAGGGATATGTATTCGCCTTCCTGAACATCGAAGAAGAGCTTCTTATTTTTAATTATTGCATTTTTTTCTTCCTGAAATTCAGTGTCAGTTTTATATATAGTGATATCGAATGGAGATATTAAATTCTCGTGTTCCCAAAAACCTCCCTTTTGAAAATCATATTTAGAGGTTTCATCCTTTGGAGATATCCAAACTATTAATAAACTTGATAATAATATTAGAAAAATTTTGCCCACAGAAGACCAAAACTTTCTAAATTTCCTTTTATTTGTTTTCACCTTGTTTCCTTATCTTTTTAGTTAATGCTGTACAAAAGACAAAATCATTTAATTCTTTATTGTCACTTGAGAAAATGTTTTTATTATTGCCTTGCCACCATAATTCACCCTCGTGAAGATAATGTATATTATCGCCTATCTCAACAACAGAATTCATATCGTGAGTATTAATTATAGTTGTTATATTGTATTCGTGAGTTATATCGTAAATTAATTCATCAATTAAGATTGAGGTTTGTGGATCGAGTCCTGAGTTAGGTTCATCACAAAACAAATACTTAGGCTTAGCAGCTATAGCTCTTGCAATTGAAACTCTTTTTTTCATCCCACCACTTAGTTCGGATGGCAACATTTTGTTTACTCCTTTTAGGTTTACTCTTTCCAATGAAAAATTAACTCTTTCTAACATCTTTTGATAGGAAGATCTTTGAAACATCCTAAGTGGATACATAACATTTTCTTCAATGGTCATTGAGTCAAAAAGAGCACCTGCCTGAAAGACCATTCCAATATACTTCCTAACATCAATCTGTTCTAAGGGAGTCATTTTATTGAAAGCTCTACCCCCATAAAGAACAAATCCCTCATCAGGTTTATGCAGACCAACTAATGTTTTCATCAACACAGTTTTTCCACTACCACTTAATCCTATAATTAAATTACATTTCCCTTGATCAAATTTTATATTAATATTTTTTAAAATCTGTCTTCCATCAAAGGATTTTGAAACATTAGCAAGTTCAACCATTAGAAAAATAAATTAGTCATTAAAAGATTAAGTAACATTATCACAACACTGCTCTGAACAACTGCCTTTGTGCTTTGTATTCCAACTTCAACTGAGCCACCTTTCATCGTATAGCCTCTATAAGCTGCTATTGAAGCAATAACCACTGCGTTAACTGCTGTTTTCACAACTGCATAAACAATGTCATAAACTGCAAAATCCATACGAATACCCTCAATATAATGGAAGGTTGACAGACCATTTAAAGCTCCGCCAAGTCCTCCACCAATTAATCCTATAAATATACTAAGAATAATTAGAAGAGGGAAAAACACTAAGCATGCAAATATTTTTGGAAGAATCAAGTAACTTGCGGTATTTACTCCCATCACTTCCATTGCATCAATTTGTTCTGATATTCTTTGTGAACCAATCTCTGAGGCTATCATTGAAGCACATTTCCCAGCCAATATTAATGATATTACTGTTGGTGCAAATTCTAAAACCAAAGATTTCCTTGATGCAAATCCATATATCCAAGAAGGATAAATAGGACTGTCAAGGTTAAGTTTCATTTGAATTACGACCGCCGCACCAACAAAAAGAGAGACAACACAGACAATTGGAATTGATTTAACCCCCAAGGCATTCATCTCATGAAGCATCTGCCTTTTGAATATGTGCATATTCTGTGGTTTCTGAAATGCTTCTTTCATTAATAAAAGATATGCACCAAACTCAATAAAAAAACTTTTAATTCCTAACATTAGTATATTTCTATTAGCGTTTCATTTGCTTCTTGGGACACTTTAATATTTTTCTTTTTCTTATATTTATTTTCGAGAATAGCTTCGGAAACAACATCTTCAACATATTTTTGAATTGCTCTTTTCAAAGGTCTTGCTCCAAACTGCTTGTCTATTCCTTTTTCGATTAGTAAATCTTTCAATTCAGAGGTGAATTCAATCGTATATTCTAAATTCTTAAGTCTCTTTGTTAGCTTGTTTAGTTCAATATCTATGATTTCAATAATATCTTCTTTTTCAAGAGAACGGAAGAAAACAATATCATCAACCCTATTAAGAAACTCTGGAGAAAAGGTTTTGTTTATATCATTATCAATTATACTCTTTTCAATCTCTTCAATCTTACTTGTTATTGCTGTTGTTGAAAACCCTACTCCTATTCCAAAATCTCTTAATTTCCTACTTCCAACATTAGAGGTCATGATAATAATTGTGTTCTTAAAATCAACTCTTCTTCCAATTGAATCGGTTAGGTGACCATCATCCATAATCTGTAATAAGATGTTAAATACATCTGGATGTGCCTTTTCAATCTCATCAAACAATACAATTGAATATGGATGCATTCTAACTTTTTCGGTTAACTGTCCAGCCTCCTCATGACCAATATATCCTGGAGGAGAACCAATTATCCTCGAAACACTATGCTTTTCCATATACTCACTCATATCCAAACGGATTAAGTTGTTTTCTGAATCAAAAAGGTATTTAGCCAATTCTTTTGCCAAGTGAGTTTTACCTACGCCAGTTGGTCCAACAAAGATAAAAGAACCAATAGGACGATTTGGATCATTAATCCCTACCCTTGCTCTTCTTATTGCTTTAGAGATTTTAGAAACGGCTTCCTTTTGTCCAACAACACTTGATTTTAGTATGTCTTCCATTTTGAGTAGTTTTTTTGATTCATCAGAACTTATCTTCTGAATTTTCACTCCACTCATCATTGAAATAACATTTGCTATATCATCTTCTGAAACCTTAATATAATTATTCTCTATTTCTTTCTCCCAAAACTTATATCTAACAACTAAATCATCATTTAGCTCATCAATTTCATTCTTAAGTTGTTTTGCTTTTTCAAATTCTCTTTTAATAACAACTTCTTTCTTCTGAGCCTCAAGTTCATTAATTTTCTTTTCAGTAGTAACAAGATCTTGTGGAACTCTTAAGTCTTTCACATGTGCCCTTGCTCCCGCCTCATCTAATGCATCAATAGCTTTGTCGGGCAATTGTCTATCATTAATATATCTTTCAGAAAGAGTAACGCAAGCCTCAAGTGCCTTTAAATCATATCTCACCTTGTGATGCTCTTCATATTTAAACTTAATATTCTTAAGTATTGTTAGTGTTTCCTCAGATGTAGTAGGCTCTATCATTACCTTTTGAAACCTTCTTTCAAGGGCTCCATCTGCCTCAATGTTTTTCCTATATTCACTAAGGGTTGTTGCTCCAATACATTGTATTTCTCCCCTTGCTAAGGCTGGCTTGAATATGTTTGAAGCGTCTAGTGAACCTGATGCGTTTCCAGCTCCAACAATAGTATGTATCTCATCAATAAAAAGGATTATCTCTGGATTCTTCTCCAGCTCTGTTATAAGTCCTTTTAATCTTTCTTCAAACTGACCCCTATATTTTGTTCCAGCAACAACTGAGGCTAAGTCAAGGGTATAAATCTTTTTCTTATATAATGTGTAAGGGACATCCTTTGCTTGAATTCTAAGTGCTAACCCCTCAGCAATTGCACTCTTACCAACGCCTGGCTCACCTATTAAAATTGGGTTGTTCTTCTTCCTTCTTGATAGAATTTGTGCTATCCTCTCCATTTCAATCTCTCTTCCAACAATTGGGTCTATTAGTCCCATTTCGGCTTGCTCAGATAGGTTTTTACCAAAATTATCTAAGAACGGGGTTGGCTTCTTATCATTTTTTGATGAACCAACCTTTTTATATTTCTTCATAGGAGTTTTCCCTTCAAAAGCGAAATCATCCTGCGCATCGTCTATAAAAAAAGGATTATCGATTGGTTTAAACGTATTATCTGTTTCTTGGTCATCTTCCTCATCATCCTCTCCTAATTCATCATCACTATATGCCTCTGCTTGAGTTTTTATCCAAGAATGAATTATTTCGTAAGTTAAACCGTGACCAAAAAGAATATTTGCAACCAAGTTATTACCTTCTTTTAAGATTGCAGCCAAGAAATGTTCTGTCCCAATTTCCTCAACACCAATGTCTGTTGCTTCAAGAAATGATAGTTTAATTACTCTTTCTGTTTGTTTTAAAAGAGGGACATCTCTATCTTGATTAATAGTATTTAAAACATTTTGTTTTTGAAAAGTTTGTTCTATTTCTTTTTTTATAGACTGGGGATCAATATTAAAATCAGACAATATCTGCATTGCCTTACATTCTTTTTCACGTAATATACCCAGAAACAAATGCTCAACTCCGAAGAAATCACTCCTTAGTCTCATTGCCTCATCACTCCCTGCCTTTATAACGTTTTTTGCGTGCTCTGTTAATTTCGGATCCATAATTAAAATGTAAAATAAGACCAAAATTACTAAGATTATCTCTAATAATAGATGTTTAGACTATGTTAAATGAAAACAAAACTCAACAAACATAGTTTAAATCACTATAAATCAAAACTTAGAAGAGAAAATTATTTTATTATATATCTACTTTATTGTTTTTATCAAATAAAATGAGACAAAACCTATTTTACATACTTTCTCGATAATTAATCCTCTCAATTTAAGCAATTTATATAGTATAAATAATCATGAAATTCTTTCTTTGATTCAGCAAATTAGTTCTTTGATCTAATTTTTTGTTTCTTTGATTCAGTAAATCCTTTCTTTGATTCATTTTACCTGCTTTTGATATTCATTATTACTCTTTTCAAATAGTTTCTTTTTAGTTGCTTTGTCATCTGAGAAATAAAAACTAATTTTGCATATTATTATTGAACAAGTATTAAAAATATAAAAACAATTAGAAAATGGCAAAAGTTAAAGCTTTTAAGGGTTTACGCCCACCAGTAGAGATAGCTGCAGATTTGGCATCTCGCCCATATGATGTTCTAAATTCTGCTGAGGCAAGATTGGAAGCAAAAGGGAATGAGGTTTCTCTTCTTAGAGTTACCAAGGCAGAAATTGATTTACCAGCAGGAATTGATGAACATTCAAAAGAAGTATATGATAAAGTTGTTGAAAACTTCAATATGTTTAAAGATAAAGGTTGGTTAGTTCAAGATAACGAACCAAAACTTTATATCTATGCTCAAACAATGGATGGAAGAACACAATATGGTATTGTTGGATGTGCTCATATTGAAGACTATTTCAATAACGTTATCAAGAAACACGAACTAACTCGTAAGGATAAAGAAGATGATAGAATGATTCATGTTAACATTACAAGTGCTAACGTTGAACCTGTTTTCTTTGCATATCCTGCAAATAAGGAAATTGATCAAATAGTTTCTGATATTGTTAAGAACGAAAACCCTATTTATGATTTCATTGCTAAGGAAGACGGCTTTGGACATACTTTTTGGGTAATTAACGACCAAGCAAAGATAAAGAGAATTGAAGAGATATTTGAAAAAGATATTCCTGTTCTTTACGTTGCTGATGGTCACCACAGAACTGCTGCTGCTGCAAGAGTTGGTAGCGAAAGAAAAGCTGCAAATCCTAATCATACAGGAGATGAAGAATATAACTACTTTATGGCTGTTATCTTCCCAGACAACCAACTAAAGATTATTGATTATAATAGAGTTGTTAAAGACTTGAACGGATTAACTAATGAAGAATTTATTGCTAAATTAGAAAAGTCATTCGTTATTGAGAAAATGGGTAATAAAGTATATGAACCATCTTCTCTTCATGAGTTCAGTATGTATATGGATAAATATTGGTATAAACTAACTGCAAAACAAGGAACATATAACGATAATGACCCAATTGGGGTTTTAGACGTTACTATTCTTTCTGATTTAGTTTTAGATCAAATCCTTGACATCAAAGACCTAAGAACTTCAACAAGAATTGACTTTATTGGAGGAATTAGAGGATTTGGAGAATTAGAGAGAAGAGTTAATAGTGGAGAAATGAAAGTAGCATTTGCACTATATGCAGTTTCTATGCAACAATTAATAAATATTGCAGACAGTGGAAACATTATGCCTCCTAAAACAACTTGGTTTGAACCTAAACTTCGTTCTGGATTGGTTATTCACGCTTTAGACTAAACCATTCATAATTAATAAAAAGCATAGCCGTTATTGTTTCAATAGCGGCTTTTTTGTTTTTGATTAAATTATATTGGAAAAAGCTTGATTAATTTATTTTTTTTTAGTTACTTTGCATACTAATTGTTATAAATATTTTTTATCATGAAAAGAATTACAACCTTATCAATACTATTAATATTAATAATCCCATTTATATTTTCAAGCTGTGAACAGGAAGAAGAATTTGGTAAAGACTTTTGGGTAGGGATACCATCTTCGGGTACTTACTTTAAAATACAAGTCGATAATACAGTATGGGAGGGAAACATTGACAACTTCAAACAAATGTATGTAAAAACAGAACCTAATGGTAGTGATTATAAAACATTTGATTTTGTGGTATGCACAGATTTAGAAAATGGCATTAACGTAATTCAGAAAAAGGTATATATAAATGTAAAAGTAAATGATAATAATAACTTCTCCAACTATAGAGTAGAATATATTAAGGAAAAGTCTGGTCCTTATGGTGGACATTATAAATTTGATGAATGGATGGAATACAAGACAGGCTCGCTAAATATAATAAAGAAAGATGAAAGAAAAATGACAGCTAAATTTAGAGGGACACTAAAAGCTGCTAATAATTATAGAGAAGATGCTGATGTAATGATATATTTCCAAGAGTTCCCTATCAACCCAACATCTACAAGATAAACTCAAATTAAATCAACCAATTAATGGAAAACAAAAAAGAATTATCTACAATTATAGTCGGCTTATTAATAGCAATAAGTTTAATGTTTCTTGGTTATTTTATCTATAAAGGCTTAAAGTCATTTAGCGATAAAGATAGAGTTGTAACGGTTAAGGGCTTAGCAGAAAAAGAAATCAAAGCAACCGAAGCATATATAAACATCAAAGTATCTTCTTCAGGAGATAAACCTCAAGAAATTATATCAACTACCAATAAGAATATTGATAATATTTTGAGTTACTTAAAAGAAAAGGGATATAAAGAAAGTAATATAAAAACAGAGGAAGTAAGTATATATGATGGGAAAGAATATTATAGATATGATTATAACCTAAAGCAAAACATTAAGATTGATAGGTATAAAGCAACAAGAACAATTAGAATTACAATAAACGAAGTTGAAAAGGCAAGCACAATGAGTAATAATATTGACTTAGACCTTATCAGTAAAAACCTTTCATCAGATATTAATTGTGATTATAAATTCCCAGAACTTAATAGCGTTAAACCTGCCCTGATTGCAGAAAGCACAAAGAACGCTCGATTGTCAGGGGAACAGTTTTCAAATGATTCAAAGTCAAAACTTGGTAAGATTAAGACAGCCTCTCAGGGTCAAATTTCAATTGTAGGAACATACTACTATGAAGAAGAAGCAACATCTTCAGCTCCAAAAGAACCATATCTTCAAAAAGCAAGAGTTGTTAGTACAATTGTTTTCTTCTTAGAAGACTAAACTTCACAATAGATAATCAAACCAAATATAGATAACCCAGAACTGATATCCCAATTAAATACTAAACTATTGGAATATATATTTCTGTTCTAAGCTTTTTTGCATCAACCTTTTCTGCATTATTTAAATACTTCTCAAGCAAAGGAGCATTCCTTAACTTATAGTCTTTGTCAACCAAATACTCGTTATAAATTACATTATGAACATCTCTAAGGTTATCATAACTACCAGTATAATGAAACATTAGATACTTCCCACCCTCTATTTCCTTAATCTTTATTTCCTCACCATCTTCTGCTTCTTTATTTATTGTAACGCAAGCATCAAAACGACATTCCTGTGCATCAACATTTCTTGGGTCATCATAATAAATCCCCAAAAACTCCATCCTCATTCCAAAAAGTTTCTTTGCATTAATAAAAGCCCACATTTTTGACCAGCAAACACTATAATCTATATTACTATAATCCCCAACAACAGAATAAAAAGCAATCTTTCTTTTAGTTCTATCAATAAGCTTTGGAACCTTAATATCATATTCGGTGCTAATTCTATCTTTCTTTATATTCATATCCGTAAAATTTTTAAATTATATCAAACAATTAAGCCCTAATCCTTAGACAGTTTACAACAACTAAAATGGTCTTAACCATAGAACAAAGGTACACAAATAATCGATTTAAAAAATAAAAATTTATAATTAAAAAAATGAAATAAGCGAACCTTGTGAGATATTAAAAGAAATCGAGTAAATTTGCATTTATAAAATAATGGGATTATGGCATCGAGCTTAGAGTTTATGGAATATGTTTTTGAGAATATTAAAGGTATTGGAGATATAACATATAAAAAGATGTTTGGAGAGTATTGTGTTTATTATAAAGGTAAGGTTGTTGGCCTTGTTTGTGATAATCAGTTTGTGATTAAGAAAACAAGTATTGGAAAGACTTTACTTCCTGATAATGATGAAATTCCTCCTTATGAGGGCGGGAAACCTTGCATTTTGATTGAAAACTTAAATGATAAAGCTCTTTTGAAGGAAGTTATACAAAAAACATACAATGAGCTGCCTGAGCCAAAACTAAAGAACAAAAAAATAAAAGAATAAATAATATGGAAAACTGGGCTAATGAACTGCCTTTTATGGCGATAACTATTTCAGATAAAGAAGGTAAGATAATTGAAATGAATGATAGAAGTGCTATGACATTTCAAAAATCGGGCGGAAGAGAATTAATTGGCAGAGAACTTATGGATTGTCATAAGGAAAAGGCTCAAGGCATGATTAGGGAGATGATGGAAAGTCCTAAAACTAATGCTTACACGATTGAAAAGGAAGGTTTGAAAAAACTAATCTATCAAACACCTTGGTATATTGATGGGGAATTTGGTGGATTGGCTGAGTTTTCTATTGTTCTTCCTAACGATATGCCTCATTACGTTAGAAGTTAATCAATTACAAGTCCTGTCTTTTAAAAAACAATGTTTTTTCTGCTTTCGAACAAAGAACATAATTTTTTGAACTAAGATATTGAGCTACTTCACTATTTAATGAAGTGCTAACATCATTTGCAGTAATTAATGATTCAATCGCAATTATTTTTGGTTTGTATTTATCCCAATTATTAGACTCCAAAACCTCTAAATCAAGACCCTCTACGTCAACTGACATAAAATCTATATTCTCAATATTTGAAGGCATGTATTTATCTAAGATTTCTGAAAGTGGAAAAGCTTCTAATTCGTATATTTTTTTAGTTACTCCCCTTTCTTTTGCCAATTCTTCAGAAAATGTGTTTAATGCTGATTCATTAAAAGTATAGAAAGGTATTTTTTTCTTTTCCTTTGCTATTGGGATTTCAATGTTAATATCTTTTTTACGATACTTATTAAACAAAACCATACTTCCTGGCATTGCATCAATATTAATTCCTCTCCACCCTTTTAAATAAAAACTAAAAGTATTTGAGAAACGAAATGGATGATGTGCTCCAATATCTAAAAAAAATCCATTTGCTGTGCCTTCTAATAACTTCCCTAATATCATATCCTCCCCTTCTTGAGAAAAAGATGTTTTAGCAAAGCCTAAAAAATTGCTATTTCTTAAAGCTTTATCCTGAAACTTAGAGGGTAATAAGTTTAAAAATTCATTTTTTAAATATCTAATGATTCCTGCCATACTGCTATTTTTTTTTATTTTAATATGCAAATATACAAAATTAATTATATCTGATTCCATTATTTCTTTATTCTTTACTATCTTTATTGAAATAAATTTTATTTAATGATTTCATAATTGCATATTTTTTTGAATAAACTATGATAGGAAATGAAAATTTGAAATTTACTCTTTTCTATATATAATTTTCAAACAATATAAAGTTGCTATAAGGGAAGTGTAAATGAAACGCTGTTTCAGAGAATTAGATCAAAGAAAGAATTTGCTGAATCAAAGAAAGAATTTCTCGAATCACTGATTAAAAAGACTAAGGTTTTGAGATGTTATTTTCTTATACTTAAAATAGCTTCTTTCATCTCAATCATCTCTTCATCCATTAGTTTACGAATTGCTGGGATAACGATTTCCTTGGGACCAAAACTTAAATTATTTGCAAAAAAAGTTATGTGCCTTGGTGAATTTTCCAGTTCATCTAAGATTTGCTGATAAAGAGGTTCTATTTTCTGTTTATGTCTTTCTGCAATACAAAAATCACATTTATTGCATTTTGATGACTCAATATCAAAGTATCTTAAAACATAAGCCTCTCTACATTCCTGTGATTGAATATATGAGATTAGGTCTTCGGACTTTTTAAAATTAGTTTCTTTAATTTGATAGTATTGTTCTTGAGAAAGATCAAAATTGTCATTTGATAATCTATTCTGAGTAAATATAACTTGAGGTTGAGATGATTTTGGATCGTAGAATAGAATATTATATTTCTCTAACTTCATTAGGGACTTATATATATTTGCCTCTGTGTCGTAGCATATTTTTGCAAGATTTTTCTCGTCAATATTTACAAAATCAGTCATTATTCCTGGATAATTTCTTCTTAGGGCTTCAATTAAAGGAAAATACTGAGGATATTCTAACGTAAATTTATAGAGCGGTTCTATCTCAAGACTAATAAATATTTTTGAAAGAGGATTTCTGTTTTCAACCGTCTCAATAAGACCAGAACTTTCAAGTATTCTCATCGAGTTAAAAACTAAATAAGGATCAAAATTATAGTTCTGAGAAAAGTTTATAATATCAAAATCAAATCTAATTTCCTTACCTGTTCCTGATGCTATTTTATAGTAATTACCTAAGGCATTATAGATATTTTGTATGAACTTCTTTTCAGGGAAGCTTGATTCAATGGACCTTCTAAGCCTTAGGATATCTTTTTGATTATATAATAAAACCCCATAAGCCTGTGCTCCATTCCTGCCTGCCCTTCCAACCTCTTGAACATAAGACTCTATGCTCTCTGGAAGGTCATAATGAATTACATAGCTAACATTTTGCTTATCAATTCCCATTCCAAAAGCTGTAGTTGCAACCATAACATCAATTTCATCGTCTTGCCACTTTTCTTGATGATACTTTCTAATAGGCATTGTTAGTCCTGCATGATAGGCAGCAGCTCTTACTCCAATAGAATTTAGGGTTTGTGATAATTCAATAGTTCTTTTTCTCGAACGAACATAGATAAGACCAGTCCCTCCTACATTTTCAGCTATAGTTTTTATTCTTGTAATCTTATCTTCTTCTTTGAAAACGGTGTAGGAAAGATTAGGACGTTTAAAACTTGACCTTACGCAATTTTTATCCTTAAAAAGCAGTTTTTCTTGAATATCATCAATAACATTATTTGTTGCAGTAGCAGTGAGAGCAAGAATAGGAACATCTTGATGGTATTGTCTTAAAGTAGCTATATTTAAGAAAGCAGGTCTAAAATCATATCCCCATTTAGAGATGCAATGAGCCTCATCAACAGCAATTAGGTTGACTTTCATCTTTTCAAAATAGGAGATAAAAAGATTTGAAGCAACTCTCTCAGGAGAAATATATAAGATTTTCACCCTGCCATAAAGACAGTTATTTAGTGCTAATTCAATTTCTTGATTACTTAGTCCAGAATAAATTGCCCTAACCTTAATGCCTTTTTCTTTCAAAGCTTTTTCTTGGTCAATCATTAGAGCAATTAAAGGAGAAACTACAATGGTTATTCCTGGACTTAAAAGAGCTGGCAACTGATAGCATAGTGATTTACCTGCACCTGTTGGCATAAGACCAAGTGTATCTTTATTTAATAGAACTGAGGATATGATAGCTTCTTGATTATATATGAAACTATCATATCCCCAGTATTTTTTTAGGACTTCTTTTATTTTTTCAGAGCTAACCATTAATAGGTAAATGGCGATTTAAAGTCTTTAAATAAAGGTCCTATCTTATCTTTTTCAGAAAGGATTGGATTTTCAATATCCCACTTCACTCCTATTGTTTCATCTGACCATAATAATGACCCTTCGGATTCTTTATTATAGTAGTTGGTACATTTATATGAAAATATTGTATCATCTTCCAAGGTTAAGAAACCATGAGCAAAACCTTCTGGAATATAGAACATTCTTTTAGAAATGGCATCTAATTCAACGGCATGATATTGTCCATAAGTTGGAGAACCATTTCTAATATCAACAGCAACATCTAAGACTTTTCCTTGTATAACCCTAACAAGTTTTCCTTGTGCAAAAGGAGGTTTTTGAAAATGAAGACCTCTTAAAACGTTTTTCCCAGACTTTGATTCGTTATCTTGAACAAATAACATATTCATATTATTATTGAAATAACGTTCTTGGTTATAAGATTCAAAGAAGTATCCTCTTTGATCGTTAAACACATTTGGTTCAATAACTAAAAGGTCTGGTATTGGAGTTTTTATTATTTTCATATCTTTTTATCCGTGAATTGCTTTTGAATAAGCTGCTTCAATTGCTTCCATCATTGCCTCTGACATTGTTGGGTGAGGATGAACTGCATCAATTATATGGTGAGCAGTTATTTTGTTTTCTCTTGCAACAACAGCCTCAGCAATCATTTCAGTAACATTATCCCCTATCATGTGGCAACCAATAAGCTCATCAGTCTTGGAATCAATAATTACTTTTACAAAACCTTCTCTGTTTCCACTTGCAGAAGCCTTACCTGATGCCATATACATAAATTTACCAACCTTAAAATCTAATTCTGCTTCTTTTGCCTTTTCTTCGGTTAAACCAACAGATGCAATTTCGGGAGTGGTATATGTGCAACCAGGAATATTATTATAGCTAATTGGTTTTGGATTTAAACCATGAATAGCTTCAATGCATATAATAGCCTCTTTTGAAGAAACGTGAGCAAGAGCAGGCCCGTGAACAATATCTCCAATTGCATAAATGCCTTCAATATTTGTTTTATAGAAATCATCAACAACAACCTTTGAACGGTCTGTTTTTACTCCTACCTCTTCTAAGCCTATGTTTTCAATATTAGTTGAGACTCCAACTGCAGAAAGTACAATGTCAGCCTCAATAATATCCTCGCCTTTCTTTCCTTTAATACTCACCTTGCATTTATCACCACTTGTATCAACTGATTCAACAGAAGTAGAGGTATATATTTTCATTCCACTTTTCTTAAATGCACGTTGAAGAGTTGAAGAGACTTCTTTATCTTCATTTGGAACAATACTTGGCATAAACTCAACAAGGGTTACTTGTGTTCCCATTGACTGGTAGAAATGTGCAAACTCACTTCCAATTGCACCAGAACCAACAACAACCATTGATTGAGGCTGCTCTCTTAGTGTCATTGCTTGACGATATCCAATAATTTTCTTTCCGTCTTGTGGAAGATTTGGAAGTTCACGTGAACGAGTACCTGTTGCTAAAATAACATGATCAGCCTCATAAACCTTGGTTTCTCCAGTTTTCAATCTGACTTCAAGTTTTTTACCACTAAGAAGTTTACCATCTCCTTCTATAACCTCAATTTTATACTTTTTCATTAGAAATTCAACTCCCTTACTCATATTATCAGCGACTGTCCTACTGCGATTTACAATTGCATCCATATTAGGCTTAGCTACTCCTTCCAATTCTATTCCATAATCTTCACTATGTTTAAGATAATTGTAAACTTGAGCTGATTTTAAGAGGGCTTTTGTTGGAATACATCCCCAGTTTAAACAAATACCACCTAGTTTTTCTCTTTCAACAATTGCAGTTGAATATCCTAATTGTGCTGCACGAACTGCTGCAACGTATCCGCCAGGACCTGATCCTAATATTATTATATCAAATTTCATTTCAATTTATTTTTAATTATTCATGTACTTTTTCAACTGCCTCAGTTACATTAATTGCATAGTCAGCTAATTTTTCACATTGAGCATAAAGACTACTGTATGAAATACCTGTTTGGTATGGATATTTCTTCTTTTTAATCGCCTCAGTATGTTCGTCTCTTAAATTATCTCTATATTGATTAATCCTTGTTTCAAGTTCGTTTGCATTATCTGCAGTAATTTCAACATAATTTGATTGTAAATTCTCATCCATTAAGACTAATGCTTCACGTACATAATCAAACATTATACCCAATTTTTCAGTTAAGTCTTGCTCAAAAACTATACCTGATCTCTTTTTAGAATCTATGGTTATTGCAATTTGATTACAACTATCGCCAATACTTTCAAGATTATCGACAATTCTAAGCATAGAACCAATATATAATGAAGCCCTATGACTTAAATCATGTTCTGAAGCTTTTGTTAAATAATTTGCAATCTCAACTTCCATCCTATCGGTTATTTCCTCATACTTTAAAACTCTTTCAAAAATCTCTTTAAACTTCTTATCATCATCAGTTTTAATTAAAACAGGAAGCATGTCAAACATTTTCAATACCCTTTTAGAGAAAGTTTCAATCTCTCTTTTTGCAGGTTCAATTGTTAGTTCACCAGCTGACATATAACCTGAAGGGATAAATTTCAAACGGAACTCCTCGTCAGCATCCTTATGAATTGGAACCAATCTTTCAACAATCTTTATAATTTGAGGTATAAACCAAACTAACATTATAGAATTAGAGATATTGAAGAAACTATGAAAAATTGCAAGTGCGATAGGGATTGAAGTTACATTCGCAAATGGAGATCCAGAACCTATTAGAACTGAAAACTTATCAATACCATAAAGAACTGGATTGAAAAGAAGTAATATCCATATGACACCTATAACATTAAAAATCAAATGGGCTCTAGCGGCTTGTCTTGCAGTTTTGTTGGCTACGGAGGCAGCGAGATTAGCTGTTATTGTTGTTCCAATATTCTCCCCCAAAACCAAAGCTGCACCCATCCTAAAATCGATTAGACCAGTTAAGCACATTACAAGAGTGACTGCCATCATAGCTGAAGAGGATTGAATTACGAAAGTTAGAATTGTACCTATGAGAACAAATAGTAATATGGATAAAAACCCATAATTAGACATATTGGCAATAAATTCTAAAACTCCAATATATTTAGCTTCTGTGAAGTCAGGGACATTACTTGTTAGCATTTGCAGGCCTAAAAACAAAAGACCAAAACCAATTAGAAAATGTCCTAAATTTTCTTTCGATTTAACAAATAATAAAGGAGTTGCAACTGCAATGATTGGAAGAATATATTCAGAAATATTAAATTTGAAGCCAAGTAAAGCAACAACCCAAGCTGTAACTGTAGTCCCTATATTTGCACCCATAATAACAGAAACTGCACCTGCTAAGGTTAGAGCGCCAGCATTTACAAAGCTAACAACCATTACTGTAGTGGCTGATGAGGATTGAATAATTGTTGTTATTCCCATTCCTGTTAATATCCCTCTAAATCGGTTTGCGGTCATTTTAGAAAGAAAGTTTCTTAGCTTATCACCAGTCATTCTTTGCAAAGAATCACTCATTGTTTTCATCCCATAAAGGAACAAACCCAATCCTCCTAAGAATGTTAATATCTGAAATGTTATATTCATTTTTTATTTTTTCATGTTTAAAACTCTGCAAAAGTAATGATTTCTGATATAATTCCCAATTATATATAAAAGAAAAAAGACTATACACTAATGCATAATCTTTTAACTAACCATTTTAATTTGCTATTCTTTTTTCAAGGTCATCAACCCATGCTTTATATTTTTTATCAGTATTGTAAAGATTCTTTACAGCCTTACAAGCATGAAGAACTGTTGCGTGGTCTTTATTTCCACATTTGGTTCCAATAATAGCTAATGAGTTTTTAGTATGTTTCTTAGAAAAATACATTGCTAACTGCCTAGCTTGAACAATCTCTCTTTTTCTTGTTAAGGATTGTATTTTTGCAATTGGAATATTAAAATAATCAAATACTACTTTTTGAATATATTCAATAGAAACCTCTCTAACATTAGTTCTAATGAATTTGTCAATCATTTCAGAAGCAAGGTCTATTGTAATTGTTTTTTTATTGAAAGAAGATTGAGCTAAAAGAGAAATTAATGCCCCTTCCAACTCCCTAACACTTGTACTGATATTATATGCAAGATATTCAATAATGTCTTCTTCCATCTCAATACCATCTTTATATAGTTTACTTTTTAAGATTTTTATTTTAGTGTTTGTATCTGGAGATTGAAGATCGGCACTAAGTCCCCATTTTAAACGGGAAATAACTCTTTGTTCGAAATCGCATAACTCTGCAGGGGTTTTGTCAGAAGTAATAATTATTTGTTTGCCAGAGGTGTGAAGAGTATTAAATATTTGGAAGAATATGTCTTGTGTTCCATTTTTCTTTGCGAAGATTTGAATATCGTCAATAATTAATAGGTCTATCATCTGATAGAATTGAAGAAAATCATTTCGTGAATTATTCTTGCAAGAATCTGTGTATTGATGAACGAATTGCTCAGCAGAAACATAAAGTACTATTTTGTCAGGGAAATTCTTTTTTGTTTCAAGCCCAATTGCATGTGCAAGATGAGTCTTTCCTAATCCAACACCAGAGTATATGAAGAAAGGATTGAAAGAAGTTTTTCCAGGATTTTGAGAAATAGCATAACCAGCGCTTCGAGCCAAACGATTGCAATCTCCTTCAATAAAATTATCAAATGAAAGAGTTTCATTAAGCTGAGAATTAATTTTAATCTTCTTTAAACCAGGAAGAATAAAAGGATTAGGGAAATCTTTAGTTGGACTAGAATTGATATTTAATGGAACATTTACAGGATAATTTGCAGTTGTATATTTATCTTCAGATGGTTGAATCGAAGCATAGTGTGATTGAGAGTCTAAAACTATACTATATTGAAGCATTGCACCCTTGCCAATTTCTCTTCTTATTGTTTTTTTAAGAAGGTTAACATAGTGTTCTTCTAAGAATTCACAAAAATATTGACTAGGCACTTGAATTGTCAATACATTACTTTCGAGTTTTAGTGGACGAATTGGTTCGAACCAAGTTTTGTATAGGAATTCATTCCCCAGATTATCTTTAATAATCTGTAAACAATTATTCCATACTTCGTCATGTCCTTTTTGCATTGTAGTTTTGTTAAAAATAATGGTAAATAATATATGTATAAACAGTAATCTAATTTGTTTTTCAAAATTATATATTATCGCTTACAAATAAATTTTTATTTACTCTTGATTTATTCAGATGAATTGCATAAGGACTTATTCATGTCGATTATCCTCAAAAAGGATAATGCATCAAATATATGCAAGTATAGATAGTTATCAACAGTTTTATCAACAGCTCTAATTTGTGGTGGAATGTAATAATTTATTCTGAATAAAAAAAATTAATTACTATAAATTTTAAACTTCTTTTCAACAAAAGAAACTAACAAACCCTATAAGAATAAAGAGAATTAGAAAAAACTCCTCTTGCCAAACTTAATATTTGTCAAATAAGTTTAAAAACATTTTCCTTTACTCTATTCTTAAAAACACAATACTAACTCCTTCTATTAAATTTAGACTATCAACCACTCTTATTGAATTTGATTTTCTAACCGCAAACTCTAAATAACAATCATTCTCAAACCTATGATTCATTTGCCTAAGTTCATTTTCTTTCATAACCCTCATAACATCATTCATAAGAATATAATCAAAGCTAATGCCATAAACTTCATCAACAGTTTTCTCAATAATGATTGCGTTTTCCAAAGCATCAAGTGCTGCTTGCTTATAGGCTTGAATTAATCCTCCGATTCCCAGCTTCACTCCCCCAAAATACCTAACAACTACAACTAATACATTTGTTAAATCCTTAGAAAGTAACTGACCATAAATTGGCTTTCCTCCGGTTGAAGAGGGTTCACCATCATCATTCATTCTAAAAATAGATTTATCGTGACCTAAAATATAAGCATAGCAATGATGACGAGCATCAAAATATTCTTTCTTAATATCTTTTATTATATCCTTAATCTCATCCATATCTCTAACAGGAAAAGCAAGAGAAATAAACTTACTACCTTTTTCTTTATATATGCCCTCAGACCTCTCTTCAATTGTAAGGAATGTATCATCAAACATAAAAACTAAATATTAATGTATTTCTCTATAAAATCCTCTCCAAATAAAATCTTTTCCATTGGCTTTCCTTCCAACATATTCTTAGGAGAAAGAAGACCCTTGATAAAAAACCTATTACCAACTAAAACATTAGCCTCATCCCAAAGATTTTTATTAATAAATTCAATCAAACTAAATCTACCTCCCTCAACAATCAGTGAAGAAGCTTTTATTTCTCTATATATATAATGTATAATTTGATCAAGAACATCTTTTTCAAAATCGAGCTTAACATAAAAAGTTTCACCATCAAGTAAATCCTTCTTTGCATTGAAAACAATAGTCTTTTGAGTATTATCCATAAAAAAGCTATCCTTTGGAATGCTTAACTCCTTATCAATAGTCATGCGAATAGGATTTCTTCCATAATAATGGCGAACATTAAGCCGAGGATTATCATTTATTATAGTATTCTTGCCTACAAATATGCAATCCTCAATAGACCTTTGCTTGTGAACCCATAGTTTTAGAGCATCATTAGTAATCCAATAAGGTTCAATACAGCCCTCTCTTCTATCAATATCCATAAACCCATCCAATGTTTGAGCCCATTTTAAAATGATATAAGGACGATTTTTCTCATGCCTTGAAAGAAACCTTTTATTTAATTCCCTACCTTCTTTTTCTAAAACTCCAGTTATAACCTCTATTCCTGCTTCTCTCAAAATCTTAATCCCTCCACCAAAAACCTTAGGATTTGGATCAGTATTCGATAGAACAACTTTTCTAATTCCACTGCTAACAATTAAATCAGCACAAGGTGGAGTTTTTCCAAAATGTGAACAAGGTTCAAGATTAACATATAGAACAGAATCTTTTAGCAAAGTCTTATCCTCAACAGAATTAATAGCATTTGGTTCAGCATGAGGCAAACCATAAGCCTTATGATAACCCTCACCAATAATTTCATCCTTATAAACAACCAAAGCTCCAACCATTGGATTAGGACTAACATTCCCTGCTCCCAAAGCAGCCAGTTCAAAACACCTTCTAATAAATAGTTCTTCTTTCATAGTATAGTAATAAGTTTACAAATTTAAGCATTTTTCCCAAAATAGGAAGAAGTAAAATCAGCGATAATTAAAATTGTGTATATCTTTGCAAAAAAATAGGAGATGAGGATAGCTTCAAATAGGATTAGAGATATAAAAACATTTGCTCAAAAGGAGTTAAAGGATATTTATTCTGAAAAAGAAATAAGGTCTATGATTATTCTTTTAATAGAGCACTTCACAGGAATTAACTCAATAGAACAAAGCATTGAACCTCAATCTACGGTTTTAGAATCTGACCTTCTTAAACTAAACTTTGCAATTAAAGATCTAAAGAAAGAAAAGCCTATTCAATATATTATAGGGAAAACTAACTTCTTTGATTTAGAGATTCTTCTTAATCAAAAAGTGCTAATCCCAAGACCAGAAACAGAAGAGTTAGTTGATTTAATAATTAATGAGAATAAAGATAGAAAAGACCTTATGATTGCTGACTTAGGCTGTGGAAGTGGCGCAATTGCATTAGCCCTAAAAAGCAAAATGCCGCAAAGTAAGATATATGCTTTTGATATAGAAGATGATGCTATTGAACAAACAAAGGAAAACTCTATAAGACTAAATTTAGAAATTGAAATTCAGAAAAAAGACATCCTAAACCCTTTGTTCACAAACATAGAGTTTGATATAATCATTTCTAATCCTCCTTATGTTATGGAAAGCGAAAAGCCTTTGATGAAAAACAACGTTCTAAACTACGAACCACACAAAGCTCTATTTGTAGAGAACAATGATGCATTAATTTTCTATAAATCAATAGCTGAGTTTGCAAAGACTAACCTAAAATCTAAAGGAAAAATATATCTTGAAATTAATGAAAACTTAGCGAAGGAAACAGCTAAATTGTTTTCTCAACTAAATCCCGAAATAAGAAAAGACTTATTCGGAAGAGATAGGTTTATAATTGCCTCTAAGCCATAAACCAATAACCCGAATAAGTCTTTAAAAGAAAACTTATATACTAGTAATCAATACTTTTAATTAACAATTAACTTCTTTGTTTGAGAGAATTTGCCATTTCTGAGGTTGATAAAATAAGTTCCTTTCTTAAATGAAGAAACATCAATCCCCACTTCTAACTTATTCCCAACAGGTTTTTCAACAATTCGTTTTATCTCTCTTGATTGAATATCATAAATACTTATTTCTATCTCTCCCTCAACCCCAATTAAGCTAATGATAGTCTTTTCATTGGTTGGATTAGGATAAACCATTAAACTCATTCCGTTATCAACAACATTTGAAGGCAGTGAAACTACGATTGATCTTAAGGAATAGAAGTATTGATTTGTATCATAAGACCATGAAATCCCATCTAAACTATGATTAGTTGCTTGAATATCATATTTAAGCATATGGGAATAGTTCTCGAAATAAATAAGGTTGTAGTTTGCTGGACTTGATTTTGGTTTCAAAAGCTGATCAGATGAGTAATCATAGTCAAAAGCATGAATTACTTTTTGACTACACAACCAAGCCTCATTATAGAACAAATAAGTTGCAGCAAGCACTTGATTTGCATAACTATCGTAATAGAAAGAATCAATATTATGAAGATTCCATTCATCATTACCATACATATAAGTATGTTGTGATAATTTTAAATTGCTACTATTATAAGATATTTCGATTTTATTATAAGGTGTCCAACCTGTGCTATAATAATAACTATAGCTTTCCAGCATCTGTTCGGTCAATAAGTTATCTGAATTATAAGTAAAGTATGTTTTAGTTCCATAAACCACAGCTGCAGTATCGTTATAGCTTTCGTATAAAGAATATGTTTTGTTATTATTCTGATCGTATGTATTTGTAGTTTGACTTCCTATATACTCATTAAGACCATCACTACTATAATAATAGATATTTTCATTAGTTACTAAATTATCAGCATTATAGATAAAATCTGTTTTAGCAGAAAGAATCCAAGCATTACTATCCTCATTGAAGAAAGAACTAATTTGTCTTGTTTTCAAATCATTAGTATATTCATAGTTCATTTTCATATTATCAATCCAAACATTATCAATATTAATGCTCATAATATCTTGAACAAGCCTACGATTATTATCATAAGTATATACAGTTAACTCGTGAGGCAAAAAATAATTAGAATCATAATTCCAAATATGGAAAAGTGAACTAAGGAGTAAGCTATCCTGATTATAGGTATTAACAATCTTATGAAAGACATCTTTCATTAAAATAAGATTTCCCCTTTCGTCATAACCAAAAACAGAGGGTTCATTTGGAGCTAAAAAATGCACTATACTATCTAAAGCCATAAGTTGCAGTGTGCTTTTAGAGGATGATTTCGACTCCTGCTTCCCAACAATAGTTTGAGAAAACGTATTTTGTATCCCGAATAAAATGAAAAACAAAATAAAATAATAAGACTTTTTCATAATAGAAAATTTAGTTTATAATGTGCAAATATAATCAATTATATAGCTAAAACCTATAATATCACTTGTTTTTTGTCTAAAAATATTTTAAAACATTTACGAATAAGTTTTTTTAATATCTACAAAAACACAATCTAACCAAAATAGAAAACCTCCTAAACAAAGCACCGTAATAATTGCATTTTAGTTCAGTCACATGTTTTCAAATCTTTATTTACATCATTACCCACATTTATATTGTATTCTTTGTATCTTTGCAAAGAATTTTTCATGCGTTTGGCGGGGTTATTTATTATAAATAATTCTGCCAAACGCTTTTTATTGAGAAAGATAACTATTAATAAATAAATACACAACAAAGAAAAAATGAGTCAAGAAAACGTTTTCACAGTTAAAAACCAAGTAGCTGACCCTACTACATTAGGTCTTTTTGGTTTAGCATTAGTAACCTTGGTTGCGGCTTCAAACAAATTAGGACTAACCTCAGATGTGTCTGGCATTATCCCTTGGGCAATACTCATAGGCGGTATAGCTCAATTAATTGCCAGCATTTTTGACTTCAAACACAATAATTTATTTGGAGCAACAGCCTTTTCTGCCTATGGACTATTTTGGATAGCAGTATCCTTCACTTGGATGATAAAGTTTGGACTTTTTGGAGAGCCAATGAAAGAAGCATTAGATATGGGACAGTTTGGATTTGCCCTTCTTGGATTCTTTATCTTCTCACTATTTATGACAGTCTCAACCCTAAAGATGAACCCTGTGATGCTAATATTGATGCTGTTTATTGACCTCCTTCTTTTTGCACTAATGATGTACACCTTCACCCATTCTCACACTTGGGGCTTTGTTGCAGGAATTGCAGAGGCAGCAACCTCATTATTATCTTTTTATATGATGGGAGCAAAATACCTTAATACCTTCTTTGGCAAAACAATAATACCAGTAGGAAAACCGCTTATTTAAACAAGTTCTATTCTATAAAGAATAAGTTTTACAATACCTTGAATTATTTTATTGATTCAAGGTATTATTTTTATAACCTGCCACCATACCATAAGTAACCTGCCACCTTACTCGAGTAACCAGGCACCTTACTATGAGTAACCTGCCACCTTACTCAATTTATTCTTTGTTTTATAAAGTTAACGCTTTGATTTAAAAGATTAATTCGCTATAAAAAGAAGAAGACAAAAGCAATAAAACAAATAAAAATGTAATATACTTAAAAAAAACATTATATTTGTCGATTAATATAAGTCTTTTTCATTCGATTAGTTTGAACGAAAATTATATTAATATGGTTTTGAAGTAATTTAATTCAAGGCTTTTAAGAGGATAGATTATTTTTTAAACATGAGCATTATGAGAAAATATTACTACTTTATTTCGTTGATTTTATTTGCTATACTACTAAATGGGTGTTCAAGTCCATTATTTTATCAAGTTTATGACACAACATTGTCTGATAACATGCAAATAAAGGAAGGACAAATTTATTATGAAGATGAAAATTGTCAAATCACTTATAATCTATGGGGAGACAAAGGAGTTATAGGCTTTGCTTTTTACAATAAGACCGATTATAATATATATCTAAACTTAGAAGAATGTTTTTTCGTAAAGAATGGTGTAGCTTATGATTACTATCAAAATAAGATATTAGGATTCCCCAAAGCCAATGTTTCTTCTACTAATAATAACAACAAACAGTTAAATTATATAAAAACCTCTCATTTTCAAGCTATCAACTCCTATCAATCTAATAATTCGAATGTATACAAGATGGAGAAAAAAGTAATATGTATTCCTTCTCAAACCTTGAAATATATTAATGAATACAGTGTAGTTGATGAACTCTATCGCAGCTGCAACCTTTATAGATTTCCTGACGAAAAACCAAGTAGAAAATTCAAAAACAAAGAAGAGTTCACAGATGAAAACTCTCCTCTTAAGTTTGGAAATATAATAACTTATTCTTTGGACGATAAGCTCAAATCAAGCATTAAAGTAGATAATATCTTTATAGTAAAAACAATATCAAATTATAGATCAGTTGACATTCTTAAATCGGAACAAGTAAAATTCTGCAACGAGGTATCCCCTATTCCTAATACTATAATGGTATTCACTAATTCAATAAACGCAGCTAATAAATTCTATATCCAATACACCAAGACACTAAGAGATCAGTTCACGCATTAATCCTTATTGTATAATAAAACTAAATAGGGTGTGCTAATTAGAAAAAGCACACCCTATTTTATTATATAAGAAACTTAGTGATTATCCCATAAATGGATAGCGATAATCTGTTACTGCTAATAATGTTTCTTTCACACATCTTGGACTTAACCAGCGATAAAGATTTAGTTCAGAACCTGCCTTATCGTTAGTTCCTGATTTCCTTGCTCCACCAAATGGTTGATTGCCTACAACTGCTCCTGTTGGTTTGTCGTTGATGTAGAAATTACCTGCTGAGTAGCGAAGTTTATCAAGTGCAATATCAATTGCATAACGGTCTTTTGAGAAAATAGATCCAGTTAATGCAAATGGAGATGTAGTATTACAAAGGTCAAGAGTTTCTTCATATTTTTCTCCATCATAAAGATAAACAGTGAATACTGGACCAAAGAGTTCAGTTTCCATTGTTTCATACTTAGGATTAGTTGTAACTATTATTGTTGGTTCAATGAAGTATCCCTTTGTCTTATCTCCATTTCCTCCAACAACTATCTTTGCCTCTGAGGATTGTTTTGCTCTATCAACATATTTCATTATAGTGTCAAATGCTTTCTCATCAATAACCGCATTAACATAATTGCTCATCTCTCTAACGCATCCTACTTTTATTTCAGAAGTCATTTCTTTGATGAATTTAAGAGTTTCGTCCCAAATAGCAATAGGCACATATCCTCTTGATGCAGCTGAACATTTCTGTCCTTGATATTCAAATGCACCTCTAACAATAGCAACAGCTAAGTCTTTTGGTTCTGTTGTTTTATGAGCGAAGATAAAGTCTTTTCCTCCTGTTTCACCAACAATCTTTGGGTAGGTTAGGTAGTTATTAACATTATCACCTATTTGTTTCCAGAAATTATTAAATGTTGTTGTTGAACCTGTGAAATGTATTCCTGCTAAGTGTTTAGAAGCAAAGCAAACATCTGATATGACAGCACCTGAGCCTGGAACAAAATTAATTACTCCATCAGGAACACCTGCTTCCTTAAACAGTTTCATTAAATAATAGTTAGAAAGAATAGCTGTTGTAGCTGGTTTCCAAACCGTAACATTACCCATAATAACAGGTGCAATGTTTAAGTTACAAGCAATTGCAGTAAAGTTAAATGGAGAGATTGCATAAACAAAACCCTCAAGTGGACGATATTCTAAACGATTAATTGCAGTATTGTCGCTCATTGGTTGTTGAGCATATATTTTTGATGCATAGTAAGCATTGAAACGAAGGAA
The DNA here is from genome assembly GCA_041673165.1 of Bacteroidales bacterium. GTDB lineage: Bacteria > Bacteroidota > Bacteroidia > Bacteroidales > P3 > UBA10566. The sequence continues at coordinate 44,824 of JBAYYI010000008.1, forward strand.
GTCAATAGCCTCACATGCTGCGTCAATTTCTGCTTGGAAAGGATTCTTTGCCTGTCCCAACATTGTTGATGCATTTATTAAATTACGATATTTCTTTGATAACAATTCTGCTACCTTCAACATAATGGAGCATCTTTCAATCCAATGAAGATTTGCCCATTGATACTGAGCCTTAAGAGCAGCCTCAATTGCCATCTCAACAACCTCTGGAGTTGCCATATGATAAGTTGCCAAAACATGATTATGCTCCGTTGGCATAACAACCTTACCCATTTTTCCTGTCCTTACTTCTTTCCCACCAATAATTAAAGGAATTTCAATGGTTGTGTTGTACTGTCTGTCAAGTTCAATCGCTAACGATTCCCTTTCAGGAGAATTTGGAGCATAACCCATAACCACTTCGTTTTTGGGCCTTTCAAAAAAGAATGTTGTGTTGTTCATAATATAATAATTTTAAATGATTAATACTGTCTTTTAGCTTAAAAACTAAAATTCAATTCTGCAAATATATATTTTGTTTTTGGTATTTACAAATTTATCATTACTTTTGTAATACTTTAGAAAGACAAGAAATGAATAAAGAACTAAGTGAAATATCCTCCGAAATTAATGCTGATGAAATTACAATCATCGGTATCTCAACCTCTGTAGCAGGATTTACATTAGTGCAACAAATAAACTCCCTATTCCAAACCAAACTCAAACTCTTCAGAGATTTTGAAACCTTCGACAAAGAAACTCAGCAAATAGCCTATTTCAAAAACTATTACTACTATAACACAACATATAGATTAAAGAATTTCCTTCTATCTAACAAAAACGATGAAAACTTAATATTGGTTAAGGATAAGAGGTTGTTAAAAGAGAAAAAGTCATTCGATTATGTCTATATTTTGATAGGTAGAGATCACAATCGTCATGCAGAAAAACTTATAGAGTCTATCAAAAGTATTCCAAATATATCTCTTGTTAGAACAATCTACCCTCCAGAAGTAGAAACTGCTCAACCTTCACCAAACCAAAAAACAAAGGTGTTGTCATTAAATCTTTTTGAAGACAATTTAGAAAATAAAAACATTAGTAAAACCACAAAAAAAACAAAGAAAGATAAACTAAACATATCTAATGTAATTGAGGACGTTGATTATAATATAGGATTCACAATGTTTGAGAAAAGATTGTTTTTAGGCTTCAAACTAACACTTAGTGATAAGTTACTATCAAAAATAGATAAGGCTATTTCTCTTTTTGCACTTGAAAACATAAAACCAATAAGACCTGAAAACTATCACCTTACACTTTGTTTTATTGGCAACACAAGTCTAAAGCAAATGAATAAGATAAAGGTAATTGTCCAAGAACTCTTAGAAAAAGAATATAAAGGAAACATGGAGATAGTTATTGATGGAATAGATTATTTTGAAGAAAGCAATAACCTAATATCCTTACATCTTCGATTTGAAGAAAATGACGAACTCATAAAACTCAACTATAAGATAAAAGAGGCTTTAAAGAATAAAAACCTATATAATCTGAACCGAGACTTTATACCTCACATAACCATAGCAAGAATCAAGAACTTAAAAGATCAAACTAAGAAAGAAAATATTAAAACAGAGCTGAATGAAGAATCGGAGATAATAAAACTCTCCCCTGTCATCCTGTTTGAAAGCATATCAATCGACAACACCAAAAGATATGATGTCCTTCAACTGTTCGACATACAAAAGACCTATAATTCTAAAGCATAAATTCCATTTTGAAAAGGTTTAAATCCATTTTTAACCAAAACTTTTGTTGAAAAAATACACTTTGGGCAAACCTCTGAAACAATATATTTATACTTACCAATAGCTTTTATCATTTCAACAAGCTCTTCAACAATTAAAAATCCAAGACCCTTGTTCAAAAATGACTCTTCACCTATCATAAAATCAATACCAACACTCTCACTTACTGAAGGGTTAAAACTTCCAACAGGAGAGATATATGTTTCAAAATATTGAACAAAACCAATAGGCTGACCATGTTCCACTATAAAATAATTAATCCAATCGCTGCAAGTCAAGTTATCCCTAACATCTGACAATAATATCTCATGTTCAACCCAAAATTTCTTAACATA
>JBAYYI010000009.1:0-46026 GCA_041673165.1 Bacteroidales bacterium
TTATGTATTGGTAGCCCTTACCTCTCTTATATGAATCATAAATCAAATTAGCCATTGCTTCGAGTTCAGACTTTACTAAACCTGATGAAACAATACTAAATACATCTTCAAAATCCTTATCAATAACATTTAACTCCTTACCTCTAATGACTAGTGCATAGCCTCTATGAAAAGGAGTTACAAAATCATAGTGTTTCTTAGTAATTGGTTTTAGGGTTTGCTTATCGACATATGTCCATCCTTTTTTGTCCTTAATTATCATAAGGGAATCGAAAACTTGACCCACTTCCTTAAAGTCAACTTTAAGGGTTATGGCGTTTGGAAGGATTTCTTTATTTCTTATTATTGCTCTTTTAAGTTTATAATCCTCAACATAGGTTAGGGTGGAATCTTGAATATCTATAATTGTATTTAATCCATCATAAAGAATATCTCCTCTGGTTCCGAAGATAGTAAATCTATTATTCCTTTTAGCAACAAAAAATGTATCAACTTCAAGATAAGCGTTTACTTGGTCATATTCTGGTTGAACATACAAAACTCCTTTTTGGGAAATTATCCCCTTGCCACCGTTATTAATTTGATTAAAAAAATGAGGATGGTTAGAATATTCAACATCATCGAAGAAAGCTTGCATGATTGGGCGCCCTTTTTTGTTTAAAACAGCTCTCTTATCACTTGAATTAAGAGCTTTTATAAACTGACCATTATTATAAGTTTCAACCTTAAAGCCAACAAACTGCGGATTGGTTAGTACTTTGCCTTCTTTATTTATCAGTCCCCAAGAATCATTAAGCCTATATGAATAAACCTCATCCTCAACCACAACACTCATATCTTGATACTTAGGTTCAACAATAACCCTTCCCTCATAATCCATCATACCCACAAAGCCATCAGCTTTAAAGAATATTCTACTCCAATCAAATGAAACAACATCTTTGGCATTAATATTTATCTTCTTTTCTTCTACAACCTCTCCCTTCCTATTTACTATTAGCTTCTTATCCCCTTCCCTTGTGTAGAAATTGCCTCCACCTAAATATTTTACAACATCATATTTAGGTTCACAAGTCCAAGCAAAAGGCAAAAGAGATGAGTTTACAATTTCGACAAGAGAAATTACGGTATCAGAATCAAAATACTCTACAATATCGCTACTTGTGTTAAAGACCATATTTTTATCTCCCATTGATGCAACAAAGAAAGTGTCTTCATCAATCATTACTTTTATGGTGTCAAATTCAGGATAGAGATAACCCAAACCATCAAAGCTAACTAATCCATACTTATTATTGAACTTAGTAAGGACTAAATCTTCTTCTGTAACAAAAACATCTTCATATATTGGCTGGAAAAGAATCTTCCCATCTTGATTTAATAGTGCTATTCTCCCATTTGACATTATTCCTTTTATGTAAATAAAATTATTAGCCTCGTATGAATAAACACTATCGAAGTATGGCTCGTAAACTAAGAAACCTAACCTATCGATTAAACCTACTTTCCCATTTGTTGTAAAAGAATAAAGAGTCGAGGGTTTCAATTCTCTTAAGTCATAGACTGAATCGTATGTTCTAAGAAGCTCTTTTGTCAAATGCTCATTTTGAGAAAATAGTGCAAGACTAAAAAGAATTGAGAGGGAGAATAGAATAAGTTTTTTCATTTTCTTTTATACTTTTATTTTACAGCTTTGGCTCTTGTTGACTTAAACAATGAAACGAACCTAAGCCCCAAATTATTTCAGTTGAGTCAATGCCTATAACTTTTCTATCTTTAAAACATTCTTCTAATATATAGATTGCTTTATTGTCATTCTTTGAATTAAAGACTGGAACAATTACCGACTCATTAGCAATGTAGAAATTAGCATAAGAGGCAGGCAAACGTTCATCTTCAAAGTAGAAAGGCTGAGGCATAGGAAGCTCAACAATATTCATTTGCTTACCATTTTCAAGTCTCGATTGATTAAGAATCTTAAGGTTTTCTTGAAGTGGAGCATAGTTATCATCATTTTTATCTTCTTCAACAACAGTAATAACAGTATCTTCATTAACAAAACGAGTTATATCATCAACATGACCATCAGTATCATCACCCTCAACCCCATCTCCTAACCATATAATATTCTCAACTCCATAGAAGTTCATTAGCTTTTCTTCAATCTGTGCTTGATTAAACTTAGGGTTTCTGTTTTCATTAAGTAAACAAGCTGTTGTTGTTATCAAAGTTCCTCTTCCATTGAAATCAACAGAACCACCCTCCATAACAATGCCTGGTTCAAAGGTTTCAAGGTTTAGCTTGTTTGCAATTAGAGATGGTATCTTAGTGTCCAAATCATAAGGATACTTATCTCCCCAAGCGTTATAGTCCCAATCTACAATGGCTCTTTTATTTTCTTTTTCATTAATTAAGAAAGCTGGACCATGATCCCTACACCAAGCATCATTAGTTTGAAACATGTGAAAGCGTATGTTTGACATCTTAGTGCCAATAGAACTAAGCTCAGAGTTTACCCTTTTAAGCATTTCATCATTAAGGATATTTATATTGACTAATTCACCCTTAGCAAGCTCTTTAATAAAAAGATTATAGGAAGGGAATATTGTGTGTATCTTATCTGGCCAAGAGTTTTCATTATGTGGGTAAGAAAGCCAAGTGCTTTCGTGTCTATGCCATTCTGCTGGAAAGTAATATCCTAATTCTTTTGGTGTCTTCATTTTAAATAATGTTGAAATTAATCGTTATCTAAATATCTTTTAGTTATTGGCTGGTATGAGTCAATTCTTCTATCACGAAGGAATGGCCAATGTATTCTATAATGGTCGGTCTTTTCAAGGTCTAATTCTACTACCTTTAAATCTTCATCTAAGTGAGGTGCTTGATAGAGGATTGAACCAAATGGATTAGAGACAAAGCTTCCACCCCAAAACTGAACCGATCCCTCAATGCCTGTTCTATTTACAGAAACCACATGAACTCCATTTGCAATTGCATGTGAGCGTTGAATGGTTTGCCAAGCGTTATATTGCTCTATGTTTGTTGCCTTATCTTGTGATTGATCCCAACCAATTGCTGTTGGATAGAAGAGTATTTCTGCTCCCATTAGTGCTGTTATCCTTGCTGCCTCTGGATACCACTGATCCCAGCATATTAGCACTCCTATTTTTCCATATTTAGTTTCAAATACCTTGTATCCTGAGTCGCCAGGAGTGAAATAAAACTTCTCGTAAAAGCCTGGGTCATCAGGTATATGCATCTTCCTGTATTTGCCAAGATACTTTCCATCAGCATCTATAACAGCAGTTGTGTTGAAATATAAACCTTGAGCCCTTTTCTCAAACAAAGAAGCAATTATCACAACTCCTAATTCTTTTGAAAGTGTTTGAAGTCTTGCGGTTGTCTCTCCTGGGATTGGTTCTGCTAATTTAAAGTTGTCGTGGTCTTCTTTATCACAAAAATATAGTGTTGAGAATATCTCTTGTAAGCAAATAATATTTGCCCCCATCTTAGCTACCTTACGAATATCTTCTATTGCCTTTAGAATGTTACTTTCCTTGGATTCCAGGCAGGACTTTTGCACTAACCCTACTTTTACTTGCATAATATCTTCTTTTAATTATTCTTTTCTTAAAATCAATTTGACTTAGGAACACTCCTACTATAACGATGAGCATACCTAAAACCTTACTTGTGGTTAAAGATTCTTTTCCCAAAAGTACAACAAATATTATAGTTACAATAGGAACTGCATTAGTAAAGACAGTTGTTTTGGAAATTGAAAGACGTTTTGCAGAATATGAATAGCATATAAAAGCAATTGAGGAACAAAGAATTGCAAGTGCAAATATTGGGTAAATTGTTTCAAAACTAAAGGTTAGAGTTTTAAAAGTCTTAAATTCAAAGATAAAGAAAAGAGGTATATAATAAATTGCTCCTATTATATTTTGAGTAGTAGTTATTGTGATTGCCTCATATTTTTGAATAACTTTAAACAAAACAACACTATAACCACATGCTGAAAAGACAGCTAAAAACATTAGAGCAACACCTTTTCCACTTACATCGAAGGTTAGGTTGGGAGAAATCGTCATTATTCCAAGACCAATTATGGTTAGAAATACGCCAAGAATAATCTGCCAACGTAGAGCCTCCTTATGAAAGAAATACATCAAGAAAGGCACAAAAACAGGAATAGTTGAAATAATTATTGAACCCAAACTTGCATCAAGATATTGAAGTCCCCAGTTTTCGCCAAAGAAATAGAGAAAAGGCTCAAAGAAACCAAGCATTAGAAACAACTTATAGTCTTTCTTATCAATTTTGTCGAGCTTTCCAGCAAGTTTAAAAACAGTAAAAAGAAGGGTCGCTGAAATAAATACTCTTAGGGTAATAATGATGATTGGAGTGAAACCTGCAATAAGTAAATCCTTAGTCCAAATAAAGCTCATTCCCCAAAACAACATGGAGAAGAAGATAGCAATGTAAGCGTAAATCTTTTGATTCATATAAATTATAATATTAATGTGCAAATATCCGAAAAAAAACGCAAAGAATTTTGCTAAGCAGTAATTTTCTCAAAACAAAGTACTAACTTATTGATTCAAAGACTCATTTTGCTATATCAAAGAATTAAATTATTAGATTAAAGAATCATTTCACTCAGATGTACATCTTAGCTTACTGTGATATACATCTTAGCATCTTCCGATGTACATCTTAGCACGCTGTGATGTACATCTTAGCAATTTTAGATGTACATCTTAGCAAGATTAATCAAAGAGATAGAAATTTCTTTCTTGATTATAGATTTTTAATATGAAGAAAATTAAATATTATGCTTTACTTTGCAAGTCTTAATTAGAATTATATTTTGATAATGAAAAGAATTGGACTTCTCTCTGACACTCATGGCATGGTGCCTAAACAAGTTTATACTTTCTTTAAAGATGTGGATATTATCTTGCATGCTGGCGATATAGGCTCTACTGATGTCTTAGAAGAATTGAAACATTTCAAACCAACAATTGCTGTTTTTGGAAATGTTGATGGTTACGAGCTATACTCGGATCTAAAGAGAATTGAAACTTTTGAGCTTGAGGGAGTGAAAATTATGCTAACTCATATTGGTGGCTATCCTAAAAGATATGAAAAGGGGATAAAAGAAATTCTTATAAAAGAGAAACCAAATATTTTCATTTCTGGTCATAGTCACATACTTAAAGTTATTTTTGATCACCAGCTAAACCTACTTCATATGAACCCAGGTGCAGCTGGAAAATATGGTTTTCACAATGTTTGCACTATGATTCGCTTTAATGTTGATGACGGAAAGCCAAAAGATTTAGAAGTTTTGGAATATGAGAAACACTCATAGCATTTAGTTTGAATTAATTTTATTACTTTTGCATTAAATAACAAAAAAGAAAATGAAGAAATATTTAATCATAGCCCTATTAAGCCTTTTGTCATATAATGCAAATGCACAATTTATTGACAAATCAGATTTTGGAATCATTGTTGGAGGTGGAAACTACATTGGAGACCTTAACCCAAAGTATAATTTCTACAATTCAAAGCTAATGGTGGGTGCAATATATAGATATAATATTAATCCACGCTGGGCTGTTAGAGGAAATCTTCTTTTTGGGTCTGTTGCGGCTGAGGATTCGCATTTTGACAATATTAGAAACCTAAGCTTTGAATCAAAACTAACTGAAATATCTGCAATATGTGAGTTTAACTTTTTCGATTACCAGATAGGAAGTAGGAAACACAGACTAACTCCTTATATATTTGCAGGTGTTGGAGTGTTTTTCATGAACCCAAAAGCTTTAATTGAAAATAGATTGACTAATCTTACTCAATGGGTCGAGCTACAACCTCTTGCAACCGAAGGACAGGGAATGGAAGGTTTTGATACTCCTTATTCTCTTACCCAAATCTCTATTCCATTTGGATTAGGTGTGAAGTTTAGTGTTAATAAACTTATCTCAATTGGTCTTGAATGGGGTCTAAGAAAGACCTTTACTGACTATATTGATGATGTTAGTAGAGATTATGTTGAAACTGCAACCCTATTGGAGTGGAGTGGAGAGCTTGGTGTTGCTGCATCTGACAGAACACATGAAATACTTGAAGGAAGAACTAATCCTGCAGGTTCAATGCGTGGTAATCCACAAACAAAAGATTGGTATCAGTTTTTCGGATTCATAATTACAGCAAAGATTCCTAACAAAACCAAATGCTATACTTTCTAATTCCTTATCTTAATCTATCAGAGGAACGAACAAGTCTATGGTCTTTTTTAATTGCTCTTTGAGCTAAGATAAAAAGTAATAGTTGAAGAATTGGGAATGACATAGATATTTTATTATAGAATATTTGAATAGATATGCCACCCTTTTCAAAAATTTGTTTTTCTATTCCGTCGATTTTAATAAATAATAGGAAAGCTACATAAATTGTAGTTAATAGCAATCCTCCTGCAACAAGTTTTACTTGCAATTGACGATTCTTAAATAAAAAGATTGATATCACTGCAATTAAAGCTACTCCAAGTTGCATAAAGATTAAACTCCAAGCGTTTGCTCTTCCAAGAATAGTTACGTTATCTAAATCTATTTTTGGTTTTAATAGTCCAAATTGTTCTGTCATTTGCATTCCTTTTAAATCATAACTGAAATCTGCAATTGGGAAGAAGAATGTTGCAGCTGTTATTAGTATAATGAATGCTAACCATAGTGTTTGAATTCTTTGTATCATATCGTATCTTATTTTTATTGTTTATTTATTTTTCTATTGTGCAAAGGTATTACTTTTTCTTTATTTAAAATAAAAAAAGCCTCCCTTTGATAGGGAGGCTAATTTAATGAGAAAATTATTTATTAGTACATTCCGCCCATTCCACCCATTCCTGGTGATTGTGGCATTTGAGGCATTTCTTCTTTAATTTCTGATAAAACGCATTCTGTGGTTAGAATCATACTTGCAATTGAAGCTGCATTTTCAAGGGCAATACGAGAAACCTTTGTAGGGTCAATTACTCCTGATTTATGTAAGTCTTCATATACTTCTGTTCTTGCGTTGAAACCATTATCGCCTTTTAGTTCTTTTACTTTATTAACAATAACACTTCCTTCTAAGCCTGCATTTTCAACGATTTGACGAAGAGGTTCTTCTAATGCACGACGGATTATTTGAATTCCTGTGTTTTCATCTTCGTTATCTCCCTTTAAGCCTTCTAATGATTTGATTGCTCTAAGGTATCCAACTCCACCGCCAGGTATAATTCCTTCTTCAATTGCAGCTCTTGTTGCGTGTAATGCATCATCAAAACGGTCTTTCTTTTCTTTCATCTCAACCTCTGATGCTGCTCCAACATAAATAACTGCAACTCCACCTGCCAATTTAGCTAAGCGTTCTTGAAGTTTTTCTCTATCGTAGTCTGATGTTGTTTTTTCAATTTGAGCTTTTAGTTGATTAACTCTTGCTTGAATCATTGGCTTTTCGCCATGACCTGACACAATTGTTGTATTGTCTTTGTCAATTGTTATCTTGTCGGCAGAACCTAACATTTCAAGTGATGCGTCTTCTAACTTATATCCTTTTTCTTCTGATATAACAACTCCACCAGTCAAGATTGCAATATCTTCAAGCATTTCTTTTCTTCTATCACCAAATCCTGGAGCCTTAACTGCAACAATCTTTAAGTTTCCTCTCAAACGGTTAACAATTAATGTTGCTATTGCTTCTCCATCTAAGTCTTCTGCAATTATTAATAAAGGACGACCTGTTTGAACAACTTTTTCTAAAACAGGAAGGAATTCTTTCATATTTGATATCTTCTTGTCATAGATTAAGATAAATGGATTTTCATAAACAACTTCCATTTTCTCTGTGTCTGTAACGAAGTATGGAGAAAGGTATCCTCTATCGAATTGCATTCCTTCTACAATCTTAACTTCTGTTTCTACTCCTTTTGCTTCCTCAATAGTAATAACACCTTCTTTCTTCACTCTATCCATTGCCTCAGCAATTTTCTTACCTATGAAAGAATCGTTATTAGCTGAAACTGTAGCAACTTGTTCTATCTTTTCTTTTGCATCACCAATTGAACGTGATTGTTTCTTTAAATCTTCAATAACAACCCTTACTGCTTTGTCTATCCCACGCTTTAAGTCCATTGGATTAGCACCTGCTGTAACATTCTTTATTCCTGCATTAACAATTGCTTGTGCTAGAACTGTTGCAGTTGTTGTTCCATCTCCTGCTTGGTCTGCTGTTTTTGATGCAACTTCTTTAACAAGTTGAGCTCCCATGTTTTGTATTGGATCAACTAATTCTATTTCTTTTGCAACAGTTACTCCATCTTTTGTGATATGTGGAGCTCCAAACTTTTTATCTATCAAAACGTTTCTTCCCTTAGGTCCTAACGTTACTTTCACTGCATTTGCTAAAGCATTAACTCCTAAACGTAATTGTTCACGAGCTTCTACATTATATAAAATATCTTTTGCCATATTGTTATTATCTTTATATGTTAATAAATTAGTTTCGTTTAAGATTAAAGAATAGCGTAAATGTCGCTTTCTCTCATAATCAAATAATCTTCTCCCTCAATGCTTATTTCAGTGCCTGAGTATTTACCGTAAAGAACTAAATCTCCAACTTTCACTGTCATTGCTTCGTCTTTTGTTCCTTTACCAATTGCAACAACTTCTCCTCTTACAGGTTTTTCTTTTGCAGTGTCAGGTATAATTATTCCTGCTGCTGTCTTTGTCTCTACTTGTGCTGGTTTAACCAAAACTCTATCAGCTAAAGGTTTTACATTAATTGCCATAATTCTTTATATTTTTAAGTTATTAATTATTTAAATCTCTATTGTTCTAATAAATTGTATCGGTTAAAGTAATACACAAAAATGTGCCATAGTAATTTCTACTTAGGCAATATGACAAAACGTCAGACAGAAAGAAGGATTTGAAGCTAAGAAAAAAGAGCCATCAAATACATTGATGACTCTTTTAAAAACCAAATTATGAAAAAATAAATTATTAATTTATTGTATCGGTGCTGGTGCTTGGTTTGGAGCAGGTGTTGGAGCTGGATTAGATGTTTTAACCGCATCTGGGCTCAACTCTGTTCCTGTATTACCTCCTAAATTTCTACCAGGCATAAATGCTGATGCTGCAAGGCAAAGTACTAAAAGCACAATAGCAAGACCCCAAGATGCTTTTTCAAGAAAGTCAGCTGTTTTTCTAACTCCCATTATTTGACTTTGAGATTGGAAATTTGCTGCCAAACCTCCTCCTTTGCTGTTTTGAACTAATACTATTAAAGCTAAGAACAAACATACAATTAGTATTAAAACTGAAATAACTACGAACATAATGTCTTTGTTTTTTACTTATTTTTTTCTTCTAAATTTTTAATTTGAGTTGCAAAGTAAATACTTTTTTCTGGATTAGCCAAAATTAATTGTTTATAAATTTTAATAGCCTTATCGTTGCGACCTTGTTTCATATACACTTTAGCCATTGTTTCTGTCACTATTTCAAGTTCATCAACAATGTTTTCAGCCACTTGTTCATTAATACCAGAACTATCTTTTGCCTTCTCCAAACTATTTACCTTAGGATTTTCAATCTTCAAAAACCTTTCAATCAACTCTTCTTTTGTAGGATTAGATGACAGTTCAGGTTCTGTATATGAGTCTATCTCTTTAATTATATCGTGTCTTTCCTCTCTTTTTTCTTGCTTTGACAAATCGCTTGAATAAAGTTTTTTCAATTCCTCAATCTTAGCATTAATCTTATCCATATTGGATGGCTGAGCATTATCTGTAATATAAGGGAAACTAGTCTTAGTCTCTAAAAACTCTTTCAATCGCTTTCTATCTGGTGAATAGGCAGAGGCAAGAGCTAAGTTTTGATGAAAATTTACAGAAAGGTTTTTCGAACCCTTAGCATAGTAATAGTAAAGAAAAGAAAAATAGGGATACTTTTCAATTGTTCGAGATAATGAAAGATGTGTTTGTCCATCATAATCCTCATCTCTAATTGTCATTAATTTATTTATAAAAGCTGTATCCATAATTATCGTTTAGAGTTTTCTTCTTTCAATATTAATACGAATTTGAATTTGCAAATATAAATTAAACTTTCTAAATGCTCAAAAAGAAAGCAAGAAAATAAAAATAATGCTAATATATTTGTTATTAAAAATAAATAGCGTACTTTTGCACTCTGAAAAAATGAAAATAAGATGAAAAGAACGTACCAACCTTCACGCAGAAAAAGATTAAATAAGCACGGATTCAGAGAAAGAATGTCTACAGCTAACGGTCGTAGGATATTAGCTAACCGTCGTCGTAACGGAAGAAAAAGCTTATCTGTTTCTGACGAAAAATAGAATTTATTCTTTTAATTAGAGATATTATAAGAAGCATTGTTTATATGAAAAAACAATCAATGCTTCTTTTTTATTGAATTCAATGATTATTTCTGGTAAATGAAAGTAAAGAAAGAAAGAAAACAAGAGATTATAGAGAACTTAGAAGTAATAGATGCTTCAAGCGAAGGCACTTCAGTTGCTAAACATAATGAACTTGTTATCTTCATTCCTTTTGTTGTTCCAGGAGATATTGTTGATGTGCAAATAGTTAAAAAGAAAAAAAGCTTTGCTCAGGCAAAAGCAATCAATTTCCACAAACTATCCGATAAAAGAGTTGAGGCTAAATGCCCTCACTTTGGATTATGTGGCGGTTGCAAGTGGCAAACAATGAAATATGAAGACCAACTTTTCTATAAGAACAAACAAGTAATTGATGCTCTTACAAGAATTGGTCATATTGATTGTTCAAAAGCAAATAAAATTATTGGTTCTGAAAACGTATTCTTCTATCGTAATAAATTAGAATATACTTTCTCAACCAAACGTTGGCTAACTGATGAAGATATTCAGACACTTGAAAAGGATTCCTCTCCAAGAGGTTTTGGCTTTCACGTTGCTGGATTTTTTGATAAGGTGCTCGATATTGAATATTGTGCACTTCAAAGAGAGCCTTCAAATCTTATCCGTAATTTCATTAAGAATTATTCCGACAAAAATAATCTTAGCTACTACGACATAAGAAAACATTATGGTTTACTTAGAAACATAATCATTCGCTCAACTTTCAAGGATGAGCTTATGTTAATTGTTGTTTTTGCAGAAGAATCTGATGAAATTTTCCCAATGCTTGACGCCATTGCAAATGAGTTTCCTGACATTACATCCCTAATGTATGCAATTAATCAAAAGTTCAATGATACTCTTTTTGACCAAGACATTATATCTTATAAGGGAAAAGATCATATTATTGAATATATGCCTTCATTTAGGGGAGATAGAGAAACCTTAAAGTTCAAGATAGGACCAAAATCTTTCTATCAAACCAACTCCGAGCAAGCCTTTGTTTTATATTCCAATGCAGTTGAATTTGCAGATATTAACGAAAATCAAATTGTTTATGACCTCTATACAGGGACAGGAACAATTGCTAATTTCGTTGCTCCCTACGCTAAGAAAGTTGTAGGAATTGAATATATAGATGAAGCAATTGAAGATGCAAAAGTTAATTCAAAAGCGAATAATTTAGATAATACTGTTTTCTATGCAGGTGATATGGCAAAAGTTCTTAACCAAGACTTTGTTGAAAAGAACGGTAAGCCAGACCTAATCATAACTGACCCACCAAGAGCAGGTATGGTTAAATCAGTTATTGATCAATTATTAGAGATTGAAGCATATAAAATAATATATATTAGTTGTAATCCTGCAACTCAAGCAAGAGACGTGGAGCTTCTTTCAGAAAAATACTCAGTAGGAAGAATTCAACCAGTGGATATGTTCCCACATACTCAACATGTTGAAAATATAGTTGAGCTTATCCTAAAATAAGACTATTCCTATAGGTCTATTATTTATCAAATCAATTCTGATTACTTAACTTATCCTATTTTTATTTAATTTCCTTTGGGCTTCACTCAAATTAATACAAGAAAATTCCTAATAATTAAAAGCCTTCTTGTCTTTTAAAAGATATTTGTATCTTTGCACGTAATTAATAAAAACTCCAATTATAAATATGGACGATATAAAAGTTTTCATTCAAGAAGAAATTGCTAATTTAGCATTTGTAAAAGTGAATTTTGACGATTCATTAATAGAATCAAAAATATTAGACTCTATATCTATGATAGATTTATTAGTATCTATAGAGGAAAAAACTGGAAAAAGAATTCCTCAATATTTAATCAATGAAGAACACTTAGACACCATAAATAAAATAGCTGGAACATTGGAAACAATATAAAATTAGATGAAAAAGTTTATTTATCTTCATTTACTTCCTATATTATTAGCTATAATAATTCTTTTCTTTAGCATTACTAGAATTCATAATATATTCTTGCAAGAAGAAGAAAATCAAAACAGCTTATCTAATTATATTAATAACTTTAAAGACAATTCAGCTTTTGAAGATCAGTTTTTATTAAGTAATGATAGTGCTGATATTATTTATTTATTAGGTTCTTCTGAATTAACTTCTGCAACAGAAGCTAGTCCTTATAATTTTATTTCCAATAATTTTAAGACTAAAGTTATTGGAGTTGGACATGCCGGAAATCAATGTTTTTCTATTTATTCTCAACTTCTTGCTAATGCAAATAAATTAAAAGATGCACCAGTAATCATTATTTTATCTCCGAGTTGGTTCCATTCTAAAGATGCAAAAGGAACAACATCTACTGTATTTTTAGAATATAATTCTGATAAATTCCTTGAATCTATTCTAAATAATAATGATACTTCTTTATCAGAATTTAAAGGATATGAAACTAAAAGAATTAATGACTTCTACTCAGAAATCAATAATCCGAGCTTAAATTTAAGAGGTTTATCTATAGAAAATCAATCAAACAAAAGTTTTCCTCACTATTTAGCATACCAGCCAGTTATTAAAACTCATGATATTATAAAGAAAATAAGATCTGTATTTATTAGAGATGACTATAAAGCAAATTATCAACCATATAATAGGCAACCTATTCTCTCTGAAAATGTAATTATTAATTGGGATAGTTTATTTAATAATAGTAGGCAAGAACAAATTAATAATTCTAAGAATAATAGTTGGGGAATTAATGATAAATACTACAAAGACAATATTAAAGGAGAAAATGGAAGAATTAAATTAGTAGATAATAAATATAATCAAGAGCTAAAGGATTTTTACATGTTAATAAAATTGCTTCATGTAAAAAAAGCAAATGCCTCATTTATTATTTTACCTTTAAATCCATATTACTATAACAATAGTGACAATCTAACACCTTTAATAAAAGAATTGGAGATTGAATTAAGAAAAAATAACTTTTCATATTTAAACTTTTGGAATTCAGACTCAAATACATTTGAAAAAGAAATTTTATTTGATATTATGCATTTAAGTAAATATGGATGGTATAAAGCAGATAAATTTATTGTTGAAACATATAATCTCGTAAAATGAAAATAAAACATATAATACGTTTGTTTACTCATATTGCTATATACACATGCATAGTGATTTCTCTATATCTAATATATTCTCCTCTAAATAAAGATCCAATGAATGGTTCAAGTTCTTCTGTACAATTTGTCTATCAACAATTTTAATTATGCTGCCATTTAGTTCCTTTGATTTCTTTATAATTATGGCTGTTTTTGTCATAATAATGAGCCTTTCAAAATTATTATGCAAAACAAGACCTAACTATTTCAAATATATATTATTTATTCTTAATGCAATATTTCTTACATTGGTTTTCCCCAAGCCAATACATTTTATTTTGTTTATTTTATATTCTTATATCGCCACATATTTATTAACAGATATTTTCAAAATTAAAAATAAGATATGGGGTATTATTATTTTAATATTACCAATGTTATTTGTCAAATTTGATATAAGATTTAGTTCTTATCCTTTTATTCTTAATGATATCATTTCTTTTGCTGGTCTTTCCTATGCAAGTTTTCGTATTGTAGGTTATTTTATGGATAAAATACCTAATGAAAAAATGGCAGATGGAGTTACATACTTTAATTTTTTAGCTTTTACACCCACCATTTTAATAGGTCCTATTGATAGGTATAGTCGCTTTAAAATATCTCAAGAAGAAGGTTTTTCTGCAATCAATTGTGAAACTTTTCTGTCAGGTTGGATTTTTTTAGTCAAAGGAATTGTCTTTAAATATATTATTGCAGAATTAATATCAAGGTATTGGCTAGATATCAGTCTGAGTTCTATTCCTAAAATAATAAGCTCCATAAGTGAAATGTATGCTTATTATGCTTATTTATTCTTTGATTTTGGAGGATATTCACTAATGGCTTTAGGTATTGGTAAAATGCTTGGAATGAGAGTTCCTATTAATTTCAAAAATCCTTTTACTTCTGTTAATCCACAAGATTTTTGGAGAAAATTTCATATTAGTTTAGGAGATTGGCTAAAAGACTATTTCTTCACTCCTCTTTATATGTTTTTTTCTAGACAAAAGAAATTAAAAAAACATCCTATGTTTCGTCAAAACATATCTCTAATAATAACTTTTCTTCTAATGGGATGTTGGAATGGATTTCAATCAAATTACATAATAAGTGGCTTGCTATTTGGAATTTACTCTGCAATACATAATACATATATCATTCAATGCAAGAAAAAAGGTAAAGATGTTGTCTTTGGCAATCTTAATCCTAAAATAGTAAAAGGAATAAGCATATTTATTATGATTAATGCTGTTTCATTTTCACTATATATTTTTAGCGGACGTTTTCAATTATAAAATTAAATATGAGATACGATTTTAATAAAAAAGAATTTGTTGATAAAGACATCGATTCAAATAAACTTGCGATAGTAGGAAGTGATCATGAAACAGATTGGGATTCCTTACAAGTTACGACAGAAAGATTAACTTGCATTCTAAAAGACTTAAATATATCAAAAGGATGCCCGATAATTATTTATGGACATAAAGAAGCGTTATTCCCAGCAGCAATACTATCTTGCATCCATTCTACAACAACATATATTCCAATTGATAAAATATATCCTGTTGAACGAATTAAAAAAATCATAGAAATAACAGGAGTACAAGTAATTATTCAATGTTCTGAAAATATTCCAATTATTGATATTCCTGTTCTAATTAAACATAATTTAGAGATAGTAACTACAGGAGAAATAGATAATAAAACAACAGACTACAACTCCGAAAAAGAAGTTCCTCAATACATAATGTTTACTTCTGGATCAACAGGAGAACCTAAAGGAGTTCAAATAACAAACTCCTGCATTTTAAACTTTGTAAATTGGGCTTCAAGAGCATTCAATTTAAGTAAAGGAGATGTATTTATGAATCAAGCACCATTTACTTTTGATGTATCTCTGTGCGATATAATAAATTCTTTTCGTCTTGGTTCTACATTAGTATTATCATCAACAGATATGATAAAAGACCAAGATTCTTTTCTTGAAAGGTTGAATCACTATAAATGTAGCGTTTGGACTTCAACACCTTCTTTTGTTTATATATTCTTAAGAAATCAAAAATTTAATACTCATAATATTCCTTCTTTAAAATCTTTTATTTTTATGGGAGAAGACCTTCCTAATCGTACATGTTCTAAAATAAGAGATATTTTTAATGAGTCTAAAATTTTCAATGCCTATGGTCCAACAGAAGCAACAATTGTAACAACATTAGTTGAAATTGATGACGATATAATTAAAAATTATCCTTTACTTCCAATAGGATATCCAAAAGATGATAGTATTTTATTGATAGACAAGCAAAATCCTAACGATAAAGAAGGAGAATTAATTATTGTTGGAGATAATGTATGTACTGGTTATTTTAAGGACGAAGAACTTAGTAAAGAGAAGTTTTTTATTCATAATGGACAACGAGCATATAAAACAGGTGATTTAGCTTATTATGAAAATGATATGCTGTTTTGTATTGGAAGAAATGATGATCAAATAAAGATGCATGGGTTTAGAATAGAACTCAATGAAATAAGTATGGTTATCTGCGAAAACAGCCTTGTATCAGAAGCAATAACTATAGCTCTAAAACGCAATAATGAAGTAAAAAAGATAATTAGCTTTGTTATTTTAGAAGACGATATTAGTAAAGAAGATTTAGTATCTATACTAATTCCTTTTTTAGAAAAGAAACTTCCATACTATATGATTCCTGGTGATATAGATATCGTAAAAGAATTTCCTTACAATATTAGTCATAAAATCGACAAAAACACTCTTATCTCCGACTATTTAAATAGAAAATTACAATAGATCTTACCACTCTTTTTCCTTAAAAAAAGGAGATTTATTACTTTAAACTAATGTTATTTCTAAAATGAAAAATTTACCATATAATAATAACATAAAACAAGCTTTATTTCCATTAAAATGAAACGCTGAAAGAATTTCCTGAATCAAAGAACTAATTTGCTGAAACGAAGAAAGGATTTCTTGAAACAAAGATTCAATTTGTCAATATAAAGATTCATTTGAGAAACTTGTACAGTCTATATAATTAAAAAAGATATTATCTAATTCATTGGTTTTTTTGGAACTTTATTGTACTTTTGCAATAGTAAAGTGGTAAAAATGAAATTAAAGAAATTATTCATAAGCATTATCTTGATATTCAGCATAACAAATGTTATTGCACAAACTTACTTGATGCCAACATCAGGTTATCAGGAGATACATACAGACTCTGGTGTTCTATATGATGATGGTGGGGCAACAGGAAACTATTCGACTCGTGTTAGTTCAACTATGACAATTTATCCTGCAACACCTGGATCCTATGTATGTTTGAGAGGGAGTATTGATTTAGAAGACTATATGTTTTCTTCTATTCGGATTTATGATGGAGACACAAATTCTACTTGGGAAGTTGCACATTTGTATTCAGGAAATAGTAATGTAAACATAGTTTCCTATTCAGGAGCCTTAACAATTCGTTTTTTTGTCGACACAGAAACACCTCAGTCAGGTTTTGAATTTAATATTACAGCACCAATATATAAAGCTACTAATGTTAATCCAACGATTTCGAACAACAATTCTACAGTAAACTTTACTTGGGATGGAACAACCTCTGAATATTGGATAGTAGAATTGAGTTTTGAAAATCAAAGTTGGATTAAAACAACAAATTCTAATTCAATTACATTCGACTCATTACCTTATTCTTGTTGCTATTATAATTACTTGATTTATACTCCGTCTGACTCTATAGATTTACCTTGTTACCGTCATGATTGGTTTTATATTGGGTCAGCATATTCGGTATCAAATGTTCGTTACGATTTAAGATGTGACACTTTAGAGGTGTGGTGGGATTCATCAGACACAACACTAACGTGGAAGGTTGAATACGATAATAGTGTAACTTTAAATCCAGATCCTCCAGGTTGGTACACAAATCAAATTGTTACTGGCTTTGCTAATACAAATCATATTGTTTTACATATTCCTAAATATACAGCGAATTACTTATATAATTATGATGTATATAGAAGTCAATCTGAAATTAGAATATATGGGAGTGATGATGGAAGTAGGTATTGCCATATGTTCGGTGTAGGAATTGAACCAGTATGCTGTTGTCCAAGAGCAAAAAACTTGTATATAAGTGATTTAGAGTCATATTATGCTACGATATCTTGGGATGCTGACACAAATTCAGAGGGTTGGATTGTTGAATATAATAATAGTGTTTACCCCGATGATAGTATTTCATTCTTAACTGTGAATACTAATTCTGTAACATTAACAAACTTATCTCCTGCTTCTAAATATGACGTGAGAATACATTCTCTTTGCGACAGTCTTGTTAGTACATGTTCAAGTAAAATAAATGTGATTACAAATATTAGTGGCATAGATAATTGTATGTCATTTACAAACTTACAAGACACTAATTTCACTCCTTATACTGGTACATATACTAATCCTCATCAAAACTTTGGTTTAATAGGTTATGGTTATAAGAATCAACACAGTCGTCATACTGTACATTATGATACTACTGAATTTGATCCTAGAACAGATAGCTTATTGCGTACTGTTCCTCTGGGTGAAGAAGCATCTGTAAGATTAGGGAACTGGCTGCCAGGAGCGCAAGGAGAGAGTTTTACCTATGCATATGATGTAGATACTAATGTTTTTGACTTAATGTATTTAAGGTATGCTGTTGTAATGGAAAATCCTGGACATACAATGGAAAACCAACCTCGTTTTACTCTTGAAATATTAAATGATAATGACTCTCTTATTGACCCTGTCTGTGGTTTTGCTGATTTCTTTGCAAGTGATAGCTTAGGTTGGCATACTGTTTCAAATTCTATAGCTATTTGGAAGGATTGGACATTAGTTGGCTTCGATATAACTCCTTACCACGGACAAAGGATTTATGTTAGACTAACAACAAGAGATTGTGACGAGGGTGGACATTATGGATATGCTTATTATCATTTGACATGTGGTTCTAAAAACCTTATATCAACTAAATGTGGATATGTAGATTCAAATACTTTTATAGCTCCTATTGGTTTTAATTATAACTGGTATTCATCTAACAATCCTTCTCTTTCTCTATCGACTGAAAGAATACTTGACGCAGTGGTTGATAGTACAGTTAATTATCATTGTTTGGTCTCTTCGACTGAAAACCCTTCTTGCTCTTTCCTTTATACAGCTTATGGAGGATATCGATACCCGTTATCGCTACTTGATTATGATTATACTTGGCAACCTTGTAGCTATACTGTTAATTTCAATAATCTTAGCACAATATCTCCTGATGGAATTTCTCCCGCTGGAACAGGAGAGAGATGCGAAACAGCAATGTGGATATTTTCTGATGGAGATACTATAACATCATTAAATGCAACTAAAACATTTTCAGATACAACAGAGATTAAAGTTAGATTAATTTCAGGTATTGCAAATGACCAATGTGTTGATATATTAGATACTGTTATTAATCTTAACAGACCTTACTCTCCTTTAACTATTATTGGTGATAATGTTTTATGTCTTGGTGATACTGCAATATTAAGTACCAATCTTAGTGGCAATCATTTTTGGAGTAATGGAGAGACTACAAGTACTACATCATTTATTCCTTTTGTTAATGCAACTTACTCTTTAGAACTTATAGATAGTTTGGGTTGCTATAACATAGACTCAATTTATATTTCTATTAACCCAAGAGACACAATACATATATCAGCTGAAATTTGTGATAACGAAACTTATACTTTAAACGGATTTAATACAAATGTTGCAGGAATACACGAGCAATTACTTATTTCTGAATATAACTGTGATAGTGTTGTATATTTAAATTTAACAGTATATCCTACCTATAACGATACTATATTTGCTGAAATATGCCAGGAAGAAGTTTACAGGTCTGATGGTTTTGAAGAAAATGAAACAGGGTTTTATACTATTACACTTCCATCAATTCATGGCTGTGACAGTGTAGTTAATTTAGATCTATTAGTACACCCAATATATAATGACACCATATATGCTTCAATTTGTAATGGAGAGATATATTCTTTAAATGAATTTAATGAAAATGTAACTGGAATATATACGAAAAACTTACTGACTACAGAGGGTTGTGATAGTATTGTTAATTTGAATTTAATAGTTCATCCGATATATAATGATACTATAGATGCTGACATTTGTAATGGCGATACTTATTCTTTATATCAATTTAATGAATATGAAACAGGATTATATACAAAAAACCTACAAACTATAGATGGATGTGATAGTATTGTAACATTAAATCTTGTGGTGCATCCAACCTATCTTTTCGATACCATTGATGAAGTTATATGTAAAAACAATCCATTTACTGAACATGGTTTAAATATTGATTCAAATGGTGTTTATATTGCAAATTTACAGACAATTTATGGATGTGATAGTATCTACACTGTAAAAATTGAAGTCAACCCTGTTTATTACGATACTATTAGGGCAGATATTTATAAGGGGAATACTTATAATCAACATGGATTTAATGAAAACACAACAGGGGTTTATAATCTAGACCTTCAAACTTATCTTGGTTGTGACAGTATAATCTATCTTGATTTACAGGTGGATAATGTTTTATTCCCTAATGTCGTTACACCTAATGGGGATGGAATTAATGATGTATTTACTTTAAACAATTTGGTTGAACAAGATGCTTTTCCTGAAAATGAACTTATTATTTTAAATCGTCAGGGTAAAATTATTTACAGAAAAATCAATATTAAGAGCAAGATAGATTTCTGGGACCCTGAATTAACAAAGTCTCCAAGTGGGACTTATTTCTATAGATTTAAAGGAACACGACACGACAAAACTATTGATGTGACTAGCTCTGTGGAAGTTTTAAGATAAATTGATTTTCCAAATATTAAATTAGAGAATTATATCGTATATTTGCATCTTGTAATAAAATAAGATGTATTTCTATGGACTATAATTTTAAGGAGGTTGAGCCTAAGTGGCAGACTTATTGGAAAGAAAACAATACTTTTTCTGCTAAGATAGATCATTCAAAACCAAAATACTATGTATTGGATATGTTTCCTTATCCTTCAGGGGCAGGACTTCATGTTGGGCATCCACTCGGATATATAGCATCTGATATATACTCTCGCTATAAGAGATTAAATGGTTTTAATGTTCTTCATCCGATGGGTTTTGATGCTTATGGACTTCCTGCTGAGCAATATGCAATACAAACAGGACAGCACCCTGCAATTACCACAGAAATAAATATTAAAAGATATCGCCAACAATTAGATAATATTGGGCTTTCATTTGCTTGGGATAGAGAGATTAGAACATCTGACCCTAAGTATTACAAATGGACTCAGTGGTGTTTCATCCAATCATTTAACTCCTATTACTGCTTTGATACTAATAAGGCAAGACCAATAGATGAGATTATTTCTATACTTGAAAAAGGCGAGTCTAAAAAGCTTAATGTCTCTTGTTCAAAACCAATGGACTTTTCAGCTCAAGAATGGGAAAACTATTCTGAGAAAGAGAAATCAGATATTCTTATGAACTATCGATTAGCTTATATCTCTAATTCTATGGTTAACTGGTGTCCTAAATTAGGTACTGTTTTGGCAAATGATGAAGTTGTTAATGGTGCTTCTGTTCGAGGAGGATATCCTGTTGAAAAGAAGTCTATGCGACAATGGAGCTTAAGGATAACTGCTTATGCTGACAGATTGCTTGAGGGATTAGAAGGGCTTGACTGGTCTGATTCAATAAAAGAAATACAAAAGAACTGGATAGGAAAAAGTGAGGGAGCAGGCATTTATTTCACAAGCGAAAAAGGAGATATATTAGAAGTATTTACAACTCGCCCAGACACACTTTGGGGCGTAACTTATATGGTTCTCTGCCCTGAACACGAATTAATCAGTAGCTTAACCAAAGAAGAAAACAAAGAAGAAGTAGAAAAATATATAGCTTGGACTAAGACACGCTCTGAAAGGGAACGTCAATCTGAAGTTAAGCAAATATCTGGAGTCTTTACTGGCTCTTATGCTATTAATCCTCTAAACAATGAAAGGATTCCTATTTGGGTTTCTGAATATGTTTTGGCAGGCTACGGCACAGGTGCTATTATGGCAGTACCGGGTCATGACTCAAGGGACTTTGCTTTTGCACGCCATTTCAATCTACCAATAAAGCAAGTTGTGGTTCCTCTTGGAGAAAAAGAAGAAGACGTTAACTCTTGGACTGAAACAAAGGATTCAAAGAACGGTCACTGCATTAATTCTGGCTTTATAACCGGAATGGAAGTTAAGGAAGCTATGAGCAAGGTTATTGAATATGTTAGAGAAAAAGAAATAGGATATAGTACAATTAATTATAGGTTGAGAGATGCCATATTCTCACGCCAAAGATATTGGGGCGAACCCTTCCCTATCTATTATAAAGATGGAATACCTTATACTATTTCAGATAAAGACCTTCCTTTAGAACTGCCTAATATTGATGTTTACTTGCCTACAGAAAGTGGAGAGCCACCAATAGCAAGAGCAAAAAACTGGAATTATACTATTAATGGAGAGACTTATCCATTAGATACAAATACTATGCCTGGCTTTGCTGGTTCAAATGCCTACTCTCTTAGATATATGGATCCAAATAATGAACAGGAATACTTCTCAAAAGAATCTAATGAGTATTGGCAAAACGTAGATTTATATATTGGAGGAAGTGAACATGCAACAGGACACTTGCTTTATTCTCGATTTATAACTAAGTTCCTCTTCGATTTAGGACTTTGCACCAAGGATGAACCGTATCAAAAGCTCATAAATCAAGGAATGATACAAGGACGTTCTAATTTTGTTTATAGAGTTAAGGGAACGAATAAGTTTGTATCATATAACTTAAAAAACGAATATGAATTTGACCCTATACATGTAGATATTAATATTGTAAATAACGATATCTTAGATATTGAAGCCTTTAAAGCTTGGAGAGAAGAGTTTGCAAGTGCTGAGTTTATCTTAGAAGATGGAGAGTATCACTGTGGTTATGAGGTTGAGAAAATGTCTAAGAGCTTATATAATGTGCAGAACCCAGACGATTTAATTGAACGCTATGGAGCAGACACACTTCGTCTTTATGAAATGTTCTTAGGACCTTTAGAACAATCCAAACCATGGGACATTAAAGGAATTGAAGGAGTCTTTCGTTTTATGAGAAAACTTTGGAAGCTATACCACGATAAGGATAATAACTTATGTATCTCTGACGAAAAACCTACTAAAGATGAATACAAGGCTCTTTATAAGGCAGTCAAAAAGGTTAAATCAGATATAGAACGTTTTAGTTTCAATACATCGGTATCTACTTTTATGGTTTGCGTTAATGAACTTACGGATCTAAAATCTAATAAAAGAGAAATCTTAGAATCGCTTGCAATCATAATATCACCTTTTGCACCATTTATTGCTGAAGAACTTTGGAGTCTTTTGGGTCATAAAGAAACAATAAGCTTTGCTACATTCCCAGAAATAGATGAAAGCCTTCTTGTTGAAAACTCTTATAACTACCCAGTTTCAATTAATGGTAAGATGAGAATAACAATGGAGTTCCCATTGGATAAGACAGCAAAAGAAATTGAAAAAGAGGTTTTGGCAAATGAAGAAGTAAAAAGATATATGGAGGGGAAACAACCTAAGAAGATAATCTTTGTACCTAAAAAAATCATTAATATTGTCTGCTAATAAGACAAAGAATGCAATGGTTAGGGGAATAATATATGCCCTTATATCTTCTATAACATTTGGAACACTTCCTCTATTCTCTATTCCTGTAAAAGCTCAAGGCATGAGTTCAGAAGCTCTTATGTTTTATAGGTTTCTTTTCTCAATGATAATCTACGGAACTTATCTACTATTTCGAAAGGCTAACTTTAAGCTAACTAAGAGAAATATTAGAGATATAATTCTTATTGGTGGGGCTGGTTATGGATTAACGGGTCTTACTTTGGTTTCTTCCTACGATTATATCCCATCAGGCATTGGCACAACAATAGGCTTTCAATTCCCTGTTATGATTTCTATATTTATGTGGTTATTCTATAAAGAAAAACTTCAAAAGTCAATATATGTTTCCCTTGCCCTCTCCCTTCTAGGGGTATTTTTACTCTCATATTCTCCTAATCATGGTTTGGTAAGTGGTTTTGGAATCTTCCTTTTGACTATAACCAACCTTATGTATAGTATGTATATAATTGGGATAAACAAATCTTCGATGAGAGAGGTTGATTCCAGCGTACTAACTTTCTACGTAATTTGTATTTCCATGATAATATGCCTTGGTCTAAGTCTTGTAAGAGGAACCCTAACTCCTATTCCTTCACTTATTGCAGGGGTTGATATATTATTTATGGCAGTTTTCTCTACAATTATTGCAAACCTAACTCTAATATTAGCAATTAAGGCTATTGGTTCAACGATTACTGCTCTTTTATCTCCATTAGAACCTGTTACTGCAATAATCATTGGGATAATTGTATTTAATGAGAATATTAACCTTCAAATTATTACTGGAGTGATAATTATTATATTAGCTGTAATACTAATTGTGATAAACCAAAAGAAGAAGTCATAGAGAATCAATTAAACAAAAAGATAAAGACGAAAGATATGTTAATAAGCCAAAAACATATTTTTCAAAACAAAGACTAAGTTATACTATATTTACTCTTAGACATAAGGCTATAAAATCCTTTTTTACTAATTCATAAAGAATACATTGAAGTAACAATACTACCGGTATTTATTTTACAATGTTAAATAAATATAACAACACAAACAAAAATACGAAATAATATATATCAAGCAACTTTGTATGTATATTTGCATACAATTTAAAATAATTAGAATTATGAAAATAGAAATTTACACCGATTTTGGACAAGCATTAATAGATAAAATCTTTAAATATGTAGAAGATGATTCTGCAAAAACATGGGAAATTAGAGAAGGTAAAAAGAATAGATATTTAACCCATAAACCTGACCAATGGTACGATAAAGCTTTGTTCAAATTTAATAATGAAAAAGAAAAAGTAATCATCGAACTAACTTGGTGGAAAGATAAAGAACCTACGGAATATATAAAAGGTTGTTACATGGGTAGATTAACTGAATTATTGCTTAATAATTTCAGCGATAAGTTTGGTAAATTCGAAATAATCAAATAAATACATATTGCCTACGATAATACAGCAATTAGAGAATGTAATGTTAGATTATGATTTAAAAACATAACAAATAAAATGTTTTGGATTAATTATCGCAAATTAGAAGAATGTATACATTGTTACATTTGATGAAGTAGAGAAAAAAATAGAAGGGTTATTATATGAATACAATTACAGATATTGAAAAATATTTATTCGACTTTTTCTCAAATAGGTTTGATAGAATAGATTTTATGTATTATTCGACTCATCAAAATAGGGTCTACGATATCTACCCATTAGAAGGAGGAACAGAAATAATGGATTTTATTAATTCTATACATGGGAATATTGAAGATCAATTTTATTTTGAAAAACTTGTACCACATAAATTTGCCACACCTGATAATCTAATAAAAATCCTAAATCTTTTCAAAGACTATTTGTCTGGAAATAAAATTCTAATTGAAAAAAATCTTAATAAAAATAGTAGTTGTAGCTCTATATCTTATTGGCATGAGTTAATACATGAATTAATAGATTTAATAGATCATATAAATAAAATGTATGAATCAAGCAATACATCCATTCCCTATCAGGAATTAAGATACAATTTAATAGTAGGAAATATTGATGGTTTTATTAAATTACTTAAGAGTTTATTGGCTTCTTTGCCATATTCTATAAATAAAACATCAGAGGGATACTATCATTCAAATGTTCATATAATATTGAAATTACTTGGATTTGACATTAATTCCGAAGAAGAAACTAATATTGGGAGAATAGATGCTATAATAAGGTTCTATGATTATATTTACATTTTTGAATTTAAGTTTGACGTTGAAAAGGATAATAGTGAAGAAGCACTACAACAAATCATTGACAAAAACTATTTTGAAAAATTTAAAATAGAGAATAAGAAAATTATAGCAATAGGGGTTAGTTTCAGTAGCAAGAAAAGAAATATAAATCATTATAAAATCAAACATATAAAAGATTAAGATATAATATATCCATATCTTATAAAAAGCAAATTACTTACCCAAAAGTGTGTAAATACAAAAAGGGTTTAATTTTTTAGTAATCAAAAAACAAATTACAATAAAGGAATATGAGATTTACACACTTTTTGAAATAACTATTTCTTTTTCTTATAATGTACTTCTCTAACCTTATTATCTCCTAAAACAAAGGTTACATTTTTAAATCTATCTTTTAGATATTTGGAAGGCCTGAAGATTGCTTTAAACCTTGTTATTATTTTTGTGGTTACTTCCTCTGGGGTATCTACAACTTTAGCCTCAATAGAAGGATAATATGAACCAAAAAAGCCAAGTTCAAGAGGATGACCGTTTTCCAACATAAAAATTGAAGCTTCTTCCATTTCTGCAAAAACTCGTAAAAGGTCACCTCTGCTTATTGTGCTTTTCTTCTCTACCATTTCAGCTATCTGTTCAAAGCCTATATTGCTCTCTACTTGCATTTTAGCAATATATTTATTCTCAGGAACTGAATTGATTACAATTTTTCTCTTTTGTCTAAAATATTTTATAGCCCTATTTTAATTTTATATCAAGTTATTTTCCTTTTACATCAAGATATTTTGGATTTATATAAAGATATTGTACTCAAAAAAGGAGGTTTTCTTACCCAAAAAAGGAGGTTTTTTCATTGGAAAGGGGGTTTTTCAGCTAAAAAAGGGGCTTTTTTGACTATAAAAAGGAGGTTTTCATAGCAACAATTCAGCGTATAAATTCAAAATATCGGCGTATAAATCTATTTTTACTAAGTCTTTATTTATTTATACAAAGCTTTCTTATATTTATATGCCTTAAAAATCTTTATGCCTCATTATTTACCTCAACAGCATTAAATCTTTCCTTTATATACTTCTTAAAGTTTTCTGGGTCTTGAAGTTTTATTTCTTCCAATTGTTCAAAATATAAATCCAAAATTGTACGAACTTTTTCTTCCATAAAATTAAGATTCTTCGCAATTTGTTTGATTAATTCCTCGTAAGAAACAACATCATTGTATAAATGTTGATTAATCTTCTCATTTATTTCAATTGAGATGTTTTTTAATGAATTCATCATTTTCCATAATCAAAATATATTAATTATTTATTATCCTACGCCTGCAAGACTTTTTTCAATCATACAGCTCATAAATTGTTTGCTACATTTATTGTTAATTACAAACCAATATAATCATATTGTCTTGTAAAGTTAATAAAAAAACAGGCGTATAGGTCAAAAAATTATAAATAATTAGGTTCTGTCATTTTAAGTTGTTAACTGATTACCTTTCTATAATGGAAAATAAGCAAAAGACAAAGGTAGAGCTCGACGAAGTCAATTTGTTTTTAATCAAGAAATAGCTGATAAGTTAAATATTTTGCCTTACTTTGCAAAGTCTTTTTCCTAATGGAAAAGAGGCTCTAATAGAATATAGTTTGCTAACAACTGACAAATAAATAAACAACAAAACAATATGGCATTACAAGAAGACATGCGAAGCAATGGTAACTGGCTTTTCAAATACAGAAGCTACCTTCCTTTATTTATAATAGTAATTGGATTAGGCTTATATATCCTTAAAGAATTTAACGAAGAATTTATATTTGGTCAAGAAACTCTAGCTGAACAGTTATATAATTATTTCTGTCTCTTAGTTGGACTATCAGGACTTTTTATAAGACTTCATGTTGTAGGCTATGCTGCTGAAAACACCTCTGGCAAGAACACCGCAGAACAAAAAGCAGATGAAGTAAATAGCACAGGGATATATTCAATAGTTCGCCACCCTCTCTATTTAGGCAACTTCCTAATGTGGCTTGGAGCAACTCTCCTTATTGCAAACATATGGTTTGTTCTTGTCTTTTGCTTAGTTTACTGGGTTTACTATGAGAGAATAATGTATGCAGAAGAAGCATATCTAAGAGATAAGTTTGGTGATAAGTACTTAAACTGGGCAAATTCTGTACCAACTTTTTTCCCAAGATTAAAGAATTACAAGAAACCATCACTTCCTTTTAACTTTATGAAAGCAATCAAGAGCGAGAAAAACTCCTTTGCAGCCTTCACTCTAATCTTCTGCCTATTTGATATAATTGGACAAGTTGCAACAGGCAGATATAATTTCAACTACGTATTTATTGGCTTATCAGTATTTAGTCTCGTAGCATATATCATAATCAAAAACATTAAATCACGTAAACCACAAGTTAGCATTTAACAATAAGGCTTTGTTTTATTCAATATATTCTATCCCTTATTAGATTAACTTCTTGATAAGGGATAGTTTTTTCTTAGTAAAAGGAGGATAACGAAGAGCAATATCTAAGAATGTTCCTCTCTTTAGTACTGACCTTTGGTGAGAGAATGTTTCAAAACTTTTCTTTCCATGATATGAACCCATACCACTATTACCAACTCCTCCAAAAGGTAAGTTTTCAGGGACTAAATGCATAATAGTATCATTTACGCATACACCACCAGAAGATATCTTTGATATTATCTTGTTTTGTATTTGCTTGGAAGATGAAAATATGTATAGAGCCAAAGGTTTTGGTTTAATTCTTACTGATTCAATTAGGTGATTTATATCCTCAAATTCTATTACTGGAAGTATTGGCCCAAATATTTCAGAATTTAATAGCTCTGAATCTTCTTTTATATTCTCAATTAGTGTAGGAGATATAAACCTTTCTTCCCTATTTACTTTGCCACCAAAAATAATATCTCCATCTTGCAGCATTGCTGCTACTCTATCAAAATGCAATTCATTAATTATCCTTCCATAGTCCTTAGAGCTTTCTTGATTGTCGGTATAAAACGTATTAATATCTTTTATAATCTCACTTACAAACTCATCTCTAATACTTTTATGAACAAATACATGGTCTGGAGCTATGCAAGTCTGACCTGAATTAAGAAATTTCCCAAAGGCTATCCTCTTTGCAGACAATTTGACATCAGATGTTTCATCAACAATGCAAGGACTCTTTCCTCCAAGCTCCAAAGTAAGAGGTGTAAGGTGCTTTGATGCTTTTTCCATTACAATTTTCCCAAGAATAGGACTTCCTGTAAAGAATATATAATCAAAATTAAGATCTAATAATATTTGATTTTCTTGCTTCCCTCCAATAATTGTTTTTACATAATTAGGATTAAAGACCTTGTCTGTTATTGCCTTAATTATATTTGATGTATTAGGACTGTATTCTGCTGGTTTGACGATTGCAGTGTTTCCAGAAGAAATTGCTCCAATAAGCGGTGAAAGAGCTAATTGGAAAGGATAGTTCCATGGTGAAATAATTAATATAACGCCATAAGGTTCTGAAATAATTTTAGCAGAAGATGGGAAACAAGCAATAGAAGAACGTACTTTCTTTGGTTTAGCCCATTTTTTTATCTTCTTAATGTTTTGATTAATCTCCGAAACAATAATGCCTATTTCTGTAAGATAGGCTTCCTCTTCGGACTTATGCAAATCCTTAAAAAGAGCCTCTTGAATTTCTCTTTCATTATTAATTATCTCTTCTCTTAAAGCCTTTAAATTTCTTATCCTAAAGTCTAAATCTCTTGTTGTGTCTGTTAAGAAATACTCTTTCTGTGATTTAAAAATATCTTTAATACTATCTTCATTCATAATTATCAGGTCTTATATTCTAGTTTATCAATATACCAACTCTCTATTAAAAGAAAAAGCCTTATATCACTTAAACCATTAGTTGGTATTTGATATAAGGCTTTTTCTATATTATTTATTGTGTTCTCTTCTTATTATTTGCCTAAGAGTTTGAACATATTCTTTTTATAAGCCTCAACTCCTGGTTGGTCAAAAGGATTAACTCCTAACAAGTATCCACTTAAGCCACATGAAAACTCAAAGAAGAAGATTAGTTTCCCTAAATTCTCTTCGTTTAGTTTGTCAATACTTATTCTAATTTGAGGAACCTTACCTTCAATATGTGCCATTGAAGTTCCTTCCTCTGCCTTATGATTTATTTCAGTTAGAGATAGGCTTGACAAATAGTTTAACCCATCATAATTATTAACATCATAAGGTATCTTTACTTTCTTATTTGAATTATCAACATGAATTATGGTTTCAAACATCAACCTTTCTCCATCTTGAACATATTGTCCCATCGAATGAAGGTCTGTTGTATTGCAAACACTTGCAGGGAATAATCCCTTACCATTCTTCCCTTCACTTTCTCCATAAAGCTGCTTCCACCACTCACTAAAAAACTGAAGATTTGGCAAATAATTTACCATTAGCTCAATCGATTTGCCTTTATTATAAAGTATATTTCTATATGTTGCATACTGCCACGCTGGATTATGTTCAAAATCATCATCAGTAATTAGCTGATGCCTCATAAGTCTTGCACCTTCCACAAGTGAATCAATATCAAATCCTGCAACAGCAATAGGAAGCAAACCAACTGGAGTTAGAAGAGAATATCTGCCACCAACATCATTTGGAACAATATACGTTTTGTATCCCTCTTCAATAGCAAGGTTTTTCAATGCCCCTTTTTCCTTATCTGTAATTGCAATAATTCTTTCCCTTGCATCTTCTTTACCATATTTCTTTTCCAAATGTGACTTCAAAATCCTAAAAGCTATTGCAGGCTCTGTTGTAGTCCCACTCTTAGAAATAACTGTTAAACAATAATCTTTTTTATCAAGGACTTCCAATAAGTCCGCCATATAATCCTCACTAAGAGTTTGCCCAGCATAAACTATAAATGGAGACTTGCGAGAATCAGAAAGGGAATCGAAATTATGTTTAAGTGCCTCAATAACTGCTCTTGAACCAAGATATGAACCACCAATTCCTATAACTACATAAATATCGGCTTTCTTTCTAATCTTCTCAGCCTCAGCCTGAATATCTAAAATTACACCTTTAGAAACTTTAATAGGAGAATCTAACCATCCTAAAAATTCACTTCCTTCTCCAGTCTTTTCAACAAGTGACTTATGAGCCTTTTCAACCTTAGGCATCATATCATTAATATCTCCCATTTCAACCAGGGAAAAAGCTGTACTGAAATCAAAATTAAGTTTAATCATAATCTAAATTTTAAAAGTTACGGAGCAAAGATAAACAATAAAAATTAACTTTCCAAGAATACCACCTCTAAATTAATTATCTAAATTAAGAAACCAAACCCATACCTTTTAATTTACTAAGTCTTTGTTTTAATTTTTTGTTTCTTTGATTCAGCAAATTCTTTCTTTGATCTAATAAATTCTTTCAGCGTTTCATTTTACTATATATTTATTAGAGTAAATGCCTCTCTCCATAACTAAGTTTTGGATACTATAGCTTGGGAATATGATTTTTTAATGACTATCTTCTTCTTTATGAGTTGGTATTATATGCTTTGGATTTATAAAATAGTTAATTCCACCAAGCCATCAATAAAGGCGTGACCACATGTATTATTGTAAAACTTATTATAGTTAGTAAAAACCTCTTTTTAATAATACGAAACCTCTTGAAAGCAACCTAAAACCTCCTGAGAGCAAATCAAAACCTTTTGTGAGCAAATTTTTACCAACTAATAGCATACGAAAAGACCGTCTTTTCAGGTCAAAAAGACCGTCTTTTGTATGTGAAAAGACCATCTTTTGGGGTCGAAAAGACGGTCTTTTTGGGTGTCAGCACTTGCTTTTAATTTTCTGAGACTTGGTTTTAATTTGCTAAGTCTTGGTTTTAATTTGCTGAGTCTTGGTTTTAATTTTTATTTCTTTGATTCAGCAAATTCTTTCTTTGATATAATAAATTCTTTTAGTGATTAATTTTACTATATCTTTATTAGAGTAAATGTCTCTCTCCATCATTAAGATTTAGGATACTAGAGCTTGGGAATATGTTTTGATATTGGTCAGCTTGCTCTGTATGAATAGGGATGATTTGCTTTGGATTAATAAAATGGTTTAATTCCACCAAGCCATCAATAAAGGCGTGACCACTTGTATGGTTGTAAAATTTATTATATCCTCTCTTTTCGATATAGTCAAAGAATGGTTTGTTCTTTTCGTCTTTCTCATATTCTTTCCAAATTGAGGT
Source organism: Bacteroidales bacterium (assembly GCA_041673165.1). Taxonomy (GTDB): domain Bacteria; phylum Bacteroidota; class Bacteroidia; order Bacteroidales; family P3; genus UBA10566. The sequence continues at coordinate 31,946 of JBAYYI010000009.1, forward strand.
TATATAATTTGCCTTTTCTGCATCAATATACTTTATATCTTCTATCATGCGTGGGCGAATCATAACGACAAACTTAGATGGATTTTCTCTTATCTCTGTTTTGCTAACCTTGCACCAATGAACACAGTTAATTAAAAAATCTCTATGCTTAACTTGTTTTATATAAGTGGTTAGGTAATTGGGATAAAAACATCTAATATGCCTACAAGAACTGCCATAAGGAACATTATGATGCTTATACATCGATTTGAGAATATTCATTGTGTAGAAATCAACCACCAAAATCTTATTTGTTTTCTCACAAGCATCATATAGAACGTTTATCCTATCTATATTTAATGAAGAAGCCCATACATAGTTTAAATGATTAGGTTTATTATTGAAAATATTAACAAAATTATCATAAACCTCTTGTTCCGACTTTATACTCCCCTCTGATTCTCTCCCTATATTTGTTCCCTCCAATAATAGATAGTCAACATTTTGTTTTAAACTTAAATAACTTCTCTTGCTTAAACCATGTAGCCTAATATCTCCTGTATAAAGAAGTAATTTGTTTTCCTTTAAGTCTTCAATCAAAAACGCCATTGCTCCAAAAGCAGAATGATCAACTCGATATGGAGTTACTCTTACTCCTTCAATTTCCTTTACTTCCTTTCTGTGATAAATTGAAATAAAATTAAAGCCTGCAAATACATCTCCGAAAAACAATTCAGGTATTCTAATTGCTCTTATAGTTGGATCGCTAAGATATATCGGTGTTTCTTCGTTAACTAATTTCAGTAATCCAGTATGGTCTTGGTGATAGTGACTAAGGAATATTGCATCAGCTTTTTCAATAATACCAGACATCTTCTTCTCATATTCCTCCCTTTCCTCCACTGCCCACTCGTCATAATCCAAAGGAATACCAATATCCAGCAATAATCTTTTTTGATTAATTATTAACTCAACACAAGTCCCTCCTATTTCCTTTGTCCCTCTATGAATTATTATCTCCATAATCGCTTATAAATTTGTAATCAATGTCTTTATTAGAAATATTCTCTATTATTTCTTCTATCCTTTTCTTTTTTCCAATAGAAATTTCCTCATCATAATTATTAAATATTAAGAGTAGAGGCTTCATATTAAGCTTGTCAATCTTTTTAACATCATCAATTATTCCTAATCTTTTCTTTACCGACAATAGCTTTTGATAATATGGAATAACCTCATCCTTATAATCAGAAATAAACTCAGAATACTTATTCATTTGATTTACTATCTCAGGTTCACCTTCTCTTTTATTTAATCTATAATCGCCAATAAGTTTAAGCTCTACAAAAGTTAGTAATCCATTGTCAAGTTCTATTAAATCAATACGAATTATTTTTCCTTCAAGACTATATGCTAATTCTGAATCTATATACTTCCTATTTGATAATATTAAATCTCCCTGAACCTTCTTCTCCTTTTCTATCTTCTCTGCTTTTAGATATACCTCCTTTATTTTCAATTTGATTTTATCTATTTCATCCTTAGACTCAATTTCCCTCAGACAATCAACATATGTATTCTTAACTTTTATGGGTTTATCTAAATACTTATTATGTATTTCTGCTTTAACTCCTGCTTGATAAGAAATCTTTGCAACACAGCCTCCATAATAATAAACATTGATATAATTATCCTTTCTAAGTTCAACATATAGTTCTTTATCTTCTATAATGTTTTGCCACCAAATAGGATTTTCATTTTCTATTATATCAAATAGCTTAGCGTTTTCATTAAATGAAGTAAATATTCCTTTACTCATAAGATAATGGTTTTAAATTAATGCGACAAAGGTAAAAACTTATTTGAATTAAACAAAAAAAGCGTCTCAGAAATGAGACGCTTTAGTATTAATATTTAGAATATAGATATCTTCTTAGCAAACGCCAAGTTCAATCATAGAATCTGAAATTTTGACAAAGGTTCTTTTGCCTATTGTTAGTGTATGATTTTTACCATGGTCTTGCACTATATTTTGCTTTCGTTATATTTTCCCATAAAGGATGTTTAATATAAAAACGATAAGGTTTACCTTTAAAGCTAAGGAAAGAGTCCGAATTATTACCAAATCTAATTTTAACTTTTTCCTCATTGATCGAAATATAACGGCTTGTATCAAAAACCAGAAATTTGTCATTTTCATTATTAACGATTAGAGGTAAATCTTCTTTCTCAAGTGCAAATGCATCAATAAAGTCAAATAAAGCCCAAGAACATTTTTGAGGTCCAGTAATAAGTTCCTTATCATTCTTTAGTAGGCTACGAATTAATATTCCTCCGAAATAATCTTCATAAGGCTTCCGCTTATCACAACTGCAATCTGTATCTGTACATTTACTATCAAAAGTTATATCAACTCCACTATCATGGAAAAACCATTTCCCAATACTAACATTGCGAGGATAGGTAATAATATCTTCAAAATCTTTGGTATAGTAGTAGAATTCTATTTCCAAAAATTTGTATTGGTCATTACCTTTTTTAATACAGTATTCCTGAAATAAAAGCTTTGCTATTTCTTGAAATCTTCGCTCAATATTGTTGATTCCAACATTGCTTAAATCTAATAAGTCTCTTAGTCCCATAATCTGTTATTTGTTTAATCTGTTATTTTAGATTCTGATTTTTCATCTCCTCCAAAATTTTCTTTTGGTTCTTGATTATTTTTGAACTTCCATTTACCCAACGGTTTAGTTTCATTCCTATCCAAAATAGAAAAATGAAGACAGCAACAATGATAATTAATTCTTTCATAATAATTTTAGTTTAATTATTGTTTTATATTCCACGAAATACAGTTCAAAGCTCCTCCTTGCGGAACAATCTCTGAAACATCTATCTGCTCGATGTTTGTATTAAAAATTTCTTCGAACAGGCAGAGAGCTTGTTCATCTTCGTCTATTTCCATTGCTGGCAACAAAATAAGATTACCTACTTGCAGAAAATTGATATAAGCCCAACTCAGTTCTGAAAGTTTCGGTACATTATAAGATAGTTCAACAATTTCAAAATGAGGACTCAATACTTTGACTAGATTTTTTCTCAATCCCCTATCAAAATCCATGTAGTTATTTAGCAATATTTTCTTGTCTTTAATAAAGCGAACCATTCCGTCAGCATGCCCATAAGGTTCGTTTCTATCCCAAGGTATTAGAATTAGCTCTGCTTGAAAAAGAACTTCCAGTTGATTAATTAGTTCAGATTTAGAATATGTAGGATTTTCACATAGCACTTTATCTGTCATTATTATAGCATCTTTACATTTTATTATATTGCCCCCATCGATAACAATATCAGTTTTGATAGTATCAATATTAAGATGTTTACAAGAAGCTGTCGGGTCGGTTATATATGATGTCTTTGCTTGCAAATAATCAGGGTTATAGCAATATTGGATAAATGTAGATTCTGATGTCTGAACAGGCATATAATCTCTGGCCCAATAGTCCTTTGTAAATGACAATAGTTCATGTTTTACTTGATATTTATCTAATATTTTGGTTATTGCTCCATAGCATCGAAAATCCTTTATCCATTCTGAGAAATAGACAATATTGGTTTCGTAATCAGTTATTAACTTTAACATAATTAATTTGTTTATGGCAAAAGTAATAATATTATCCAACATTTAAGCAAAAAAAAAGCGTCTCATTTCTGAGACGCTTTCGTATAATTGTGATTTGATTTAGCTTAGCAAACGCCAAGGTCAATCATTGCATCAGCAACTTTAATAAATCCAGCTACGTTTGCTCCCTTTACGTAGTTAATATAGCCGTTTTCTTGTCTACCGTATTTTACACAGTTGTCGTGGATTGAATCCATCATTTGGTGTAATTTGATATCTACTTCTTCACCTGTCCAGCTAATATGTCCAGCGTTTTGGCTCATTTCTAATCCAGAAACTCCAACTCCACCTGCATTAGCAGCTTTTCCTGGTGCGAATATAACTTTAGCATGTTGTAATGCGTGAATTGCATCAGCAGTACATCCCATGTTAGATACTTCACATACCATAGTAACTCCGTTAGCTATTAGTTGTTTAGCGTCATCTGCATTTAATTCGTTTTGGAATGCACAAGGCATTGCGATATCAACTTGTACTTCCCATGCTTTCTTTCCAGCAACAAACTTAACTCCATATTTTTCTGCGTATGGTTTGATTACGTTGTTGTTTGAAGTTCTAAGTTCTAGCATGTAGTCTAGTTGTTCTTGTGTCATTGGTTTTTCGTTGATGATATAACCATCAGGTCCTGAGATAACTTTAACAAATGCACCTAATTCAGTTGCTTTTGTTGCTGCTCCCCATGCTACGTTACCAAATCCAGATAATGAAATTGATTTTCCTTCAATTTTCATGTTGTGAGCTTTCAACATATTGTTAACGAAGTAAACTCCGCCAAATCCTGTTGCTTCTGGACGAAGGATTGAACCTCCCCAACCTGCACCTTTTCCTGTCATAACTCCAGTGTTTTCTCTAGCTAGTTTCTTGTACATACCGTACATGTAACCAACTTCTCTTCCACCTACTCCGATATCTCCTGCTGGAACGTCTTTGTCTGCTCCAATATATGTGTATAGTTCTGACATAAATGCTTGGCAGAAACGCATAATTTCATTTTCTGATTTTCCTTGTGGATTGAAATCAGATCCTCCTTTACCACCACCCATTGGAAGTGTAGTTAAAGAGTTTTTCAATGTTTGTTCAAATCCTAAGAATTTTAATGTGTCAAGTGTTACTGATGGGTGGAAACGAATTCCTCCCTTGTATGGTCCAATAGCGTTATTGAATTGAACACGGTATCCACGGTTAACGTTAACCTTACCATTATCATCCACCCATTCAACTCTGAATTGGATGATTCTATCTGGTTCAATCATTCTTTCTATAATGCTATACTTGTCGTATTTTGGGTTTTTAGCAACATAGTCTTCGACTGTTTCTAAAACTTCTGTTACTGCTTGAAGGAACAATGGTTCCCCTGGGTTTTTAGCTTCAACATCAGCTAAAAGTGCTTTTACGTTCATAATTTATTATTTTTAAATGTAGTTAAACGATTTATTTCAAACTTATTTACTTAATTTGAAAGTACAAAATTAGTGAGTATCTTTGATATAAAGAAATTAATCGGCAACTATTTTTTTTAACACTCATTTTTCTAAGTTGAAATGTGCCTTAAATGACAAAAAGACCTAACTTTGCAGATATTTATTTATTATGGATTTCTTAATTACTAACATTTCAAATTATATAAAAAGCGAAGTTTATAGCACAAGAAGAGAGGATTTTCTTATAAAAAACTTAGTTTTTGACAGCAGGAAGCTGAATGAAGTTGACGGAACTATATTCTTTGCGATTAAAACTCTTTCTAATAATGGAGAGAAATACATACCTGAACTTTATTTAAGCGGCGTTAGGGCTTTTGTTGTGGAAAACCTTCCTATGGATTATTCTAATTATAAGGATACTTGTTTTTTGCTTGTTGAAAACACAATTGACGCTCTACAATCATTAGTTAAGGCAAAGAGAGAGAGATTTCACAATCCTATTATTGCAATTACTGGTTCAAATGGTAAGACTATTGTTAAGGATTGGATTTCGCAGCTAATTGATAATGACAAAAAAGTATTTAAGAGTCCAAGAAGTTATAATTCTCAAATTGGTGTTGCTCTTTCTATTTGGAACTTAAAGGAAGATGATGATTTGGGAGTGATTGAGGCAGGCATTTCTCAAAAAGGCGAGATGGGAAGATTGGAAGATATGATTAAGCCTAAGGTTGGCATTATGACAAATATTGGAGATGCTCACCAGGTTTATTTTAATTCAATAGAGGAAAAAATTCAAGAGAAAATACTACTATTCAAAAATTCAGATACTATAATATATTGTATAGATAATAAGGAAATAGACAAGGAAATCCAAAAAGCATATAGGGATAGTGGGAAAGAATTTATTGGTTGGGGGTTTCAAAAAAGAGCTACTTTCAGACTTGAAAACATAGAGGTAAAGAAAAACCAAACAATAATTCATTATAAGTACAAGGATAATACATCTTCTTTTTCCATTCCGTTTATTGACAAGGCAAGTATTGAAAACTCTATTAATGCTTTTATTGCTTGTTTAGTTATTGGGATTGATAAGGAGATACTGAGTGAAAGAACAACTTATCTCCAATCACTTGAGATGAGACTTCAAATGAAGGAAGGAATTAATCATACACTTATTATTAACGATAGCTACTCTTCTGACCTTATGTCTTTGGAGCTTGCACTAACTTTTCTTAACCAACAAAATAACGAGTTAAAGAAAACGGCCATACTATCTGATATAACCCAGTCAAATATTGACCAAAAGGAGCTTTACCTTGGAATAAACAAACTACTTATAGAAAAGAATATTAACAATCTAATTGGTATTGGAGAGGGTTTTGTGAGAAATCAATCCCTTCTAACTATCAATAATGCAATATATACTTCAACCCAAGACTTCTTAAAAAACTGCTCACTAAAAGATTTCAAAGAAGAGATAATATTAATTAAGGGAGCAAGGAAGTTTGAATTTGAGAAAATAAGCCGTTTCTTTGAGAAAAAAGCTCATGAAACCGTTCTTGAAATCAATCTTTCAGCACTTGCACATAATGTAAACTACTTCAAAACAAAACTAAAAGAAGGCGTTAAACTAATGGCTATGGTAAAAGCTCATAGTTATGGTTCGGGTGGTTTTGAGATAGCATCAACCCTTGCCAATCACAATATAGACTACTTAACGGTTGCCTTTGCTGACGAAGGTGCTGAGCTTAGAAACAATGGAATCAATCTTCCTATTATGGTTATGAGTCCTGAAAAGGAAAGCATTGCCAAGATAATCCACTACGACTTAGAACCAGAAGTTTATTCTATTTCAATACTTAAAGAGCTTATTGAGGCTAAGAAAGAGTATGACCTACTTGATAATAAAAAGGAACTAAACATACATATTAAGCTTGATACTGGAATGCATCGCCTTGGTATGGAAGAGGAAAATTTAGAAGAGTTAATTGATATCCTTAAAGCAAATAAACATATTAAGATTAAGTCTATATTCTCTCATCTTGCAGGAGCTGACAACCCAGAGCTTGATGAATTTACTAAGGAGCAAATTGCACTTTTTGAAACCCTTAGCTCAAGACTAATAAGAGAATTTGACTACCCTATCCTACGACATATTGCAAATTCAGCAGCCATAATTCGTTTTCCAGAGGCTCAATATAATATGGTAAGGCTTGGAATTGGAATGTATGGGATTGGCATAAGTGAGCAGGATGAGAAAAAGCTAAGATATGTTCATAGGCTTAAAACCATTCTAACCCTTAAAAGAAAGATAGCAATAGGTGAAAGTGTTAGCTATAACAGAAACTATATTGCAAAACAGGAAAGAACTATTGGTGTTATTCCAATTGGATATGCAGATGGTTTAAACAGAAAGAGAGGAAACGGGAATGGAAGAGTGTGGATTAATGGACAATTAGCCCCAATTATTGGAAGTATATGTATGGATATGTGTATGATTGATATTACAGGCATTAATTGTAGGGAAGGTGACGAGGTTGTTATTTTTGGAGAAGAATATAGCGTTAATAATATTGCAAAAGAGCTTGAGACCATTGCCTACGAGGTTTTTACAACAGTTTCTTCAAGAGTTAAAAGAGTTTTCTATCAAGAATAATATGAAGAAAGTTCTTTTTAAAATACTTGGATTAATTAGTTTAGGTCTTGGAATACTTGGGATGTTCTTGCCCATTTTGCCAACAACTCCATTTCTACTACTATCGTCTTATCTTTTTCTAAAAAGCTCAGAAAGACTATATAATTGGCTGATTAATCATAAAATCTTTGGTCAATATATAAAAGACTTCCAGATAGATAAATCCATACCTCTCAAAGTTAAGATATCAAGCATTAGCCTACTGTGGATAACAATCACCATTAGCGCAGTTTTCTTTGTCCCTATACTTTGGGTTAAGTTGCTATTACTTGCAATTGCTATTGGAGTAACAATTCATATTCTTCACTATAAGACAAAGAATAAATAGTCTTTAAAAGCAAAGAAAAGAGATAGCAAAATGAATCACTGATCTAATTAATTAGATCAAAGGAATAATTTACTGAATCAAAGATCTAATCTCGTGAATCAAAGAGTTATTTTATGGTTTTCTTATTATCTTAAAATATCTTTCAACTCTTCAATACGAACTGTCTTTTGCTCTCCTGTTACCATATCTTTTAGCTGAATCTTACCTTCCTCCAATTCTCTTTGACCAACAAGTGCCACAAAAGGAATAAGTTTGTCGTTTGCATATTTCATTTGTTTTTGAAGCTTAACACTGTCTGGGTAAACCTCTACGCTGATATTGTTTTTCCTAAGCTCTCTTGCCCAAACCATACATTGCTTTTCTTCTTCTTTTCCAAAATTCGCAAACATAAGGGTGGTGGTATTAGATATTTCTTTTGGAAAGCGCTCCAATTCCTCTAAGCAATCATAAATTCTATCTGCACCAAAGCTTATCCCTACTCCACTAATATTAGGCATACCAAAGATACCAGTTAGGTTATCATACCTGCCTCCTCCTGCAATGCTTCCCATCTTTGATTCAATACACTTAACCTCAACAATAGCTCCTGTATAATAGTTAAGGCCTCTTGCAAGGGTTATATCAAAATCAACCTTTGTGCTAAGGTTTAATCTCTCAATATTATCAAATACCTCTTCCATCTCCTCAATTCCTTTCTTCCCTATCTCAGAGTTTTGAAATATTGTTTTAAGAGTTTTAATCTTTGTTTTGGTATTGCCCTCTAACTTTAATATTGGTTCAATCTTATCTAAGTGTTCCTTTGTCAAGCCTTTTTCTTCAAGCTCTTGGCAAACTTTTTCGTAACCTATCTTATCTAACTTATCAATTGCAACCGTTATATCGATTATCTTATCCTCTTGCCCAATGATTTCGGCAATTGCTGCAAGTATCTTCCTATTATTTAGTTTTATCTCAACCTTTAGATTTAAGCCTAAGAATACCTCATCAACCATTTCACAAAGTTCAACCTCGCTTATTAGGGAATCACTCCCTATCACATCGGCATCGCATTGGTAAAACTCTCTATATCTTCCTTTTTGTGGTCTATCAGCTCTCCAAACAGGTTGTATTTGATAGCGTTTAAAAGGAAATGTAATCTCATTCCTGTTATTCACAACAAAGCGAGCAAAAGGCACAGTTAAGTCATAACGCAGACCTTTCTCAGATATCTTATTGGTTAGTTTCTTATATTCTTTTGTGTTCTTGTCCTCAAAATCAATCTTAGATAAGAAGTCTCCAGAGTTTAGGACTTTATAAAGCAATTTATCACCCTCCTCACCATATTTGCCCATAAGAGTCGATAGGTTCTCTAAGGCTGGTGTTTCAATTTGAGAAAAACCGTGAAGCTTATACACTTCTCTAATAGTATTAAATATATAATTCCTTTTATTCATTTCTTGAGGAAGAAAATCTCTTGTCCCTTTAACTACATTGCAATTCATATTCCGAAGTCTTAGCTTTATTTATTCAATATTTTCAAGTGCAAAGATAGTGTTTTTTTCTTTTTTCACTTTTTATTAGTTGTTTCACTTACTTTTTGATTGTAATTCTTGTATATGAATTTGAAGACAGACCAAGAAATAATGTTTTACTATTTTAGTCTTTCTCTTTTGATAAAAAATTTAAGAATATGAAAAAATCAATTTTTCTTTTGTTTGTAGGAATAATGATAATTGCTCCTTTCTTACTTGAAGCTCAGACAGGTATTCGTTTAAACAATCAAAATCATGAGAAAACCTTTTATAATTGCAGTACATACGTTTTTGATTCTGGTGGAGATTTATTTGGATATGAAACAAGCTCTTATATTTGGACAGCTTTTTGCCCTTCGGACTCTAACACGAGAATAGCTCTAACATTTGACCAATTCGATATTCATCCATCTGATAGTATTGAAATCTATTCAGGCGTTGGTTTGGGAGGCAATATTCATTTTAAAGAAGAGAATAAACCTTTTTTCACAAATAACGACCTATTAGGGAAAACCATTATCGCCTACCCTACAGACACAAGCGGATGCTTAACCATTCACCTAAAGTCTGGAAAAAAAGATATTGCACAAGGCTTTAAAGCAAAAATTGAATGTCTTTCATTTTGTCAATTCCCTGTTGCTGCATTAGATACATTTTTCTATAAATTCAACTTAGATGGTACAAAAACTCCATTCCCAATAAAAAGCTTGACAGAAACAATAGTTGATCTTAGTGATTCGTCCAAAAACGAAATTATTAATTATAAAGCTATCGACATATGTCATGGAGACTCTATTCAAATTGTAACTAAAACCATATTCCCTGAAAACAATTTATCTTATCACCAATCCGAAGAAAACCTGATTTATTATTGGGACTTTGGAGATTTGAAAGTAGATAGTGTTTATTTTTCAAACTCTGTTAACTATAAATGGGCTGAGGTTAATGGTTATGATTTAATGCTAACTGTTGAGGATACTCTTCATGGTGGATGCCAAAATAGAAACTCTATTGACGCAAGAGTTAGAATTGCAGCAAACCCAATTAAAACCGTTTCTCCAATTCCTGATTTATGTTCTGGTGAAGTATTTAGATTTAATGTAGGTTATAGTGCTAATAATACAATAAAGATTGACTCAATAAAGTATGTTACTAAGGCTAAGATGATGAATGCAGAAACCGTATTTATACCTGACGGACCTGCTTGTGGAATAGGAACTCAATGTTATTATTCTCCTATCACTTTTGATCAGTTTCGTCCTAATAGTAAAATAACCTCAGCTCAGGATATAAAATCAATTTGTCTTAATATAGAACATTCCTACTTGGGAGATATAGATATGTCAATTGTTTGTCCAAATGGTCAAGTAGCATTCTTAAAAAGCTACAGTACTAATGGAGGCAATAAGTTTCTTGGAATCCCAGCAGGCGGAAACTCATTCTCTTCTTTTGACTACACCAATCCTTGTGCTGCTCCTCCAAACATAGAAGGGATAGGCTCTACTTATTGCTTTTCAGAATCTTACTCTTACTCTGGACAATTAGGAAGCTCAAGTCCAGTTACTAATGTATCATTTAACGTTCCTGCATGGACAGCAAACCCAACAGGCACAGTTAGTTCTGTAATGCCTACCAATGTTTCTGACTCCTCAGGTTACTTTCTACCTTCTGACCCATTTTCAGATTTAATCGACTGTCCTTTAAATGGAACTTGGAATATAAAAGTTTGTGATTACTTATCAAGAGATAATGGCTTTGTTTTCTGGTGGGAATTAGAATTAGATCAGAACGGGAAAAACAGCTGGGAATATCAAGTTCCTATCGATAAAGTTATTCTTGATGGTCCTTTCATAATTGAACATTCAGACACTTCCCTATTTATTGCCCCTCCAATTGAAGATTGTGGATTCTTCAAATATGATATTCATATTATTGATGACTTCCAATGCATTTGGGACACATTGGCTACTCTTAATGTTGTTTGTACTCCAGTGGTGGACTTGGGAGATGATATTGAAATTTGTGAAAAAGGAGAAATAACTCTTGATGCAGGAAACCCAGATGCTTTTGAGCATTTATGGGAGCCTCACGGAGAAACCACTCAAACAATTACAGCCAAAACCGAAGAAAACTCTAATCCAACAATAATCTATATAGCTCAGGTAACTAATACCAATGGTTCATTATATTGCTTTGGAAAAGATAGTATAAACCTTATAGTTAGACCATCAGCCTTAGCTGCATTCTACAGCGACAAATCACATTTAGAAGGCTGTGAACCTTTCAACTTCCAACTTTTCAGCACCTCCACAAATGCAGATAGTATAATATGGACTTTAGGACAAGAAAGAAAAAACATAACTAACCCAACATTTTCACTCCCTTATGGAACTTATGATCTTAGACTAAAGGTTGTTTCTAAGTTTGGATGTCAAGACTCTATCTTCCAACCTAACTTAATAAACGTTTATAAGAGTCCAATAGCTGATTTTGGATGGCAACCTACATATCCTTCATCAACAAATCCTAAGGTTAACTTCCTTAATCTTTCAAGCCCTCAAGACCCAGCAAACATATACTTATGGAAGATTCAAAACAACAAGACTAATGATTTAAGAGAAAACATTATGGGACTTGAACCTAACTACTCTTGGCAAGAAATTACAGGCACATCACTTGTTGGAGACTATAAGATAACTCTTGACGCATACAGCAGCAACTTAGCTCCAAGTGGCTTAACCTATGAATGCCACGACACCATAAGCAAAGTAATTTCAATTATAAATGATAAACTTTTATTCCCTAATGTAATAACTCCAAATGGTGATGGAGTGAATGATGTATTAATTATTATTAACCTTATTGAAGGACAAGCATATCCTGACAATGAACTTTCAATCTATAACCGTAATGGAAAGCGTATTTTCTTCAAACAAGACATTAGAGCTAATCATGAAATATGGGATCCAAAAGAAACAAATACACCAGACGGAACTTACTTCTATAGATTTGTGGGGAAAGGACCTATTAGAAGTGTAGAGTATAATGGAACGATAGAAATCTTGAGATAAACTAAACAATAACTTCAACTTAAAAGATAGTCTTTTTTCTTTTTTTTCTTTTTTTTCACTTCTTTCACTTACTTTTTGGCATTAATGCTTGTATATAGGTTTGGAAGGAGGCAAATAATAAAGAATTTTAGTCTAAATGTTTGTCATTTGAAAAAATAATTATAAATTTGTACAATCAAAAATAATGTAGTAATATGAAAAAGTCAATTTTTCTTTTAATCCTAGGGTTAGTGTTAATGGCTCCGAGCCTACTTAAAGCTCAGACACCAACTAACATCTATTTATCAAAACAGTTTAACGCAACAACTGTTATCGATTGCAATGCCTACTTTTATGACTCAGGTGGCGCTACTGGAAAATACGACACAAGTTCCTATCTTTGGAGAGCCTTATGTCCTGCCACTGCAAACAGTAGAATAGCTTTGACGTTTGAACAATTCGATATTCATCCATCTGATAGTATTGAAATATTTTCAGGCGTTGGTTTAGGAGGCTCAATTCATGCAACAGGAACAAATGTGCCTTTCTTCACGGGTAATGACCTGTTAGGACAAACCGTTATTGCTTATCCAACCGACCCAACCGGATGTTTAACCGTTCATCTATTGTCTGGTAAAACAGAAACTGCACAAGGGTTTAAAGCAAAAGTAGAATGCGTTTCATATTGCCAATATCCTGTAGCTGCATTAGACACTTTCTTCTATAAAATTAGCCCTGATGGAACTAAAACTCCATTTTCAATAAGAAAATTCACAGATACAATCTTTAATTTAAGCGATAGCAGCCAATATAATTTAGTTAAATACAAAGCAATTGACATCTGTGATGGTGATTCAATTCAAATTGTTGCTAAAACCATATTCCCTGAAAATGATTTAGCTTATCACCAATCAGATGCAAACCTTATCTATTATTGGAACTTTGGAGATATGTCAATGGATACAATTTACTATCAAAACACAGTAAACTATAGATGGCCTGAGGTTAGTGGTTTTGATTTAACCCTTACTGTTGAAGATACAATTCATGGTGGATGTAAGAGCAGATTACCTATCGACACAAGAGTTAGGATAGCAAGAAATCCAATTAGGACAGTTGCTCCAATTCCTGATATGTGTTCTGGTGAGGTATTTACTTTCAACGTTGGTTATAGTGCCAACAACACAATTAAGATTGACTCAATTATATTTGCACGAGGTTCAAGCGAAAGATTTGATAGTGTAGTTTTTATTCCTGATGGTCCTAGTTGTCAATTACCTGGAGGAAGTCAATGTTATGAAGCTCCTGTTACCTTCGACGAGTTCCTTCCTGGTGCAGTAATTAATACTGTTGATGAAATATTTAGTATTTGTATGAATATGGAACATAGTTTTATTGGTGACCTTAGTTTTGAA
>JBAYYI010000010.1:0-43867 GCA_041673165.1 Bacteroidales bacterium
TCTGAAAGTGGATTGCGAAATATGGCTTGGTATGCAGCTCCACAAACAGCTAATCCTGCACCAGAGAGAACACACATAATAACTCTTGGTAGTCTGAGATGTTTAATAATGTATAATGAGTTTTCATCAAAAGATCTAATATCAACGCTACCTAAAAACAGTCCAAGGATCATTAATCCTAAAACAACTATTGTTAGTAAGCAATATAAAATTATATCTTTTCTTCTCATTCTCCAATTATTTCATTTGCTTTATCTAATGCTTTTGAGATATGGTCGAAGATAAACTCATCATCTAAATATTTTAAGAAACCAGATTTTATAAGTGTCTCATGTACGTGCGGAGTAACTCCTGAAAGAATTACTTGTATTTTCTCTTTTTTCGATTTACTACATAAAGATGCTAAGTTCTTTAGTCCTGTTGAATCGATGAAAGGAACTTTTCTCATCCTTATAATTCTAACCTTAGGTCTTATCTTGGTTTCATAACTTATTTCATCAAATGTGTTAGCAACTCCGAAGAAGAATGGTCCATCAATTTCAAATATCTCAATCTTTTCTGGGATTTGCTCCATCTTTATATCATGACTTTCTTGATCTTCTGTTCGTTTTATTTCGTTTTCAATAACTGTAATTCCGGAAGTGTCCATAACTCGTTTTATAAATAGAACTGCTGCTATAAGAAGTCCTATTTGAATAGCAATTGTTAGGTCGAAAATAACAGTTAGGAAGAATGTTATTAGAAGAACTAGAACATCAGATATTGGGTCTTTGAGTATTGAACGGAAAGAACGCCATTCACTCATATTATAAGCAACGAAAACTAATATACCAGCTAAGCAAGCAAATGGAATATAAGCAGCAAGTGGCATAAGGAAAAGATAAATAAGTAGGAGGAAAACAGCGTGAATTATACCAGCAACAGGAGTTTTCCCACCATTATTAATATTTGTCATAGTTCTAGCAATTGCACCAGTTACAGGAATACCGCCAAAGAATGGTACAACTATATTAGCAACCCCTTGACCAATTAATTCAGTATTAGAGTGGTGTTTCTTACCAGTTACTCCATCAGCAACCATTGCAGACATTAAGCTTTCAATAGCACATAACATTGCAATTGTGAAAGCTGGTGAAAGAAGTAGACGAATTGATTTTATGGTAATTTGAGGGACTACAGGACTTGGAAGTGGTGAGCCACCTGAAAGTTCAGGATATTTGTTACCAATTGTTGCAACCTCAATATTAAAATAGTTTTTCAGAACAAGTGCAAGAATAGTACATAGTATAATAGCAATTAAACTTCCTGGAATTTTCTTAGTAACTCTTTGCCAAGTAAAAGCTATTACAAGGGTTATAACTGCAATTAGAGTTGCCCATATATTAATTGTTGAGAAGTTTTGAAAATACACAATCCACTTATCTAAAAACTCAGAAGGAACCACAAGTGAGCTTCCATCAAGAGCAGTTAGCCCAAAGAAATCCTTTATTTGAGTTGAGAAAATAACAACGGCAATTCCAGAGGTGAAACCAACAAGAATAGGGTAGGGCATAAACTTTATAAAGTCTCCAAGCTTTAAGACCCCTATAAGAATAAGGATAATTCCAGCTAAAACTGTTGCAATAATTAGTCCTGGCATTCCAAACTCAGCAATAATTCCTGCTATAATAACGATGAATGCACCTGTTGGACCTCCGATTTGAAAATTCGAACCGCCAAGGAATGACACAAGGAAACCACCAATAATTGCAGTAATTAAACCTTGCTGGGGAGAAACTCCAGAAGCAATACCAAATGCAATTGCCAAAGGGATAGCTACAATACCAATAATAATACCTCCAATCAAATCTTGAAAGAAGAGTTTTTTGGAATAAGATCTGTTTTTAATCAGTTCAAAGAGCTTGGGTTGGAAAACCTCACGTATATCAAATTTTGCCATTAGAAATTAAAATAATTAATAAAAATTAAAGTGCAAAGGTAATAAAAATTAGAATAGAAGATGAAAACTAAGGGTCAATATTTATATCTAAACCTATGTATTTTCAACTTGTTTTCTAGTTCCAAACACTATTATTTTCAAATAAATTATCCTTTTTTTCACAAAATAGACTATCTTTGCATCCTTATTTAATATTTTCACAAAAGAATGCTTAATAGACATTTTCTTAGAGCTAAGGTTCTTCAATTGCTTTACGCTTTTCAAATTAACGATTGTTCTGACATAGAAGGACATAAGAAAAAATTGATTGATAGTTTTCGTCACCTTGTAGATTTACAAACTTATTTGTTTTCAGCTTTATTGGAGTTTCACTCCATTGCTTATGATAAGATAGACGATAATAAGCAAAAGATGCTACCGACAACAGAAGATTTAAACCCAAATTTGAAATTTATCGAAAATGAGTTTTTTAAAAATTTACTGGAAGATAACACTTTAAGCGAAAGAGTTAAGAAGTTGAAAATTAACTGGTCGGAAGAAAAAGATCTATTTAAAAATATCTTTAAAAGATTTGTTGAGTCTGACTCTTACAAAAAGTATATGTCTTCTGAAAAAGTGGATTTTGTTGCAGAAAGATTGATAGTGGTTCAGTTGTTTAAGAACTATTTGATATGTAACGAACAGTTTTTTGACGTGCTTTGTGAGAAAAAGTTGGAATGGGAGAGTGATTATGATGTAATTGCACAAAACGCTCTAAAATATCTAAAAGAATATAATGGTAAATCGGATATTGAACTTGATGAAAGTTTTGATATCGAATTTATCACTGGATTATTCTTAAATACTATTAATAATGACCTGGAATTTAAGGAATTGATTGATGGTAGAATTCAAAACTGGGATTTAGATAGGATTGCTTTAATGGACGTAATTATAATAAAAATGGGTCTTGCAGAGTTAGTATATTGTCCAGAAATTCCTGTTAATGTTACTTTGAATGAGTATGTGGAACTTGCAAAAGAGTTTTCAACCCAAAAAAGTAAATTATTTGTCAATGGACTTTTGGATAAACTAATGGTTGATTTGAGATCTAAGGGTAAGATAAAGAAAATTGAAAGTCAAGAAGAAGAGGAAGAAGAAGAGATTTAAATAATAATAATTTTGAAATATGAATAGAAGGTTTTGTTTTTTAGTAGTTTTAATTATTAGCGTATCATTAAGTTTAGGTTCTTGTTCAAAAAAAGAAAATAAAATTAGTGCTGGTTTAATTGAAAACTCAACTTCTATTAGTTTTGAAAAAGACTTTATTGATTTAGGGAAATTAACCTCAGGGGAGATTGTTACTTGTAGTTTTAAGTTTAAGAATACAGGTAAGCATGATTTAATCATTTCTGCTGTAACTGCTAATTGCGGTTGTGCAGTTGCTGATTTTCCTCGAGAACCACTTTCTCCTAATCAAGAGGGACAGGTTACTGTCAGATATGATTCAGATGGAAGTGCTGGAATTAGAATAACTAAAGAGATTTCTGTTTTGTCAAACACAAGTCCAGCAACGACTAAATTAAGAATTGCTGCTGATGTTAATTAGTTTACTCTCTTAGGTTTTATAGATAATAATAATAATTAAAAAATAGAAAAATGAATTTATTAAGCGTTTTATTAACTTCCTTTATGGGTGGAGGATCAGGAAAAGACTCAGGTATGTCGTCAATTTTCATGCTTGTTGCTATTGTAGTAATATTTTATTTCTTTATGATACGTCCACAATCTGCAAGAGCTAAGAAAGAAAAACAATTTCGTGAAGCTCTTCAAAAAGGACAAAGAGTAATAACTATAAGTGGAATGCATGGTAAAGTTGTTGAAGTAAAGGAAACAAGTGTTATTCTTGAAATTGCTTCAAATGTTAATGTTGAAGTTGAAAAATCAGCTGTTGCTATTGATTTGAGTAATACAGAAACAAAAAAATAAGATTTTTATAGAGAAAAATTATAGATAAGATTTGAAAAACATTGGTCTTACAGGCTCAATTGGGAGTGGGAAAACTATGGTTTGTTCAGTTTTTGAACATATTGGAATACCAGTTTTCAATGCCGATATTCAAGCAAAAGAATGTTATAACGATAAGTTATTTCTAAAAGAAATTGCAGATGAATTTGGTAAGAGTATAGTAGTTGATAATGTTTTGGATAGAAATGCCTTAGCTAATATTGTTTTTAATAATAAAGATAGGCTAATCAAACTTAACTCAATGGTTCATCCTAAGGTGCTGGATAGGTTTTTTCTATGGAGAAATTATCAATCAGCACCTTATGTTATTTTAGAGTCTGCTATTTTATTTGAAATAGGTTGGGAAAAGAAATTTGAAAGCATTATTTGCATAAATTCA
The DNA here is from genome assembly GCA_041673165.1 of Bacteroidales bacterium. GTDB lineage: Bacteria > Bacteroidota > Bacteroidia > Bacteroidales > P3 > UBA10566. The sequence goes on from JBAYYI010000010.1 coordinate 4,326, forward strand.
CCAAAAGAAGTTTCAATTCAAAGAGCAATGTCAAGGGATAACGTAAGAAGAGAAATTGTTGAAGAAAGAATGAATAATCAACTATCTATTGAAGAAAAGGTAGAGAAATCTGATTTTATAGTTTTTCACGATAATAAAACTATGCTATTGCCTCAAATATTAGAAATTCATAATAGAATTATTGAGTCTTCAAAAGGTAATTAACATAGAAACAAAACAATTATATATTTTAAAACAAAACGATTATGAAAAGGTTACTATTAATTATTACAATATTTTTTATAGCCAACGTTTCTTTTGCCCAATTAAGTGTTAAAGGAACACCAAAAACATTTATCCATAAGGATTTAGCTGTCTTGTTAACATCAATAGTTGAAGTTGAGCAGCCTGATTTAACGGATATTATTAATCAAGATAATGATTCTGATAATATGATCAAAACTCGAAGATTTGGAGTTATTCTTCCACTTGGGTTTGATTTCTTTGAAAAAGCAGATTATGCAGAAGTTGATAAGGGTAAGCTTTGGGTTTTAAGAGTGAAATCAAATAATGCTCAAGCTCTAACGCTCTATTCTGATAGTTTTTATATTCCTGAGGGTGGTGAGTTATTTATTTATAATAAGAATCACTCACAAGTAATTGGAGCTTTCACATCATTAAATAATGATGAATATAAGAATTTCGCATCAGAATTAGTTTACGGAGACGAGATGGTTGTTGAGTATTATCAACCAAATTATGTTTCTGATAAACCAATTTTCAACTTAAGTGAAATTGGATACGCATATAGAGACTGTTCTTTCGATTTGTCAAAGGCTAGTAGCGAATTTGGTTCCTCTGGTTCTTGCAATGTTAATGTTAATTGCGTAGAGGGTAATAATTATAGAAATGCGCAAAGAGGAGTTGTGAGAATTTTGGTTAGATCTCAAAACGGTTTAGGTTGGTGTAGTGGTTCTCTTATCAATAATGCAACAAGAGATCTTGCACCTTATGTTCTTTCTGCAGCTCATTGCATTGAGGGTTCTGGCACCTCTTATTATAGTAGCTTTGTTTTCTATTTTAATTACGAAAGTTCATCTTGTCCAACAACATCAATAGAGCCAACTTCAAAAACACTTAAAGGAACATCAGTAAAAGCTCAAGGTTCATATTCTGATTTTGTTCTTTTCCTATTAACGAATAATGTGCCGCAAAGCTATAATGCATATTGGAATGGTTGGAATGTTCAAAATACGGCATCCCTAAAAGGAGTTGCAATTCATCATCCTGCTGGAGATATTAAAAAAATATCAACTTATATTACACCTTTAGTTGGTATGGGAATTCCTCCAAATCAAAGTAATATAACACATTGGAAAGCACAATGGGCACAAACTCAAACAAATTATGGTATTACAGAAGGTGGTTCATCTGGTTGTCCTCTTTTTAATTTATCAAGTCAAATAGTAGGAACTCTTACCGGAGGAACATCATCATGTAACGCTCTTGTTTCTGAAAGGAATGATTATTTTGGTAAAATGTCTTATTCTTGGACTACAAATGGTACAACTAATTCTTCAAGACTTAAACCTTGGTTGGATCCACAAAATACTGGTGTAACTCAATTTAGAGGTGATGATTATAATACTCTTGCCATTAATGAAGTTGCAAAAACAAATGATTCATATTCAAAGATATATCCTAATCCAGCTAAAAATGATATTAATATTATCTTAAGCCCACAAAAAGATCCAATTCAAATAACAATATACGATAAGTTGTCAAGATTAATTTTAACTAAAACTATTCCTTCAAACACAAGTGAGTATTCAATAAATGCAATAAACTTTAATGCAGGGTACTATATTATAAAATTCAATTCCTTAGATAAATCTTGGACTGATAAATTAATTATTAGCCAATAAGAAAACAGTAAAGTAATGGAAGAAGAACGTTTAGAAACAAATCCTCAGCTTGAATTAGCAAAGAAATATGTTGAACAAACTAATACTAATATCTTCCTTACTGGGAAAGCTGGAACAGGTAAAACTACATTTCTTAAAACACTAAGAAAAAATACATTTAAGAGAATGGTTGTTGTTGCTCCAACAGGAGTGGCAGCAATCAACGCTCAAGGAGTAACAATTCATTCTTTTTTTCAAATCAGCTTTGGTCCTTTTATCGAATCACGTCAGGGGGATAAAGCAAAGGGTAGTTTCTTTAAATTCTCAAAACAAAAAAGAGATATAATACGCACCTTAGACCTACTTGTTATTGATGAAATTTCAATGGTTAGGGCTGACCTTTTAGACGCAATTGACTATACCCTAAGGCGTTTTAGGAAAGGTTCTGGACATCTTCCTTTTGGAGGAGTTCAGCTTTTGATGATTGGTGATTTGCAACAATTGCCACCAGTTGTTAAGGATGAAGAATGGGAATTATTAAGTTATTACTACGATACTCAGTATTTCTTTTCATCTCTTGCACTTAGAAAATCAAACTTTATAACAATCAATCTTCAAGAGGTTTTCCGTCAAAAGGATGAGAAATTTATTAGTATTCTAAATTGTATTAGAAATAATAATATCACAGAAAAACTAATCACAGAGCTTAATGAAAGGAGTAATGTTGATTATGACCCAACTTACGATGAGGGTTATGTTATTCTTTGCACTCACAACTATCAAGCCAACAAAATTAATGAGAATAAACTAAAACAATTAGATTTTGATTCTTATATTTTTAAGGCAAAAACTACAGGTGATTTCCCAGAAAACTCCTATCCAAATGATTTTGAGCTTGAGCTAAAAAGAGATGCTCAGGTTATGTTTATGAAGAATGATTTTGGAGAAATGAATCAAAGGAAATACTATAATGGTAAGATAGGAAGGATTGTTGATATAGATGATGAGTGCATAACGGTTCGCTCTCCTGAGGATGATGAGGATATTGTTGTTAAGAAATACGTTTGGAATAATTATAAGTATTCGGTTAACCATCAGACGAGCGAGATTATTGAAGAAAGCATTGGAACTTTTGAACAATATCCAATCAAACTTGCTTGGGCAATAACAATTCACAAGAGTCAAGGGCTTACTTTCGATAAAATCATTATTGATTCCAATAAAGCATTTGCATCAGGTCAAGTCTATGTTGCACTAAGTAGGTGTAGGACATTGGAAGGTATTATTCTAACCTCTGCTTTCAATCCAGACTCAATAATAAAAGATCAAAAACTTGTAGAATTTGACCAAGAACAAGAAGATAATCCTCCAACAGAAGAAAAACTACAAGAAGATAGCTTAGTCTTTTTGGAGCAAACCCTTTTAGATTTGTTTTCTTTCAAAGATATAAACAATATAATAGGAGAGATAGGCACTCTTAATACATCATATTTCTACAAAATCTATTCCGATACCAGCAATAAGATTAATCAATTAATAGATATTGTTTTAAAAGATATTATTGAAGTAGGTTATAAGTTTGAACACCAGATAAGGCGTTTGTCTAAGGAGGGAATTTCAGATAACTTAATTGAAAGACTAATTAAAGCAATTGAGTATTACGTTGGAAAACTTAAATCTGTTGAAGATATTTATATATCGATGATTCAAATGGAGTTTGATAATAAGGACGTAGAAAACCAGAGGGAATCTAGTGCTGACAATCTTATCTATGAATTATATATTAAGTTAAGCCTATTTGCTACTATCGATAAGAGCTTTTCTCTAAAAGAGTTCTTAGTAAAGAAAAACAAGTTCTTAGTTCAAGACCAAAGGAAATTTATTGAGAACTATCAGACTCAAAACGATGTTCCTTACTCGAGAATAAAACTAAGTCAGGCAACAGAAACTGAAGAAGAAGATGATAAACCTATTATTACTTCATCAGAAATACTTAATCAAGAACTATACGACACAATAAGAGAGTGGAGACTTAGTAAATCTAAAGAATTAGATATTAAAATTTTTATGGTTTTAACTCAAGTCTCATTAATCCAAATCTCAAACAACCTACCTAAATCAGAAAAACAACTTCTAAATATAAAAGGGATAGGTAAGAAAAAGGTTGAACAGTTTGGAGCAGAAATACTTGAAATGGTTGCAGAGTATGATAAGTCAAATGCCTAACTATGAAAACCAAGAAAAGACATATAATTAGGATAATCTTCTTAGGACTAATAATCATTTCTTCTCTATCTTGTTCTAATTCCAAACCAGGCTCAAGCCAAATGAGGAAGAAGAAATCTAAGAAATGTAATACCTGCCCAACTTTTTCACAAAACATTAATTCTAAAGACATTTATATTAACTTTAAATCGTAAAAACTTAAAATATGAAAAAATATAATTTTGACCAGATAATAGAACGAAAGAATACAGATTCATTAAAATATGGTGCATTACAAGAAATCTTTGGCACCACTGACCTAAATCCTTTGTGGGTTGCAGATATGGATTTCAAAACTCCAGACTTTATCATTGATGCAATAAAAGAAAGATTAGAACATCCAGTTTTGGGTTATTTTGACTACAGGGAAAGCTACTATGATTCAATTAAGTGGTGGACTAAAAACCGTCACGACTTTGAAATTCAAAAAGAGTGGATATGTTTTTCACCAGGAATTGTTCCAGCACTTGGTATTTGCGTTTCTGTATATACCGACAAGGGAGATGATGTGCTTGTGCAACCACCTGTTTATCATCCTTTCTATTACGCAATTGAAAACCAAGGAAGAAAATCACTTCTTAATCCACTGATTGAAAAAGATGGTGAGTTCTTTATGGACTTTGAAGATTTAGAAACAAAGCTTAAAAAAGGAGTTAAGTTAATGCTTCTTTGCAACCCTCATAACCCAGTTGCCAAACGTTGGGATAAAGAAACACTTGGCAAACTTGCGTTTTTGTGTAAAAAATATAATTGCATCTTAGTCTCTGATGAAATTCATGCAGACTTAACAATGCCAGACTTTAAACATTTCCCAACAGCAATTTGCACTACAAACGAAGACGAAAGAGCTAATATAATAACTCTAATGGCACCATCCAAAACCTTTAATATGGCAGGGCTTGCAACATCTGAGGTTATCATTCCAAACCCAGACCTAATGAAGAAATTCTTCCACCAAATAGGCGATGTGCTTCATATATACACAGGTAACTCATTAGGAGCTTATGCACTTGAGGCAGCTTATAGTCCAGAGGGAGGAGTTTGGGTTGATGAATTACGAGATTATTTGCAAGAAAACCTAAACTCAATGAATGATTACTTGCATTCTAATTTCCCTAAAATCAAGACCTATAAACACGAAGCAACCTATTTGCCATGGTTAGACTTTTCAGCTTATGGTTTAACTCATAAAGAACTACTAAGAAAGTTAGCATTCGATTGCAAGTTAGGACTTAATGATGGAACAATTTTTGGAAAAGAATCAGAAAATAAGATGAGAATTAATATCGCTCTACCAAAATCAGAACTAATGAAAGCCATTGAACAATTTAAACACTTATAGGAAAATGGAAAAGGAAAATAACAAAAAAGCAAGGAGATACGAAAGGATAATCACCCAACTTAACGAACAAATCCCAAAGACCAACAATCCACTTTCAAGGATGTCAACCATAATTGCAGTCTTGCATAATAAGATGGATGATTTCTTTTGGACAGGCTACTACCACCTAATTGAAGGACAGTTATTAGTTGGAGCATACCAGGGATCCTTAGCTTGCCAAATACTTAAAAAAGATGTAGGAGTTTGCTGGGCAGCAATAAATAGGGGAGAGATCGTTATTGTAAAAGATGTTAACCAATTCGAAGGACATATAGCATGTGATGGGCGTTCCAATTCCGAAATAGTTATTCCAATTCGCAACAAAGAAGGCGAAATTATAGCTTGTTTAGATGTTGACAGCAAAGAACTAAACACCTTCGATGAAACAGACGCCAAATACCTCGAACAAATCACCAACATGATTTACTCATAAACCAAAAACAAACCCTATCAGAACCTCAATTTCTAATAGGGTTTTTCTTTCTTACTATTACCATTTACTGAAACGCTGTTTTAGAAAATTAATACGCCGTAATAATTTTCTAAAACAGCGTTTCAAGAAATTAATACGCAGTAATAAAAAATTAATACGCAGTGTTTTTTAGTGGAGACTAAGTTGCTTAAATACTACTACTACTATTATTATTATTATTATTGCAAAAGTAGCCCGTAATTATTATTCGCAATTCCCTATTAGAATAATATGGTATTATTATCTAAATGATAAAATAAAATCCTAAAACCATAAACAAATTACTTTAAATCTATACTATCTATCCTTAATTATTATAATATGTTTAAGGTAAAGGAGTTTATTTGATTGTCCTAAACATCAATCCTGGTAATCATTTAATTAACGTTTAAGTTATTTATTAAAATTTTTATTGCAAAATAATTTGTTTATTAATAATAAATAAATATCTTTGCTCCTAAGTTTTGATGATTATATTAAGTATAAATATAAATTAGACAGATAAACATTTAATTTCAATATATAAATTTAATTATTATGAATAAAATTACTTTAAAATTATTATTGATATGCTCAATGTTTGTGTTTGGCATATCTTGTTCTAATTCTGGTGATAATGGTCAGCTTGACACCAGCTTAATTCCTGTGAAATCGGGAGATAAATGGGGGTATATTAATAAAAAAGGTGAATATACTATTAATCCTCAATTTGAAGCTGCAGATTTTTTTAAAAATGGTTTAGCTATGATTAAGTCACTGGATGGGAAAATTGGTTATATTTCAAAAGATGGAAAATTCACAATTTCAGCAAAATACAAAGAAGGAACTCCATTTAATGACGGATTAGCATTTGTTGTTTCTGATGGAGATTATCCAACTTGCATTGATAAATCAGACAAAGTCATATTCACATTAAAACAGGCTAATTATGTATTTGAGTTTTCAGAAGGATTAGCCATGTTTGAAGATTTAAAAGAAAAATTTGGTTTTGTTGATAAGTTAGGAAAGATTGTTGTTAATCCACAATATGAAAAGGCAAGAAGTTTTAGCGAAGGTTATGCAGCTGTTTGCAAAGAAGATAAATGGGGATTTATAGATAAGACTGGTAAAGTTGTAATCAAACCACAATTCAAATCTGTTAATGATTTTCATTCAGGTAGAGCAGCTTTTAGTGATGGAAAACAATATGGATTCATTGACATAAAAGGTAGTTATTTAGTTAATCCTCAATTTATTAAAGCTGCTTCGTACTCTGAAGATTTATCTTTAGTAATGATTGGAGAGCAGTTTGGATTTATAGACAAAGAAGGTAAAACGGTAATTAACCCTCAATTTGATGGTGCTTTATCTTTTAAAAATGGATTAGCTCCAATTGTACAATCTAAAAAAATAGGTTTTATAGATAAAAAAGGAAAAATTGTAATAAATCCTCAATTTGATGATACAAGAGGTTTTATTGGAGATATTTCTCCTGTTAAAAGTGGTGATAAATGGGGTTTTATTGATAAAAAAGGTACATATGTAATTAATCCTCAATTTGATGAAGTGGTTGAACCAATAAATATTTATATGATGATGTATGATGGATTTGGGAGAAGTTTATTTAGTTATGTTAAAACAAATTATTATGATGCATCTAAATTCATTACTGAGTTTTTTAAAAACGTTAACAATAAGTCATTTAAAGGATTTGATTCATCTGTCACTTTAAAGAGTTTAATAGAAAATCCAATCTATTCTCAAACTTTAAGAGATGAATCAGAATATAAATTATTATCATATCAGAATGATGAAATCACTAGTGATATTATTCTTAATAGAACTAATTTTTATTTCTCAGAATCAATATATACTATGTTCCAAGAAAGTAATTTTTCTGGTAAATTAGCTGCCGTAGAATATAAAATTGTATTAGCTGGCGAAGCTCATGATAAAGGTGGAAAAATAGTAAATGCGTTGAAAATTGAATTAGAAAGGATTTATGGTTTGAAATTAGAAAGTCAAAGTAAACAAAAGGAAATTTATGCATCATCTCAAAAGGGTGCTAAATTAAATTTTGCTATTTATAATAATACTGAGTTTGAAAGTAATACCATAACTCTATTAGTAGGAATTAAAGAAGAAAAATTTAATTCTTTAATAAAAGAAATTCTTTCCAATTCAGAAGCAATTGAAATAGTCTATTAGAATTAAATGATTATGTGTTTAAAAAAATGTATATTGTTGATAATATGTCTTTTTGGGACTATATCAATTAGTAATGCTCAAAATATTAAAGCAGCTTACGAAAGACAAAAAACAGAAAAAGAGTATGAACGTCAAAGAGTTGAGAATGAATTAAAAGAAGTGGCTCGTATACAAAAAGCTCGACTTAGCTTAAGTGATTTACTGCAACTTGTTCAAAATAATGATTTGAATCATATAGATATGTTCTTAACCGAAAAAGGGTGGAAGATATATTCAACTGATGCTGATGAATCTGATTATAATGATGAAGAAATGCCTTTGAATCACGAAAAAGTCACTTGGGCTTTTGATAGGGATTCATATCAGAATAGAGCTAAGGCTTGGTTTTATGCTTATACTTTCCCAAATTATAATAATGCTACTTTATATTCTATTTCAGACGAGTTGGAACTTAATCAATTTAGAATACAGCTTAGTAGAAAAGGCTTTACTAAAACACAAGAGAAAGTTTCCAGTGAAAGAGGCTTTGAAAGTATTTACCGAAATGAAACTTACCAGGTTAATTTTGTAAAAAATAGGAATAGAAATTTTAAAGATGGTTCTGAAATTTATTATATGATTTATATTTATAATTTCAAGCAAATTGAAGAACAAAAGGCTGAAGAATTAAGGGTTAGAAAAATAGAAGAGGAATATAATTCCGCTATTCAAGGAGCTGAACAATCATTATCTGAAAAAGATTATTTAGCTGCTAAGCAATTTTATAGCCAAGCAATTAGAGTAAAGCCTGAAACAAAAAAACTTCATTCTGATATATTAAATGATATCGATATTAATATTTTATGTCAAAATGCAGATGATTTTTATAATAGTAAACAATACAGTAAATCAATAGAAGAGTATAATAAAGCATTACTAATTAAACCTAATAGATTTTCAGATTACATAAGTGAGAAAATTAGAAATATCGAAGAATATGTTATTTACTTTAAGTCAACAATTCACGATTATAAAGATGTTGAAAAAGCAGATTATGATATATATTACGATAAACTTGAAATTGGATTGAGAGATCTCTTATTAAATTTACCAACTATTCATCGAACATACATAACAATAATTTGTGAGCTAGACAGTTTAGGACTAACAAGCTCCAGGGTTAAATCTTCAATAGAAGATAAAGCCTTAAAGAATGGTATTGAAAGTCTAGCTAAAAATATTAGATTAAAGCCATTATCAATTGAGAATAGTTTTGTAAGAGCAAAGGCTGAATTTGTATATAGAGTAGAGTCTAAAAATTCAATTGTTGTAGTTAAAAAGAAATCTAAAACTATAAATTCAGAAAATATTGAATATCCAACTTACCAAACATATATTACCAAAGAATTAATAAAGAGTCCGATAGGAATATATACTTTTAATCTAAACCCAATCACCATCAATAATCAAGAATATAATAATCATAAAATTGTTAAGATGAGACGAACTGGAGGTCCTTCAAATGGATTATTATCAATATTAATTCCAGGATGGGGCAAAAGTAATGTAACAGGTGGTGAAAAAAATGGAGTTAGCACTGCTGTATCAGTTTATCTTCTTATTGGAGCAGGTGTAGGAATAAAAAAAATGTCTAATAATGATTATAATAAATATAATAATTATTCTACTGCAGATGAAGAATTATATCTTGCAGATCCAGAAAAAAATATGAATAGAAATGAGTACCTCAATAGTGCTAAAACTTACAATGTAATATCTTATGCTTGTTTATCTTTAGGTGCGGTTATTTGGATTTCTGAAACAATATGGATTACCAATAAAGGGATTCAAAACAAAAAAGCACAAAAGGCTTGGAAAAAAGGTCATCTAAGTCTATATCATAATTCAGAATTTAACGCAAATGGATTAACTTATGCGCTTCGATTTTAAGGATTTAGGATTTTTTTGAATAAGTTTTCGATTCAAGGCTCAAGTTTATGTTCTAAATATAACTTTTATTGAGCGAATTGTTTAGTATCCTATTAATATATTTTTACAAGATGAAAAGGAGTTTGCGGACTCCTTTTTTTTAAGATGGATAAGTTAATAACTAATTCCCATTCTATTCAACAAGTTGCAACTATATGAAACACTTAAACAAAGTGAGAAAATACAGGATTAGTTATTTAAGATAATATATAGAAGTGATTTTGGAGCTATTCCTTCTATAATTGCTGCTAATTTTCCTTTACTGTAACCATCAGCGTAGTATATTTTATCTCCTTCTGATATAAAGAGAAGTTTACCTTTACTGTATCCATCTGCAAGATAAGCTTTGTTCCCGTCAATTATCATACATAATTTTCCTTTGCTATATCCGTCTGCATAGTATATTTTATCACCCTCAACAATCATACTTTTCTTACCTTTACTATAACCATCAGCATAATAGACATCATTACCATCTACTATTAAAGCTAGTTTACCTTTACTATATCCATCGGCATAATATACTTTTGTGCCATCAATAATATATTGTAACGTTCCTTTACTATACCCATCTGCAGAATATACTTTTGTTTGAGCATTTAATACTCCAAAGCTTAGGAGAGTTGCTATGATAAGGATAAATCGTTTCATAATATATGTGTTTAGGTTTCTAATTCAATCAAATTGAATAAATGCAATATTACAAAATAAATTGATATATAGGGTATTAAAATGATTTTTTTTTGATAAAACTATTGACTATTTCAGGAATATTTCGTATATTTGCATAATAGAAACAATAGGATTAAGTCCTTGAGTTTCTTATCAAAATTCCCTCTTAATTTTCCTTAAAATAAAAAGATGCACATCATTCACTACGAAAGATGCACATCATTTGGGGTAAATGATGTGCATCTTTTGGGTATTGAAACAGCGATTCAGTAGATTCTTTCAGCGTTATAATTTTCTAATCCTTTGTTTTAGACTTTTCTTTCTTTGATTCAGTTTGGTCTAATAAACAAATTCTATATCTTTTATATCAAGTCTTGAGCCTGGTGCTCCCCAAAACTTATCTCCATAAGCACTTGAACTCATTAGGACTATGATATTGTCAACTGATGAGTTTGTTGGTGCATATGCTTCTTCTGCTTGAGTTATATCGTAGGTTTGTCCATTAGGTTTGAACTTATAGAATATTACTTCACCTCTTTTACCTCCTATTTTCATATATGGATTTTCCAATAGGGTTATCTCAATAAAGCCAGTTTCTTAAGCGACATTATCAATAATCCTATGAAATGAGAAAATGATTAATTGAATTATATTACATATTATAAGGGTTGAACTTCTTATTGTTTTTCATATTTTTGCTATTTTGAACATAAACGAATTATGATTTGATAAAATTCTAACTTTGAGTATTCGTAATTTATCAAAATTTAATTTATATATATTCAATTTAGTAAATACTCTTCTTAAAGATTTGTTTTAATTTTTTCTTTGAACAGCAGTACTGATTTTATTATTATTATCTGATTGCTTCTTGATATTTTTTCTCACTGGCGTGCTTTCATCTATACTAAGGTCTAAATATTTTTTTTGAGGATTATTGTTTTTACCACCATAATATAAATAAACACTTTTCTCTACTCCATAAATATAAGATCCATCATATTTTTTGGCATAAGCTTGATAAGTAATAGTGGTATTATTTGAGTTCGAGAAAAAAATCCATTCTGGATTTTTTAAACCATCTTCTTTAGTTGTAAAATGATACGAATCACCATCAATACTAAATCCTATCTCTTCAGCATATTGAGTGTTTTCATATCTAAATTCAAATTTACAATAATACTCATAATTATAATTATAATGGGTACCATCGTAATCAAATCCAGATGATGAATAATTGCTACCTGTTTGTGTTGCAGAAACTGTTGTTACAATTGGATTTTGACTTAAACTTAAAGTAGTGAAACTTTTTAGTGCTCCATAAACAGTTCCTGATACAGTTGTTGCATATGCTCTATATGTATAAGCTGTATTTGCGGTTAAGCCTATTAGAAGATGACTTATTACACTAGTTGTTTGAGTTATTGTAACTTTAGTCCAAGAACTTGCACTTGTAAGTTTAAATTCAAAACCTTTTGTTGTAATTGCTTCAGCTCCTGCACTAATTGTAGCATTTAGGGTTGCTGATATTTTTGTTATTGAAGTTGCAGGATTTGTTATAACGGTTGGAGGTGTTTTTGATAGGGTTTTGAAAGTTTTAGCTGTTCCATAAACAGTGCCTAATACAGTTGTTGCATATGCTCTATATGTATAAGCTGTATTTGCAGTTAAGCCTGTTAGAAGATGAGTTATTGCACTAGTTGTTTGAGTTATTGTAACTCTAGTCCAAGAACTTGCACTTGTAAGTCTATATTCAAAACCTCTTGTTGTAATTGCTTCAGTTCCTGCACTAATCGTAGCATTTAGTTTTGCTGAGCTTTCTGTTATTGATGTTGCAGAAACTGTTGTTACAATTGGATTTTGACTTAAAGTAGTGAAATTTTTTACTGCTCCATAAACGGTTTCTTTTTCATTACTTGCATAAGATCTATAATAGTATTTTGTAGATGGATTTAATCCTTGTATGTATGAATCAAAATCTCCAGTTCCTTGACCATCTACACTAAAGCCATTAGAAATAATTGTAGGTGTTGGATTTGCTCCCCAACAAACACCTCGCGACAGAATAGGTAAAGCTCCTATTATTTCAGGAATACGACCTCCACTTTTTGCTGAGACTGAAGTGATTTGTGTTGCTTGATTTGTTTCTATTTTTATTTCTTGATTCGTTATTGGTATATCTATATCTTCTTGACATGAGGAGAAAGAAAATATTAAATATATCAAGACTAATATATTTATATTTTTCATGACTATTTTGTTTTTTTACTTTTAAAATTCCAACCAATACCTATTTTATAGTCCATATAATCTGTGTTTAAGGCAGATATTCCTGTAGAGAATATAAAATTCCTTATCTTGAAGATTAAACCTATTTCAAAATTAAAACCAGAATAACTTGACCATGTATTCTTAACTTGCTCTTTATTTAATAGCTCCCAAAATGTATTTCTGTATCCATATCCGATACCTCCATACAAATAAACTGGCTCGCCAAAACGTATAACTCCACCTGTATTTATTGCAAAACGAGAGAAAGATTTTTCGCCAGAATAAAAAGGTAAATCATTATTAATAAATCCTGAACTATTATCGGATTCATAATCCCCGCTTGCTCTTAGGTTGGTTCCCAACAAAATACTTCCATACCAACCAATCCTTTTAACTCTTCCAAAAGTAATTCCATAAGAAAATTGAGGGGAAGGAGAAAATCCTTCATCAAGTAAAAAGAAATTATTTGTGCTATAAGTTTTTATGGATTTATTTTGTTTTACTTGGATCATTTGTGAATAAGCATTTGTAGAAAAGAGAACAAATACAATTAAAATAATAATTAACTTTTTCATAATGTTAATGTTTTAAATTAATAAACTGTTCTCTATTATAATTGGAAATTCATTTTCCAAATATTCCACTCTCCTTGTTCAGTTCCTCTCTGGGAAAGAAAATAAATATACTTTCCATCTTTAGACCAAATAGGAGATGCATCATGACCTTGGTGGTATGTTAGTTGAGTTAGTTGAGAGCCATCATTTCTAATAACATATAAGTCTAAATTTCCTCTTGTGTCTTTTCCATGCGGTTTAGTATTGCCTGTGCATAATATCCATTTACCATCGGGAGAAAGAGAAGGTGTAGAAAAGCTTTGCCCCTCAATACTTAAAATAATAGACTCTGTTCCTTTAACGTAGTTAATTAACCAAATATCGGAAAGTCCTTTTTGATTTATTCTTGTACAAATAAATTCTTCATCATTGATAGGGTGTGGAGTAGTTCCGTAGCAGTAATTGGTGAATAAATTTGTTTCTTTTTCATAACTCCAAATACTGTATGAACCTTGATACTGTCTTGCAAAAAAGATTTTTTCACCATCTTTAGAATAATAAGGTGCATAATCAGAAACACTATTTCCTGAAATTTGTTGTATTATAGTTCCTTGTTTAGCGTTTGTTGTATATAAATAAGAATAAGGATTATTATCTTCACTAAAACAAATACTTTTACCATCAGGAGAATAGCAAACATCATTTACAAACTTCCTAAATGTTCTTTGTGTGGACATGCTTGTATTCGTAGTGGCTTTAACCATAATGTTTCGGGCTCCATTTTTAAATGAAACATATGCAATATTTTGCCCATCTGGAGAAAGAGATATTAAAGGATTTCCCCACCAAGCCATCATACCAGATAAAAACTGCACATTAGGATTAGAAATTGTCTCTTTGTTTTCATCAGTTATTTTTGTAAAATTAATTCCACCTTCTTCGGGGACATAGACACTCATTGTATCTATTTTTACTGCACAACCCGACAATAATATTGCCAAAATTGTAATAAAATAAATTTTTTTCATGTTTTTGCTTTTTTGAAAATAAAGTAATTATGATTAGGCAAAAATACTTAAAAAATCGAGATTAGCAAACTATTATGTTTTTTTAACGCAAGAAATATTAAATTTAACATAAAAAACATCAGAACTCTTTATTAGAAAGACAAATAAGAAAATTACACTTAAAATCATTATTAATAATAAAATAAATATCCTTATAAATTCATTTATTAGTATCTAATTAGTTTTAAATTTAATTAAGTATATTTAAAGGATATTATCGAGTTGGCTTTTACAAATTAATATTTTTCAACTCTCCATTAGGGCTTATTAGGATATATTCTTTTTTGGATTGGGTCTTGATTTCTTTATTTGTATTTTCTTTGTTTATAAGTAATTTTATCTCGTACATTATTTGAATAACGGGCTCTGTTATTATTGGGTTGATTACAAAATCGAATTCCTTATTTACTATTGGTTGGTAGTAGAGGGTTGGGGATTTGTCTGCCAAATTTATATTTTGAGATTTCTTTTCATTTAATGAAGAACTATTATATGCTTCAAATGATTTATACATTTCAACTGGGAGAAGAACTCTATATCCATCGGATAGGCTCTTATCTAATGTGTCAAAGGAAATTCCTAATAATGATTGATAGGTTTTCATCTTTTCTTGGAGTATGAGTTTCGATTTATTCATTAGTTGTTTTTTGATGGAGTCTTGGTTACTAGCGAAATAATCTACTCTTACTAGATTGTATATATCTTGATTCGATAAGATACTAATAAAATCATTTAGTTGATTTTGGTCATAATATTTTATATGAATATTCTTTTTTAATTCAAAGGATTTAGGTATTTCATTATAGTTTGTTTTGCTAAATATCTTCTTTTCTATTTCAAATTCATAGATAGGTACAAATGAAATCATATCTATAAATACCTCTGTTCCCTTATGTTTATTTATTTCATCTACCGATTGTTTTATCCTTTTATCAATTAAATCATTTACCTCCTGGCTTGTCTTACCAACTTGATTTACGCTAAAGATTGCTAGGTATGAATCTGCTTTAACATTTGCTAATCCTTTAACGCTTAATAAAGTATTAGATGTTGAGGGGTTAGAAACACTAATGTTTTGTTCAGGATATCTTGTTTGATTCTGATAGTTGATATTCCCAGATGCTTGTCCCAATAGGAGATTGCTTAGGATGATACTTATTGCTAAAACGAAAGTCTTTTTCATTTCTATTTTATTATTAATTTAAAAACTATTTCTATTGCTTCAAATTGGTTTAGTCTTGCAAAGTAAAGCATAATATTTATAATACCTATTATTGTTGTTGATAAATAATAAACGCTAAACCAAAATCATTAAAAAATACTAATTACGCTTCTTCTCTTTTCTGCATTCTCTTAATAGACAAATTCTATATCTTTTATATCAAGTCTTGAGCCTGGTGCTCCCCAAAACTTATCTCCATATGCACTAGAACTCATTAAGACTATAATATTATCTACTGGGGAGTTTGATGGTGCGTAGGTTTCTTTTGCCTCTGTTATATCGTAGGTTTGTCCATTTGGTTTGAACTTATAGAATATTACTTCACCTCTTACGCCACCTATTTTCATATATGGATTTTCTAATAGGGTTTGAGCATTTGGTTGACCATAAATAAAAGGTAGGGTTATCTCAACAAATCCTGCTTCTGTTTCAAAGCTACCTACTTCATCGCCTGTTCTAAGCCATGCTGCTGCTACTCTATAATATTTACTTGCATCAAGATTTCTGTTTTGTAGTAAGAAATAAACCTCGCAGGAGTCTTTTGATGGTCTTTGTTCTGAGTCGTTTTCTAATATGGTTGCATTCCTACCATCTTTCATCACTAATCCTGCCTTATATCTCATCTTGAACCTAACCTGTGTTGGTTTTTGATAGAATGGGGTACCTAAATTAACTAATTTCCTTGGGTTGGGTTCTGTGCTGTATCCTGGCAAATATGAAGAGTTATATATAAACTTACCTGTAAATAAAGCTCCTGTTACTATTGCTACATTCATCATAGCTCCAACGCCATAAAGTCTTGTGTCCATTGATGCGTAATCAGCATTTTCAACGTTAGGTTTTGGATTTACAGAAAAGAAACCTGTTAATGCATTAGCTCTTGCTCCATTTTGCCATGGTGAAAACATATTTGCTTCTCCTGGGAAATATGCGTAGGTATCATATATCTTTATAGCATTACCATTTTCATCTTTCGCTATTGTCCACTTCTTCATATTTGAATAAGCCAGTTGCAATGGTGCATCTGTGTAGAATACTCTGACTTTCCAAACCTTTGAAACATTGTCGTCCTCTGCAATAATGTTAAAAACTACATCAGTACTGAAATCTTTAACCTTTAATGGATCTTTATCAGATTTTGCAAGTGGCGAAAACTTTGCAGAGCTAACAATGAGATTATTATAATTCATAGATATTGGAATACCTATCTCTACAATACCTGTATCTAAGGGTGAGCCAGTTGTTATTCGATTAGATATCTGACCCTCTATCTCAAATACCAATATATTACATTCCTTTGATTCTGTATAGAACTTCTCATCAACACAAGAAACAAAGAAAGTTGCAAGAAAAACTAAAGCTATTATTATCTTTTTCATATTTATTATTTTTCTCTTTTTATCCACGAATTACACGAATTACGCGAAGTTTAGTTTTTTTTGTCCACAGATTTTCACACCCGAAGACCAGAGGTCGAGAGCCACGAAGTGAAATTAACACAGAAGTAAAATGAAAATCCTATTAATCTGTGAAAATCTGTGGACAAAAAAACTAAACTCCGAAATAGTAAGCAAATCCAAAGTAAACATTAAATAGATTTAACTTAAAATCGATAGACATATCACTTCCAGAGCCTGATTTTATTTCATCTTGCTTGATAAAAGAACGGTTATAATACATTACTATTGGGTTGAAAGCAAATTCAAATGCAAAACCTTGTTTAAGGAAGTACATAAATCCAGGGGAAAGTCCTATGCTTAGCTCATGTGTTGTCTTCATTAGCTTCTTAATATCTCCACCTCTATCATAAACATCTCTTGTTAGAGAAGAAAGATAAGAATAGGAGACATTTGTTTCATTATAAACAAAGAAACGATTTGAGGTTCCAATCGGCACATAGTTCTTTACTCCAGTTCCAATATTCAAAGAAGATGAAACCACATTTGAATTATAGGTTGAGGCATCAATCAAAAGATCTAAGACCTTAGCACTAACGGTAAGTCTTTTATCTGAAAATCCATAACTAACCTTTCCTCCCCAAGCAACATTGTCTGCAATAAACCAAGAACCTGATAAGGAGAAATCTCCAGAAACATTCTTTATCTCATCAATTTCCACAATTGTAAAAAGCATATCGTTTGAAACATCTTTCTTTGACAAACCAACCTTAAATCCAAAGCTACTAACTCCATTCGTTAGGAATGCTTTTTTAGCTGAAGTGATTGAATCTTGCGAAAAAACATTAAAAGAAAAGGATATAACCAATAAAACTAAAACGAAATAAGTCCTTTTATTCATAATTATCATAATTAATTGTCAAAAATACGAAATAAATAATTAATAAAGCTCGAAAGCCTAAATTTAAGTGTAGGTTGGAGTCATTTGATTAAATTATTAGAAGTTTTGTAATAATTTTCTCTAATTGTGTTAATATGAATAAATAAATATTATATTTGCAGTGTTAATTGTTAATATTATCAAAGGCATCATTCCTAAAAGCCTAATAATAAGATTGGGAAACAAACAAATTTATATTATGGAAAAGAACAAGGTTGATATGTACATTGTTGCTAATGCAGAGAAGTTTTCTAGTGACAAATTAGGATTAATTAGAATGAAATTATTGGAATTAGATGATGATAAATTCACAATGCTACAGTGTATTGAGTTGAAAAACACTACAACAATGCTTTTGTTCTCATTGTTTTTAGGGCATTTGGGTGTAGATAGATTTATGGTTGGAGAAACAGGTTTAGGTATTCTTAAGCTTATAACTTGTGGAGGAGCTGGAATTTGGACAGTTGTTGATTGGTTCTTAGTTACTCAATATACAAAAGATTATAATTTCAATAAGCTAATGATGACCCTTGGTTATTAATCAAAGTATCATTCATAATGAAGCGTAATGTATTTAAAATATCTATAATTATATCTATATTACTTGCTTATTTTTGGATAATTAGAGCTTATTCTACTTCAATAAGTCCCGTTTGTTTATTTAAGAAAACAATAGGGATTCCTTGTCCAGGCTGTGGAGGGATACGTTCGACAATATGCATAAGTCAAGGAAATATATTAGATGCATTATATATTAACCCCTTGTCTGTTATTGTTAATGCTTTTATAATAATATCTATATTTTGGTTGCTTTATGATCTAATAAGAAAGAAGAATACATTTATTAAGGCAATGAAAACCAAATGGGATACAAAATACTTTATTATCGCTATTATAATTATTCTAATTAATTGGATTTGGAATATATATAAAGGGTTATAGTATCTATAAACAAAGCTTAAAGATTTGTTATTTGGGCTTTTCTATTACACTAAGACTTCTAAATAATTTCTTTTAATTGCTTCTATAATTTTATTATTATCTTATTATATCTTATGCTATAAGAAGATTATAGGTATTCTCTTTGATATTATAAGTGATTAACCTCTCCTTGTTTTTCTTTTTATGTGTTTTATTTTGTTAATACAGCAAAGTATTAGTATTTTTGTACTCTGAATTATTAAAAATTGATATGAATAAAGATAACTATTGCATAATTATGGCTGGTGGAATTGGAACAAGGTTCTGGCCACTGAGTAAAACTTCTAAGCCTAAACAATTTATTGATGTTTTGGGAATAGGAGAGACTCTTATACAGTCAACATTTAGACGATTTGAAAGAATTTGTCCAAGAGAAAATATATATATAGTAACAAATGGGATATATAGAGATTTGGTGAATGAGCAAATACCTAATCTTAATCCCAATCAAATAATTGCAGAGCCTACTCGTAGAAATACTGCTCCTTGCATTGCTTATGCTAATTTTAAGATTGGTAAGATAAACCCAAATGCAAATATTATCGTTTCCCCTTCTGATCATTTTATTGTAAATGAGGATAGTTTTATTGAAACTATTGAAATGGGGTTGAATCAGAGTAAGGATAATGACATTTTGGTTACTCTTGGAATTAAACCAACCTCTCCAAATACTGGATATGGTTATATACAATATATTCAATCTAATTTCTTTAGCTCAAAGAAGCAGATGAATAAAGTTAAGCTTTTTACTGAAAAACCAGATTATGATATGGCATTACAATTTATTTCAAGTGGGGATTTCCTTTGGAATAGTGGTATGTTTATTTGGTCATTGAAAAGTATTGATAAATCGATGAAAGAACTTTTGCCTGAAGTTTATAATATTTTTGAAAAAGGGATGGATGTTTTCAATACTCCTAAAGAAGAAGAGTTTATAAAAATAGCTTACTCAGCTTGTCCTTCTATTTCAATTGACTATGGTATAATGGAGAAGGCATCTAATGTTTATGTTATTCCTTCTGAGTTTGGTTGGAGTGATGTTGGAACTTGGGGTGCTATTTACGATGTTAGAGAGAAAGATAATAACAATAATAGTGTTGTAGGTAAGAATGTTATGATGTATGAAACTAATGAATGCGTTATTAACAACTCTTCAAATAAACTTCTTGTTATTCAAGGTTTAAAAGAATATATTGTTGTTAATACTGACGATATATTAATGATTTGTGCAAAGAATCAGGAACAAAGAATTAAACAGTTTGTTACCGATGTAGAGGTTGAAAAAGGTTCTAATTTTATATAAAAAGATAAATAAAAAAATACTAATTATTCAAATGAAAGATTTAAAGAGAATTGAGATTATTGATCTTTTGCAAGGAAAAGCAAACGACCAAATAGGAAGTGAAATTTGTGTTAAGGGTTGGGTAAGAACCAAGAGAGGGAATAAAAATATTGCTTTTGTTGCACTAAATGATGGAACAATTGTTCATAATATTCAAGTTGTGGTTGAACTATCTAATTTTGATCAAGAATTAGTTAAGAAAATTACAACAGGAGCATCTTTAAGGGTGAATGGAAAATTAGTTGAGTCTGTTGGGCAAGGTCAAAATGTTGAAGTTCAAGCAACAGAAATAGAGCTTTATGGTGAGGCTGATCCAGAAACTTATCCTCTTCAAAAGAAAGGACATACCTTAGAGTTCTTGCGTGAAATTGCACATTTAAGACCAAGAACAAATACTTTTGGTGCAATTTTCAGAATACGTCATGCAATGGCTTTTGCTGTTCATAAGTTCTATAATGATAAGAGATTCTTCTATTGGCATAGCCCATTAATTACAGTTTCTGATGCTGAGGGAGCTGGTGAGATGTTCCAAGTAACTACTCTTGATTTAGACAATATTCCAAGAACAGAGAATGGAAAGATTGATTATTCTCAAGACTTTTACGGTAGAGAAACCTCACTAACTGTTTCTGGACAATTGGAGGGGGAGCTTGGTGCATTATCTTTAGGGAAGATTTATACTTTTGGACCAACCTTTAGGGCTGAAAACTCAAATACTCCTCGTCACTTATCTGAATTTTGGATGATTGAACCAGAGATGGCATTCTATGAATTGGAAGATAATATGAACTTGGCTGAAGAGTTTATCAAATACTTAGTAAGTTATGCTTTAGAAAACTGTAAAGATGATTTAGAGTTTCTACAAAGTATGTATGATAAAGAATTGATTGAAAGACTAAATCACGTTGTAGATACAGATTTCATCAGATTGAAATATACCGATGCTATTACAATTTTAGAAGCTTCACAACAAAAATTTGAATACCCTGTTTCTTGGGGTGTTGACCTTCAATCGGAACACGAAAGATACTTGGTTGAGAAACACTTTATGAAACCAGTTATCCTTATTGACTATCCAAAAGAGATTAAGGCTTTCTATATGAAAGAAAATACTGATGGTAAAACTGTCCGAGCTATGGATGTTTTATTCCCTAAGATTGGAGAGATTATTGGAGGAAGTCAGAGGGAAGACAATATGGATAAGCTTGTTGCAAGAATGAAAGAGGTCGGCATTGAGCCTAAGGATATGAAATGGTACTTAGATACTCGTCGTTTTGGTTCTGTTCCTCATAGTGGTTTTGGATTAGGTTTTGAACGTTTACTTCTCTTTGTGACAGGAATGGTAAATATTCGTGACGTAATACCTTTCCCAAGAACTCCAAAGAATGCTGAGTTTTAAATAAGCCAATAGTTAAGAAATATGATATCTCATAGCATACTCCAAAGACTACAACAAAAACTATCTCCGCAACAGATTCAGTTAATGAAACTGCTGCAGTTACCTACATTTGCTCTTGAACAAAGGATTAAGGATGAAATTGAGAAAAATCCAACCCTTGAAGAAGATGAGTCTGAAAAGACAGAAGAGGGTCAAGAAAATGCTCAAGAGGAAGAAGGGAATGTTGATAATGATGTTTTTGGAGATATGGAGATGTTTCCTAATGATGATGAGATTATTAGTTTTAAGAATAACGATAACTACGAAAAATTAGATAGAAATCAAATCTTTGTTTCAGAAACTACATTCCACGAAGATTTAATTTCGCAGCTCCAACTTAAGCCTATTTCTGAAAAACAATTATTAATTGGATTAGAACTAATTGGTAATATTGATGATGCAGGATATTTAAGCCGCTCAATTCCTTCAATTGTTGATGACTTTCTTTTTCGTCAAAATTTAGAAGTAGATACAAAAGAAATAGAAGAGGTATTATCAATTATTCAAAGATTTGATCCTGTGGGTGTAGGGGCAAGAGATTTGCAGGAATGTTTACTTATTCAATTAAATAAAAAGAAACAGACAAAGCCTATCTTACTTGCTAAAAGAGTAATTAAGCGTTATTTTGAGTACTTTAAAAAGAAGCAATATAATATAATAATACAAAGGATTGAAAGCTCGGAAGAAGATTTACAAAATGCAATAGAAGAGATTGTTAAACTAAATCCTAAACCAGGAAACTCTCTTTTTTCAGATGGAAATGAGGCTATTTCAATAATTCCTGACTTTATGGTTTTCCAACAAAATGGAAAGATAGATTTCCAAGTTAATAGCTATTCAAAACGTAAGGTTAAAACCAGTAAGTATTATGAAAATCTTTTAAAGGAGGTTTCTGAAAGTAAAAACCCTTTAGATAAAGAAACAGCTACTTTTCTAAGAGAAAAATTGGAATCAGCTACCATTTTTATTGATGCTTTGAATAGGAGGAAAGACACTCTTTATCTAATAATGAAAGCAATAATTAATTATCAGCATGAATATTTCATAGAAGGAGATATTCAAAAACTTAAACCTATGCGTTTGGTTGATATTGCAGATAAGGTTGATATGGATATTTCAACAATATCTCGTGTTGTTAGTAATAAATATGCACAAACTCATTTTGGGGTTTTCAAACTTAAGGACTTCTTTTCAAACTTTATGGTTAATGACATAGGAGAGCAGGTTTCGACTGATAAAATTAAGAATGAACTTGTAAGAATGATTGATTCAGAGGACAAACTATCACCTTATACAGATGACCAATTGGTTGAACTTCTTAAATCAAAAGGTTATTCAATTGCTCGCAGGACGGTTTCAAAATATAGAGAGACTTTAAATATTCCAGTTTCAAGACTTAGAAAATCGGTATATTGAAAATGAATACAGAACAGAGGATAGCTAAGAAAATAACATTTGTTTTCAATCCATTATTCATTGCTGTCTATGCTTTTATTTACTATTTACTTCTAATGGTAATGTTTAATGGTTATAAGGGTGCTAGCTCAGTTATTCTAAAATCAATAACCTTATATATACTTGTTTCTTGTTTATTCCCAATTTTCATTATCTATCTTCTTAATGATAGCAGCTTTCATAATGCTGAAGAAAAAGCAAAGAAAACGAATACAAGTTATGTTATACTATGTATTTCATATCTTGTTTCTTATATGTATTTTTCAATGCTTAACATATCATCTTGGTTTAATATGGGATTGCTTATTCCTGTTTATGCTTCACTTATCCCTCTTGTTTTGAGAAATAGGATAACAATCATATATGAGATAGTAATTATCGGAGCTATAACTTTTTATGTTTTTCTCCTAACTATACAATATTACTTTGTTTTCTCAATATTCCCTCTTTTGATTTCAATATTTTGTTCAGGATTATTAATTTATTCCTACCGCATTCAAAATCTTTATTCTTCAAGTCAAACTATTCATAATTATCTTATAGGTTGTCTATTAACAGCCCTAATAATGCTATTTGTTCTAATTATATAATCAATAATAGACTCATTTCATCCTCGATATAAAATATTATTAGTATTTTTGTAGTTTATAAATTATAGACTTATTTTTTTAATGGAAAAACGACTTTTTATATTTTTCTCTTTATTAATGTCTTTGAGTATGTTTTCTTATGCTCAGAAAGATAGTGAAGTAGATTTAAGGAGTCCAAATAGAAGGATTGCAGATTCACTTTACTCTCTTCATAATAATAGAAATAAAACTAATAAACCCTCATCAATAGATAAGCCTAATAAAGATAATGAGAATAAGGCGAAATCAAGTTCAAAGCACTCTAATCAAAATAGTGCAAAAACAATAAACAATAATTCCCAAACTTTAATTTCTCCTGACAGCTTAAAAGATTGTTTAATCAAATCTGCTGAACAAGAGAATGAAGAAAAAGAGAAGATTATTGTAAATAAGAATGCACCTTGCAAAACCTTATATAATAATACTTGGTGTACGAATAAGGTTAAGATGCCTTCATTTAACTTTGGAGAATTCCCTGACGAATTTAAAATTAAACTTATCGACGAAAGGAAGAACCAATCTTTTCATTTCCCTTGCGATAGGGGAGTTAAGTCTTCTCCTTACGGTTGGCGATGGGAAAGACCTCATGGAGGAATAGATTTTGCTTTAAATACAGGAGAACCTATTTATTCTGTTTTTGATGGAGTTGTTAGAGTTGCTCAAGTGAATGGTGGATATGGAAATATGATACTTGTACGCCATTTCAATAACCTTGAAACCCTATATGCACATTTAAGTAAAATGATAGTTAAGGTAGGTCAAGAGGTTAAAGCTGGAGATATTATAGGATATAGTGGCAATACAGGTTTTTCAACAGGGCCTCACCTTCATTTCGAATGTAGATGTCTATATCAAACCTTTGACCCAGAATGGATACTTGATATTAAGAATAGAACACTAAGGACAAAACATATTAATATTGAGAAGACTTTCTTTGGAATTGAAAGAGCAGAAAAACAAATAAAGAAGAGAAAACCTCTTACTCATTTGGTAAAGATAAACAAAACCTTCGAGGGCAAACCTTACTATGCTTTTAAAGATAAGTATGCCAACAAATCAAATACTCTTTTGTTAGCAAAGGGAGGAAATCAGCCAATTAATTATGAAATAAATAACGAAGATAAAACAACTTGGAGATATTGGAAAGTTAGAAAAGGAGATAGTATAGTTAAGCTTGCAAATCAATTTAAGGTTACTCCAAGGCAGATTATTGAAATGAACGGACTAAAAACCGAAGAGCTGACACTAAACTCTAAAATTAGAGTAAGATAAAGGGATAATTCCTAAATTAATTCAAAAAAAACAATCAGATAATAATATAAATTTAAAACATTAAATAAGAAAATGTCAACAGTATTACAAAATCTATCATCATATAATATTGATGAAGTTCCCTCGGGAGAAAACAAAATATTTGGAATAGTAGTTTCAGAGTGGAATTCAGAAATAACCAATGCTCTATTAGAGGGTGCAGTAGAAACACTTAAATTAAAGGAAGTTGACGAAAAAGACATACATATTCAATATGTGCCAGGAAGCTTTGAACTACCTTTTGGAGCATCAAGTCTTTTGGAAAAGAAAAAGATTTCTGCAGTACTTTGTTTGGGTTGTGTAATTCAAGGAGAAACAAGACATTTTGATTTTATTTGTGATGCAGTTGCAAATGGCATTATGCAGGTAAGTTTAAAGAAAGAAATACCTGTTATATTTGGACTTCTAACAACCAACACGCTTGAACAAGCACAAGACCGCAGTGGTGGTAAACATGGGAATAAAGGAATTGAAGCAGCCATTACCGCATTAAAGATGGCAGACTTATAAACTTCCTTTAAAAATAAATAATGAGAATAGTTTTTTTCGGTACTCCTGATTTTGCAGTTACTTGTTTAGATTCATTAGTTAAAAATGGATATGATATTGTAGGTGTTGTGACTATGCCCGATAAACCTTCAAATCGTGGACATAAAATTAATTTTTCAGCAGTCAAGCAATATGCCTTAGATAATAACTTAGAATTATTACAGCCAACAAACCTTAAAGACAAAACCTTCCTCCAAGAGTTAAGAGAGCTCAAAGCTGATCTAAACATCGTTGTTGCATTTAGAATGATGCCTAAAGAGGTGTATGCAATGCCAAAAATGGGTTCATTTAACCTTCATGGCTCACTTCTCCCTAAATATAGAGGAGCAGCACCAATTCACTGGGCAGTCATTAATGGAGAAACAGAAACAGGATTAACAACATTTCTACTAAATGATAAGATTGACCAGGGAGAGATTATGTTTCAAGAGAAGATTGAAATAGGGGAGGCAGAAACAACAGGAGAACTTCACGATAGGATGAAAGTTAAGGGTGGTGAACTTATCCTTAAAACTCTTGAAGCACTTAAAAATGGTGATATTAAAACTATTTGTCAAAATAATATTGAGATAGAGCCGAGCTTAGCACCAAAAATTTATAAAGACACAACCCTTATTCCTTGGCATAAAACAGGTAAAGAAATAGTGGATTTTGTGCGTGGAATGTGTCCTTATCCAAGTGCTACAACTGTTTTTTTTAACGAAAAGACTCAAACTGACTTGTTTTTGAAGGTTTATGGTGTTGAATTTGTTGATATTGTGCATAATAAAAACATAGGCTCAGTTGAAGTAAATATAATAGACGGATTTAGAGTATATTGCTTAGATGGTTTTGTCAAAATACTTGATTTACAACAGAGTGGCAAAAAACGCATGAAGGCAGATGAGTTTCTAAGAGGCAATAGATTGGATAGCAGTTTTGTAGTTAAAAACTAAATTTATTATTTTTTTTGAAAAAAAGTATACAACTTTCAAAAAATTTATTACATTTGCAGCACTAACCATTTAAAAATTATTTGATATGACAAAAAAAGATTTTATCCATTTGATGTCTGCAAAAGCGGATTTGAATTTAAAACAAACAGGTACTGCTTACGAAGCTTTTCTAAATGTTTTGGAAGAACAATTAAAATTAGGACAAAGAGTTAGTTTTATTGGTTTTGGTTCATTTACTGTTGTTGACAAAGAAGCTCGCACAGCACGTAACCCAAGAACTGGAAAAGCTATTAAAGTTGCAGCTAAAAGAGTTGTTAAATTTAAACCAGGTTCTGGACTAAAAGAAATTAAAAAAGGTAAGAAGTAAATTTTTATTATTTTTTTATCTTCAAGCATCTTATGTCAATGATTTAAGATGCTTTTTTTATGCACTATTGTATTTGAAAATTAAAACGCTGAAAGAATTTTCCCAAACGCTGTTTTAAAAAATTAATACGCAGAGTTAGAAAATTAATACGAAGAGTTAGAAAATTAATACGCTGAAAGAATAAATAGTAGCAAAGCTATTGGGTTTTTGATTAGAATTAGTATTTTTGCAATATATTTAACTTTTTAGAGTTTTACTTACTTGTAACATCTATTGATTAAAAAGGTTTATTGGCTTGCATAACATCACTAAGTAGGATAAAAATGAAATACAGAAATTTTAAAATATTAGCATTTGCATTGATTATATTCTCACTTTCAAGTCCTTTAAAAGCTCAAATTTTTAAAGGGATGATTATTGGAGGAGTTAATTTTGCACAAATGAATGGAGACCAATCTTTTGGTTATAATAGAATCAGCCCAAATATTGGAATAGGGGTTATGGCTCCTTTAAACAAGGATAGGTCATGGCTAATGAGTATGGAAGTACTTTATAATGAGCTTGGAGCAAAAGAACCATTAGACCCATTTAAATATAATACTAAAATAAAATATGTTTCAATCCCACTTTTGGCTCACTATGAAGATAAGGTAGGAAGGTGGACCTTTGGAGCAGGACTTCAATATTCAAGATTAATTGATGTGAAAGAAGATTGGGGACTTCCTACTAAGCCTATTCAATGGATGGATAGACCTGATATGTCAACAGTTAAAGATTTTAATAGAGATGATTTTTCTCTAATATTCGATATTCGATTTAGAATTTGGGAAAGATTGAAATTTAATTTCAGATACCAATACTCTATTGTGCCTATTAGAAAAGATGTAACCTATTATAATGGTTTTCTTGAAGGCTCACCTGACTACAAATCTTGGCAAAGAGATTTTTATCATAATGCCCTAACCTTTAGATTGATTTATGTGATTAATGAGCGTTCTACTAAGGATCTTGATAGGAATATTAATCGTGAAATGTATTAATCATTAAAAGAAATGAAGAATAAACGAATAGCTATCTTTCCAGGTTCCTTCGATCCAATTACCAAAGGGCATGAATCTGTTGTTTTAAGAGCGTTAACCTTATTTGACGAAGTAATTGTTGCCATCGGAGAGAACACCTCTAAGAAAGGCTTCTTTCCAATACAGGAGCGCTTAGAATGGATAAGAACAACCTTCGAAGATCATCCAGAGGTTAAAGTTGAAGCGTTTTCTTCACTTTTGGTTGATTTTTGCAAGAAAAAAGAAGCTAAGTACATCCTAAGAGGATTAAGAAACTCAGTCGATTTTCAATATGAAAGAAATATAGCACTAATTAATCAAGAACTAAATTCTGAAATAGAAACAATATTCCTTCTAACCCAACCTCAAGACACAGCAATAAGCTCATCCTTTGTTAGAGAAATACTATCCTTTGGAGGAGATGCAAGCAAGTTTATTCCTTCCAAGATTACAATAAAACCTATCAAATACTTATAATAGAATGTCTAAAATTAACTTTAAGCCAGGAACCATGATTTATCCACTACCAGCCCTTATGGTTAGTTGTGGAGAAACCCCTGAGGAATATAACATAATAACAGTTAGTTGGGTAGGCACAATCTGTTCCAATCCTCCAATGTGCTATATTTCATTGCAAAAATCAAGACATTCCCATCAAATTATATCAAGAACAAAATCATTTGTACTAAACCTAACTACCAAAGAGCTTGCAAGAGTTACCGATTGGGCAGGGGTTAGGTCAGGAAAAGATTATAATAAGTTTGAAGAAACAAGACTAACTCCAATTCCTTGTCAAAAGATTAAGGCACCAATGATTGAGGAAAGCCCACTTTGCATTGAGTGTGAGGTTGTGGAGATAAAGGAATTAGGCTCCCACGATATGTTTATTGCAAACGTAGTCAATGTCTATGCCGATGAAAAGTATATAAACCCAGAAACTGATAGTTTTGAACTTGAAAAAGCAAATCTATTAGCATATTCACACGGTAAATACTACTCCCTTGGTGAGAAATTGGGGTTCTTTGGATACTCAGTTGAGAAGAAGAAAAGAAAAAGATAATCTTTTGATATTTTTAAATGTGGAATAGTTATTTAAAAGGCTTTAAGCAATACCTACTATTAGAAAGAGGCTTGTCCGAAAACACAAAAGAGGCATACCTAAGGGATTGTAATCGACTTTTTTCATTCTTAGAAAGCCATTATCCAAACATTAGCGTTAAAGGCTTAAAGTATGAGCATTTACAAAAGTTCATTAAAACACTTCAAGCATTAGATAAAGACAAGGATAAAGAAATTAAACTCCTTAAAATAAGCTCACAAAAAAGGTTAATCTCAGGCATAAGGTCTTTTTACAAATATCTTTTGATAGAAGACATTGTTGAAAACGACCCAACAGAGCTAATTGAATTACCAAGATTAGATAGCAGATTGCCAGTTGTTTTGTCCAATGATGAGATTGTGAAAATGATTAACTCAATCGACAAATCAACCTATAAAGGTGCTTGGATAAATCTAATGATTGAAGTTCTATATGGTGCAGGACTTAGAGTGTCGGAGCTTTTAAACCTAAGAATTTCAGATATCTATAAGACCCAAGAACTAATCAAGGTTATAGGCAAGGGAGATAAAGAACGCTGGGTTCCACTTAATAAGATTGCATTCAAGCAGATTGATTTATTTATTAATAACACACGCTCAAAAGTCAAACCCACTAAGGGCTGTGAACAGTTCATCTTCTTAAATCAAAGAGGAGGGAAGTTATCAAGAATTTCAGCTTTTAAGGCAATCAAGGAA
Source organism: Bacteroidales bacterium (assembly GCA_041673165.1). Lineage (GTDB taxonomy): Bacteria > Bacteroidota > Bacteroidia > Bacteroidales > P3 > UBA10566. The sequence goes on from JBAYYI010000010.1 coordinate 34,464, forward strand.
GTTGCAATCGTGGCAGGGATAGATAAAAACATCCATCCACATACTTTTCGCCACAGCTTTGCAACAGAACTTATGTTAGCAGGAGCAGATATTATGGTTGTTAGGGAACTGATGGGGCATGCAAGCGTTCGTTCAACAGAAATATACACCCATCTAAACGTAAGGCATCTTAAAGAAACACTATTACTTTACCATCCCCTTTACAATAAAAGTCTTAAAAATAAATAGTCTATAAAATAAGGATTCCTTAAAACCCTGTTTAAGCATTCTAAATCATTAGTTTAAACTTCTCTTTCTTTATTTCGATAAAGCTCCCTTGCCAACAGAGAGCCTCTGCCTTGCCAAGGGAGTAATCCTCTGTTGGCAAGGGAAGACTCCTCCCTTGGCAAGGGAGCATTATGAATACAAAGATATAAAAAATTCTTATGCTGAAATAATTTGTCCTAATAAAGGTTTACAAAATTCAAGTTAAGACTAAATGCAGTTTACACTTAGTTAATTATTTTGGATTATTGACTCCGTAGCCGAATAGTGAGAAATCGGCAAGGGTGGGGTCTAAGGGGAATATGGTTTTGATATTATTTGTTATCTCTATTGCTGTTTTCATATTGGCTTGCTTAGAAAATGTTAGTCCAAGTCTTAGTGCTTGCCTATGAACATGGGTGTCAACAGGAATAATTAGGTCTTTTGGTTCGATAATTGTCCAAATGCCTAAATCTACAATGCTATCATTTCTAACCAACCAGCGCATTAGCATACAAAGTCTCTTGCATGCAGATGTGTTATTTATTGGGATGCCTTCTACTTCTTTGAAAATATGAATTATTATATCAATTATATCAAGGCAAGGGTTGTTTGAATGAGGGTGTTTCTTGATTTCTTTTTCTATCTTCTGCTCTAAGCTTTGGTTTTCTTCATCAATATAGATGGTAAATAAGGTTTGGCAGAGATTATAGAAGTCTTTATTCTTATAGAAACGATATAATGATTTCTCATCGCCTCGATATCTTTCAAAACCTCTTTCTTTTATATAGTTATATGGCGATAAATACTCTTTATTATCAAATTCCTTATGTATATCTCCTAAGGTTTTGAGTATGGCTTTTCTATTGCCATAAGCTAACCAAGAACTAATAAATGCAGATATTTCAATATCTTTTTTGTCTTTGTAGTGGTGGGGAAATTGAATGGGATCTGTTTCAATAAATTCTTTTATATTATATGTCTTTGCATATTCTATAAGAAGGGACTCGTTAGTCTTCATCTTTAATTGATTTTATTTTCTGCCCATCTCTTATTCCCTCATAAACGACATCGTGAATGCTTGTCCTTATATTTAGTTTCGATAGCTTATTATCATTAGCTGAAGGGTAAACTCTATTTGATAGGAAGATAACTGCTATTTTCTCAACTGGGTCTATCCAAAAATAGGTTCCTGTAAAGCCAGTATGTCCGTAGCTTTTCTCTGATGCGTATTTTGAACAAGGGGAATTATTATTTTTTGCGTCCTTAACAGGTTTATCAAATCCTAAAACCCTTCTATTGTCTTTGAAATAAGTTTTATTAAAGGTTCTTATCGTCTTTTTATCCAAATATTGTATTCCATTATATGTGCCTTCATTCATTAGCATTTGACAAATTGTAGCAATATCCGTTGCATTAGAAAATAAACCTGCATGACCTGCAACTCCACCCATCATAGCCGAAGTTTGGTCGTGAACATATCCTCTAATAATTTTGTTCCTAAAATAATTATCGTTTTCAGTTGGAGCTATATTATCTAAGGAAAACTTATTTCTTGGGTTAAATGAGGTATGATTAAGTTCCATTAGCTTATAGAAATTGTTTGAAACGTATTCATCTAATTTCATTTTAGTAATCACTTCTATCATATCTCCAAGTAGAATAAAGCCTAAGTCGGAGTAAACGTAGCCTTGCTTTTTGTTTAACTCACTTTTAGCAATCTTCTTTAGTATTTCACTTCTATAATCTTTCTTTATACATAAGCTATCGCATACCATGATATAATCTTCCATTGCAGAAGGGTTAAAAGAGTAGTATAAAGGGTCTGGCTTCTTGTCTTTTAGGGTTTCTGTGTAGAAAGGAATCCATGCTTTTAGCTGTGCATTATGAGAAAGTGCTTGTTTGATTGTTATTTTTTTCTTGTTTGTATGCTTTAAGTATGGTAAGTATTTCGATAGTTTATCATCTAAATCATATTTATCTTCTTCATAGAGTTTCATCATTGCAAGGGTAGTGGATAATGCTTTTGTTAGGGAGGCAACATCGTAGATTGTGTTTTTATTAACCCTATCAATTGAATCATAGGTTAGGTATCCGTAAGATTTAGAATAAATAATATCATCCTCATGTAAGACAACAATTTGACAACCTGGATATGCACCAAGAGATATTCCGTTATTGGCAATGCTATCAATCTTTTTCAAATACTCAACCTTTATTCCGTTTTCAACATAGTTTGCCCAATACATCTTATCTTCATTATACTTCAAGCTATGATTAACTGCGAATTTTTCTGTGCAAGTTACAGGCAATTTCCCCTCAACATCATTTAATCCAAAAATGCTATTAGCTAATGCTTTTTGCATATAAGGCATATTTTCATAACCAAGTAGAATTGAGTTTATACAATCTAAACTATCGAAAAGCTTAAGAGAATATGGATTAGCAAATAAGGCAAGAATAACATTATAATCCTTTTGAAGGAATTTTATATCCTCAACAGCTTTCTTAGTAACTCCATAATTATCTTTTGCCCTCTTTGTTATATCTCCACAAATAACAGTAATTATATAATCATATTTTTGAAGCTCTTCTGCGATTTGAACAATAGAATCGCCATCTTTTATTTGATAAAGCTTAGCATCATTATATGTTTTAATTGTTGAAGAAAACTCTTTTATATCTTCAGAACCAAGTTGCACAATAGCAATTTTAGCATTGTGTCTATCTACAATTGGGAGGTTATTATCTGTGTTTTTTACAAGGGTTATGATTTTTTGAGATATAAGATTGGATATTTCTTCTGCTTGGTTAATTAGTTCTTTGCTTGGAAGAGCAATCTCTTTCTTTGTTTCTGAAAACAGACCTAAGTCATATTTTAATTCTAATACCTTCCTGCACTTTGTATCTATATCTTTCTCTGTAATTCTCTTATCCTTTATTGCTTTAAGAATTGCAGTGACTGCCTTATATTCGTTTTTTGGCATAAGGAGAATGTCAACGCCTGCCATTAGAGCTCTAACCTCAGCCTCACCATCAACATAATTTTTGGTAACACCACTCATATTTAATGCATCTGTAATAACAAGACCATTAAATTTCAATTCTTTTCTTAAATAATCGTCAATAACTTCCTTGCTTAGGGAAGATGGGAGTTTCTTGTCGGAAATCAAACTTGGGATATTCAAATGTCCAATCATAACCATTTTAGCCCCTCTATCAATTGAGTATCTGAAGGGGTAGGTGTCTATGGAATCTATAATTCCTTTACTATGATTAATTGTTGGAAGGTCGTAATGTGAATCAACTTCTGTATCTCCATGACCTGGGAAATGCTTTAATGAGCCTAATACTCCATTATCTTGCATTCCTTTTGCATAAGCCCATGATAGTTTTGCAACTCTTTCTTTATCTTCTCCAAATGAACGTGAATCAATCACAGGGTTCTTAGGGTTTTGGTTAATATCAACACAGGGAGCAAAGTTAATATGAATACCCATAGCCTTAGCCTGAAGTGCAATATTCTTTCCCATTTCATAAACTAAAGAATCATTATCGGTAGCTCCAATGCTAATTTGACGAGGAAATGAAAAACCATCTGTCATCCTCATTCCCAAACCCCATTCTCCATCAATACTGAATAGGAGAGGTGTTTTGCCAACCTTTGAATATGTTTTGTTAAGTTCAAGCATTATATCCCCACTACCTTTGAAAAAACATATACCGCCAATATTCAAACTATCTATTGACTTTGAAATCATATTTACATAGGGAGTATTGTTTTTGGTGTCGGAAGCAATAATTATTATCTGCCCTATCTTATCTTGTAGGCTCATTGACTTCATCTTATTATTGATGAATATATCTTTTTTGCTTAGGTTTGGAGGTTGGGCTTCAATTTGAGCCGTAACGCAAGATGAAAAGAGAATTAAAAAGAGTAGGGAGGTAATTATTGGCTTTAGTTTCATATCTATAATAAGTTTTTTAGTAAAATATATGCAAAGATAAGAAAAAGAAGGAAATCTTAGGCATAAAAAAAAGCTGCTAATTAACTTAGCAGCTTTTTCTTAAATTAAAAGAATCTAATTAAATAGCTCTAGTAACTTGAATCATAGCTTGACCAATTCTTTTCTTGTAAGTTGCGTTATCAGCACATGCTTTAACAGCAGCTTCTCTTGCGGTAGCTTCTTTTCTAAGTTCTAAATATTCTTTAAGAGCTTCTGTACCTGTTCCTTTTCTTTGTTGTGCACTTTTAAGTCTTGATGCATAACTTTCATAATCAGTTACAATTTTGTCACAAGGATCAACTTTAGGTTCTTCAACCTTAGGAGCTGGTTTGTCTTTTGGTGTAGTAGCTTTTGGTGTAGTAGCCTTTGGAGCAGCAGCAACAGGAGCAGTAGCTTCTTCAACAGGAGCTTCAACAACTTCTTCAGCCATAGTTTCAATAGCAGTATCAGTTGTAGTTTCAACTGCAGCTTCTTTTTTACCACAAGATGCAGTTAATGCAACTAAAGCGATACCTAATAATAAGTGTTTTACCTTCATAATTTTTCTTTTTTTAAGTTATTAATCATTAATTTGACTTTGCAATAATACGAAATAATTTGAACTTATGCTATATAAAAATTAAATAAATATTCTGTTTCAATTACAATAAATAAACTATTCTTTTATAATCAGTCTATTATCTATTTATCTTTTTTTCTCTAATTCAATCAAAACCATTGTATGATTTACTAACAATCTAATATTATCATATCAATTCAATTAGTAAAGTCTACCTTTACTATCAGTTTTCAATTGTTTTTATCCTTAATTATTTCGTTTTGTATTCTTATAGATTCTTGATGAATTGATTCAAATATATCTTTAATAAAATCTTTATCTAAGATAGTACCTTGAGTCTTTTCAATTCTTTTTATAATCATTTCATCCAAACGCTTTACTTGAAGTATTGGAATATTCTTTTCTTTCTTAATTCTTGCAATCTCAATTGCTAAGCCCATTCTTTGTTTTATTATATTAATAAGTTCAAAGTCTAAGCTATCAATTTCTTCTCTAATAGTGAAAATAGGATTAATATTCTCAATGATGTTTTGAGGAATTATTAATTCTTTTAACAATGTACTTAGATCAGAAGGGGTGATTTGTTGGCTACTATCAGTCAAGGCTTCTTCTGGCTTATTATGAACTTCAATCATAAGTCCATTTAACCCAATATTTATTGCCGATTGAGATATCTCCCTAACTAAAGATGCTTGTCCTGCTATATGACTTGGGTCACAAATAATAGGAATATCTGGCATTAATCTCTTTAATTCAATTGGCATTTTCCAATATGGAGTCTGTCTATAAATTCCATTATCAGCAAAAGAAAAACCTCTATGGATTGCATAAATGTTTTTTGCTCCAGAGGCTTTAATTCTTTCAATTGCACCAATCCAAAGTTTGATGTCTGGATTTAATGGGTTCTTAATAAAAATGGGGATATCTACACCTTTTAGGCTTTCAGAAAGTTCTTGAATGTAAAAAGGATTGGTAGTTGTTCTTGCACCAATCCAAATTCCATCAATACCACTTTCTAAGCATTTCTCTATATGAAAAGGAGTAGCAACTTCAGTCATTGTTTTTAAGGAAGTAGTTTTCTTAACTTCTTTAAGCCAACTTAATCCTTTATCTCCAACTCCCTCAAATTGGTTAGGTCTAGTCCTTGGTTTCCAAATGCCAGCCCTAAACCATTTAATTCCGTCAATAGAGTCAATCTCCTTAGCAGTACTTAAAACCTGCTCTCTGCTCTCTGCCGAACAAGGTCCTGCAATTAGTTCAAGCAAAACTCAAGATTCTTTTTTAAGCTTTTTGAGTAAACACTAAAGATATTCGCATATGAAATTATGCTTGTAATAATCCTATTACTAGGGCAAACCATATTAGAATCTTCATTTAATAAAAAATCTTCTTCCCAATGGTTCAATAATTCAGAAAAGTTGTAATCTTTATTCATAAAAAAAATATTTGTTAGGTCAATTTAATTAAAAACGACCTAACAAATATATTATTGTATTGACTAAGAATTAAGATTCAGTTTACATATGAAGTAATGTAGTTTTTTCTTCTGCCATTCTTCGAAGATTTATTAAAGCATAACGCATCCTTCCCAATGCAGTATTGATACTAACATCTGTTTTTTCTGCAATATCTTTAAAGCTCATATTAGAATAGTGACGCATAATTAAAACTTTTCTTTGTTCTTCTGGCAATTGTCTAATAAGTTTCTTTACGTCATCATTAATTTGCTCTCTAATGATTTTTTGTTCAATAGATTCTTCACTATTACCAAGAACATCAAAAATATCAAAATTTTCATCAGTCCTCACAGTAGGGAACCTTTGATTTCTACGGAAGTGGTCAATAACTAAATTATGAGCAATCCTCATAACCCATTGAATATATTTACCCTCATCTCTATAGGTTCCGTTCCTAAGAGTATTAACAATCTTAATATGTGTGTCTTGAAATATGTCATCAGCAAGAGCTTTGTCTTTAACTAATGAAAGAATATAATTGTAAACTTTGTTTTTGTGACGAGATAACAAAACTTCAAACGCTTGCTTATCATTATTCATATAAGCTGCAACTAACTCATTATCGCTTTTTTTATCGTATAACATAGGAATCCTCCTTTTTTTATTTTTAAAATGAATATGTGATTAAAAAAAAGTAGTTATCCTATTCTATAAGCAATAATTATTGGTTAATAAATTTTGTATTACGAGGCAAAGATAAACATTTTTTTTAAAATACCAAACTTTTTTCAATATTTTTTTGTAATAAATTGAAGTTTCTATTATTTTCTTACCTTTGCACGTTGAATAATTAAAAGAAATTTGAATATGAAATTTACAAAACTAATAATCATATCGATAATTGTTTTTGGAATATCTTGTAATGGTCCAAAGAAAGATGAAACGAACAAAATAAAAGATGAACTAGCTCTTTTGGACGTCAAAATAAGGAAAGAACCAAAGAATGCTGATCTATATTATGCACGTTCAAAGGTATTATTGGAAAAAGAAAAACTAAAAGAAAGTCTTATGGATATTCAAACAGCCATAGATTTTGATAAAAAGAACGTTAAGTACTATGTTCGTAAAGCTGATATCCTTTTTGCATCAGGAGAAACAACTCTTTCATTTGCTGCCCTTCAAGAAGCACTAAAATATGATAATAAATCAACCGAGGCCTATCTTAAAACGGCAGAAATAGCATTGCTTCTAAAGGACTATGATAAAACAATGTTTAATGTTAATGAGTCACTTAAAATAGATAAGATAAATCCTACAGCTTATTATTTAAGAGGGTGGGCATTAAAAGAAAAAGGAGATACCGTTCATGCAGTTCAATCCTATAAGAAAGCAATTGAACTCAAGCCAGACTACGAAGAACCATTTGAAGAATTAGGTATGCTTTATGCTCTTAAAGGAGATCGCTTAGCAATAGATTACCTAAACAGTACAATAAATATAAATCCAAAAAACTTAAATGCGATGTATGCTTTAGGACTTTTCTACCAAGAACACGGAATGATTCAAAAAGCCTTAGATACATATCAAAATATTTTAACTATTGATCCAAAGCATGCAGATGTACTTCATAATGTAGGATATATTAATTTGGTTGAAAAGCAATCCTACCAAGATGCACTAACTTTATTTACTAAAGCAATTGAATCTGATACGAACTTCCTTGAAGCTTATTTTAATAGAGGAATCACTTACGAAAAATTAAATGATACTAAAAAAGCTCAACAAGATTTTCATAAAGTATTAGAAATCCAACCTAACCATAAACAAGCAAAACAACACCTAAAATAAAAAAATAAAAAAAGACTATCTATTAAAAATAAAACATTACTTTTGCAGAAATAAACTTGAAGTAAATGTTCGAAATACAAAACATAGACAACACTTTAAATAATATCTATTATGATATTAAAAGTTTTGATTTTTAGAAAAAGCGGCTATTCTTAGTCGCTTTTTTTTTGATTTTAAGAGATAAGAATAAGGATTTAATAAGGGAAAATAATAATAATAAGGAATATATGACAAATTTAAAGAACAAGAATCTAATTTCGATTTCTGATTACAATAAGCAAGATTATCTGGAAATTCTTAAACTTGCAGCTGAATTTGAAGAAAATCCAAGACAAGAAATCCTTAAAGACAAGGTAGTGGCATCAATCTTTTTTGAACCCTCTACAAGAACTCGACTAAGTTTTGAATCCGCAGCCTCAATGCTTGGTGCAAAAGTTATTGGGTTTGCAAATCCAGCTGCAACATCCCTAGCCAAAGGTGAGTCACTACACGACACAATAAAAATGCTCTCATCTTATTCTGACATAATAGTAATGCGACATTCAATTGAAGGAGCAGCACGTTATGCAGCAGAAGTATCTTCAGTTCCCCTAATCAACGCAGGAGATGGTTCCAACCAACACCCAACACAGTGTATGTTAGACCTATATTCAATTCTAAAAACTCAAGGAACCTTAGAGAACTTACAAATAACCCTTGTTGGAGACCTTAAATATGGAAGAACAGTTCATTCCTTAGTTGAAGCAATGTGTAATTTCAATGCAACCTTCCACTTAGTATCCCCAACAGCTCTAAAACTACCATCAGCTGTGAAAATGCATATCAAGAGAGCAAAACTAAAATACTACCAATATACCAATATAAATGATGCCGTTTCAGTATCAGATATTATTTATATGACAAGAGTTCAAAGAGAGAGGTTTTCCGACCCACTAGACTATGAAAAAGTAAAAGACTCTTGTATAATTGATGCATCAACCTTAGAGGGATGCCAAGATAATATGAGAGTATTACACCCATTACCAAGATTAAATGAAATCGCAGTAGATGTAGATAAAACTCCGCATGCATATTATTTTCAACAAGCAAGAAACGGAGTTTACGTACGTCAAGCCCTTATGGCTGCAATCCTCGGCTTGAGGTAGCAGTTCTTATCGATCCAACGACCTTTGACTTTCGACATTTGACCTTAGACCTTTAAAAAAAAAGAAATGACAACAATAAATAAAAGAGAATTAATAGTATCAGCAATTGAAAACGGAACAGTAAAAGACCACATACCCGTAACAA
>JBAYYI010000011.1:0-39464 GCA_041673165.1 Bacteroidales bacterium
TCAGCTACCATTATTCGAGACATAAAAAAGAGGGGGCTTGACTTTTTGAAAATAAAATTGGAGAATTGATTATAAGATAATTAACTTGGATTAATTGGGATTATAATTTTTTATCGGACAACAATGAAAGAGATTAAAGAGTTCAAAGACCTTAATGTCCTTAAAGTCTTTAAACTCCTTTAATCCTAAAAAAATAAGGGAACTGAAATAAATCAATCCCCCTATCTATTGGTAATAATAAAATGAATGTCTGATATGATAAAGTACTAACCTAAATCTTTATTTGACATGACATATAAGATTATAACCAGTTTTCTTCAAGTATTTCTCCCTTAATACCTATTATAATAGCTTTGATTGGGATATTGCGTTTGGCATTCTCTCTTGCAAGTTTAGCTATTTGAATTAAGCCTCCACAACAAGGAACTTCCATCATTGCAATTGTAAGGGTATCTATCTTGGCAACATCAATCATTGCTGTTATTTTCTCAAGGTATGATTCTTTATTTGAATCTAATTTAGGGCAAGCTATTGAAAGGACTTTGTTTTTAAGAAGCTTTGAATGGAATGCTCCTATTGAGAATGCGGTGCAGTCAGCAGCTATTAATACATTTGCATTTTGGAAATAAGATGCTGTTGGACTTTGAAGGTGGAGTTGTATTGGCCAGTGTGTAAGTTCTGATTTTTGATTTGCAGTACTAAACTCTTCTTCTTCTTTTATTGCCTGAGGTTTTTCAAAGCTTTGAGAAGCTAAGCCTGGACAACCTGCAAAAGAATTGATTTCATTCATCTTCTCTTCCTTTGTTTCTATTGATGATAAATCATAGTTGATATTATGCTTCTTTAGGTATTCTATCCCTTGACGAAGATATTCCAATTCGTTATGGTCTTTCATATGTTTTAGGTGAGCTACAACAACATGTTCTCCTTTTAATGCAATACGCTCCATAACCTTTATTTCATCATAAGCCTCTGCTTCCTTTTCAATTAGTTCAATTGCTCCAACAGGACAATCGCCAATACATGCTCCAAGCCCATCACAATACATTTCACTAATCATAACTGCTTTGCCATCTATTAATTGCAATGCTCCTTCGTGACAACCTGTAACACATTGTCCACAACCATTACATAAGTCTTCATCTATTTTTATTACTGTTCTTTTCATATCGTATTTAGTTTTTAGTTTTAATTTCTAATGCAAAAATACAACCAAAGAAAACAAAGTTCTGTAACATTGATTACAAAGCACAAAAAAAAGGCTAGCCCTTACGAGTTAGCCTATATATCATTAGAGTTCTATTTATTAAAATACTTATTTATCTATAGCTACTTCTTTACCATTAACTGTTTTTTTAACGAGCTTACAATCAACAAAAGTTTCAACAATTTTTTCGCCTTTTGATGATTCACTGATATAATCTCCATCTGGGAATTTATCCCCTGGGTGATCAAGAAGGAGTTCTTCAACGGATGAATACTTTCTTTCCTTTTCATTCTTAAATAAAAGCGTATGTGTCCCATCACTATTTTTTTGCATCGATACCATTTCCCACCCTTCAGATTTCTTTGAAGCAATTAACTTTTTAGCTTCATCCATATTCTTAGCTATTAATGTTACCTTATCTTTTTTGCCATCATCATTTTGTATCTTTTCTTGATTTGAAGCAAAATTAGTTGCAAGTAATCCGCCATTTGAAATAAACAGACTTACTAACATTACTGCGATAAATTTAGATTTTTTCATTGCATTTTTGATTTTATTTATACTAATAAGAGATAATATTCTACTATGAAATTTCTAAGGTCAGGGGAAGTACTTATTATTTTAGCTTGAGAGTTTGGTTGCTACAAATATATGAATAATATCCTATTAACCAAAAATAATTACATTTATTTAGCAACTAACTAACTAACTAACTAACTAACTAACTAACTAACTAACTAACTAACTAACTAACTAACTAACTAAATAAATAACTAACTAACATCTATTTGCGTTATTATTTATTTATGTCTAAACTCTATTTCTATAACTATCACAGAACAAAAAAAAGAGCTAACTCTTTCGGGTTAGCTCTTAAAATTATTTTAATAGGTTTGGATAATTATGCTATCCAGTTTTTCATATCTTCTTCAACAGTTGATATTCCACTTATGCCGAAGTTTTTAACTAAAACATCAACAATATTTGGTGAAAGGAATGCTGGAAGTGTTGGCCCTAAGTGTATGTTCTTTACTCCTAATGAAAGAAGTGCAAGAAGAACAATTACTGCTTTTTGTTCGTACCAAGCTATATTATAAACTATTGGTAAGTCGTTAATATCTGCTAAACCGAATGCATCCTTAAGAGCAAGTGCAATTACAACTAATGAATAACTATCATTACATTGTCCTGCGTCAAGTACTCTTGGAATTCCACCGATATCACCTAATTGAAGTTTGTTATAACGGTATTTAGCACATCCTGCAGTTAAGATTACTGTATCTTTTGGAAGAGCTTCTGCAAATTCGGTATAGTAGTTTCTTGATTTTGATCTACCATCACATCCTGCCATTACAACAAATTTCTTTATAGCTCCTGACTTAACAGCTTCAACAACGGTTCCTGCTAATTGAAGAACTTGGTTATGTGCAAAACCTGCTACTAATTCACCTGTTTCAATTTCTGTTGGTGCAGCGCATGTTTTAGCCATTGCTATGATTTGAGAGAAATCTTTTTGTTTTCCTTCTTCTCTTGGTACAATATGAATTGCTCCTGCAAGTCCTGAACTTCCAGTTGTAAAGATTTTACCTAAGTAGTTAGCATCTTTTGCTGGAGGAACAATACAGTTTGTTGTAAATAAGATTGGTCCGTTGAATGTAGAGAATTCTTCTTTTTGGTGCCACCATGATCCACCGTAGTTTCCAACGAAATTAGAGTATTTCTTGAAAGCTGGGTATGAGTTTGCAGGAAGCATTTCACCATGAGTGTAAACATCAACTCCTGTTCCTTCAGTTTGCATTAGAAGTTCTTCAAGATCTTTTAAATCGTGACCTGAAATCAAAATACCAGGATTCTTTCTTACTCCTAAATTTACCTTAGTTATTTCTGGGTGTCCGTAAGTAGATGTGTTTGCTTTGTCAAGTAATGCCATTGCATTTACTCCAATAGCTCCAACTTTAAGAACTAAAGCTGTTAATTCATCTGCTCCTAATTCGTGAGAACTAACTCCGTAAAGTGTTTCTTCAAGTATTTCATATAAAGAAGCATCTTCATAGTTTAGGTTTAATGCATGTTCTGCATAAGCTGCAAGACCTTTAAGGCCAATAAGTGCAAGTTGTTTTAATGAACGAATATCTTCGTTAGTTTCATTTAAAACACCAACCTTTGGACCATATGATAAGTAATCATGAGCCTCAACCTTAAACCATACTTCATCCATTTCTGGTAAAGCAATACCTTTTTCTTTTGCTTCTGCAATAAGAGTATCTTTTAAACGAAAAGCATAGTCAATTTTTGCAATAATTGCACTGTCGTCAAAGTTTGCATTTGTGATTGTTGCAAACAAAGCGTCCATTATTGCATGCTCAGCTTTTTTGCTTGCAAGATTCTTTTCTCTAAGCTTCATATTTACTATTGCTATTCCTCTTGTAGCATATAGTAACATATCCATATAATTAGATGTTTGAGGTTCTTTTCCACAAACTCCTTTTATTGCACAGCCTTTGTTGCCTGCTGTCTCTTGGCATTGAAAACAAAACATTTTTTCCATAGAATTTTAATTTTTTAGGTTAATAATTATGATGCAAAGATAGACCATGAAACAAGAATTGTTTGTAACATTTATTACAAACCAAAATATTTAATTTATATTTGCATATGGAAAACTTGATTAATTGTCCTCTTTTTGAAGATATGTCTGAGGACGAAATTGCAAAAGTGATTGGTAAACAATATGGTATCAGAACATACGTTCCTGGGGAAACCATTCTTGACCAAGGAGATGAATATAAATATTTACTTCTTCTTTTGGAGGGAGAGGTTTCAAATTCTATGACTCATATTAGTGGAAAGAATATGTTTATAGAGACAATTGCAGCCCCTGGAGTTATTGCCCCTGCCATTTTCTATGCTGAAACAAATAGAGTTCCGGTGGAAGTTGTTGCTGTTGGAACTGTAAAAGTTCTTCCGATTTCAAGGGTCGAATTTAATTATATGCTCCAAAGAAACCCAAAGCTACTTATGAACTTTCTAAAGATGATTTCAAATAGGAGCAGTTTCTTATCCACAAAAGTTAGGTCACTTTGTTTTGGCACAATAAAAAGTAGAATTGCTGGCTATCTATTAGAAAACTCGCATTATCACTACTCGAATGAATTTGAAATTATTCATACCCAACAAGAACTCGCAAACATGTTTGGGGTTACAAGACCTGCTCTCTCTAAAACTATTAAAGATATGATTGATGAGGGTTTAATTTATTCTAAACAAAAAAGCTTTACTATATTAAACAAACAAGAACTTGCAAGAATATTTAGAGAAAGTAATTAACGGGAATGAGTAATAGATTAACAAAAGAATTCTTCTCCCAAAATGCATTAGACCTTGCTCCTTCACTTTTAGGGAAATTGCTTTGCAGGAAACAAGGGAATGAAATCATAAAGCTAAGAATAACCGAAACTGAAAGCTATTACGGAATAGATGACACCGCCTCACATGCTTATAAAGGGAAGACTCAAAGAAATGAACCAATGTATGAAGAGGGAGGCATTACTTATATTTACTTATGTTATGGTATGCATAATCTATTAAATATAGTTAGTGGAAAGAAGGATAATCCAGAAGGAGTTATGATTAGAGGGATTGAAAACTATAACGGACCAGGCAAACTAACTAAAGCACTTAATATAACAAGAGAATTAAATCAAACAGACTTATCTATTAGCAATGAACTGTGGATTGAGGACGATGGAATGGAAATTAAATACATTTCAGCCCCGAGAATAGGAATAAATTATGCAACAGAGGAGTATCGCAATAAAAAGTGGAGGTTTGTCGTTAATAGTTTGTAATTGGTTAAAATATCAATTACCTTTGTCTAAGAATAAAAACAAGATTTATTAATTAAAAACACGAATATATTATGTTAAGTAAGAAATTAGAAGAAGCTATTAACGCTCAAATAAATGTAGAATATTGGTCTGCATTCCTTTATTTATCAATGTCAGCTGACTTTTCCGCAAAAGGTTTACCTGGATTTGCAAATTGGATGGAAATTCAATTCAAAGAAGAACAAGACCATGCAATGAAATTCTTAAACTATATGCTATCAAGAGGAGCTCACCCAGAACTAAGACCACTTGCAAAGCTTCAAAAAACATGGAAAACACCATTAGAAGCTTATAAAGATTCATTAGCACACGAACAAGTTGTTACAAAAAACATTAACGACCTCTACGCATTAGCAACAGAAGAAAAAGACTACGCAACACAATCAATGTTGAAATGGTTTATTGACGAACAAGTTGAAGAGGAAGAAAGCGTGCAAGCAATAATTGACACCCTTTCTTTGATTGGAGATAATGGCTACGGAGTTTATCAATTGGATAAAGAATTACAAGCAAGAAAATATACTCCAATTGCAACAGAAGAATAATTAAATTTAAATTGATAATTTATATTGTAGAGATGCGAACATTCGCGTCTCTTTTTTTACGCTTTTGTGTAACCTCTCTTATCAAAAAACAGCAAATAAAACATCCCAAATAAGTGTTATTTATTTTTACTTATTTGGGATGTTATTTATGCTTTGTATCTTATGTTTTACTTACCACTTCCAATTGGGAAGTTATACCAATCAGCATTAGTTGCACCAAAACTATTAACCCAATCATTAAATCTTGGGTAAAAAGCATCTATCCTCATCATTTCTGTTGGAACTACATACGATGTTGGGATATGTATTGAAAATGGAAATTTTTCTTCTGAAACATAATACAAGCCTAAGCTTTCATTTGATTTATCATATCCTAAACCAAATAAACTTCTATCAGCTTTTGCAGTAGGTGGATAATTTGGCAAGTGAACTTCTCGAGTCCTACTTATATTATTAACGTCACTGTTTGTAAAGATAAATGGATTATAGGGAGGAGTCATTAATTGAGAAACACTAATAGGCACAGTAAAAACTATATTAAAATTAAAAATCTTATCAGTTAACGAACTATTTGCGACATCTTTAGCATTAGTGAAAAGAATAGCGGTTGCTAAGTTTTGATCTACTTCTAAGCCTTTTGCATTTCTTTGTATAAATAGATATGGGTCTGTATAAGTAGTATTAAGTGAGAATGATTGAATTTTTGAATCATCAACGCCTAACTGGAAGCCAAATCCATCTTTTAACTGCGCTCCATCGTGAACAAACTTGTAATAACCAGATGCGCTTATTACCTTATTGTCTTGATTATATACTTGATCAATATTATATTCCATAACCACATCATTCATATCATAATCCCCTTTGTATGGCCATAGGTCTTCAAATGCAACAGTTCCTGAATAGTTAGTTGTATATAATGTTTCTACTGGAGTAGATGGTTCAGTATTATGTGAAGGATGCTCTATTGCATCATTTGGTAATGAACTAGCATAGAATAAACCCTCGTTATAATCATTGTCTCCTTCAGTGGTAAGCATATCCTCAAAACCAATAATTGTATACTTCGTTAGTTCGTCATACAATATAACACAATGTCTTTTTTCTGCAGGACTAAGTTCTGGATTGAAACTTGAAATGGAATAGAATTTATGATTATTAGCTTTATTAACTCCAACCGAACCTCTTGTATACGCACTATTCTTCACAAAACCATCTGAAACCATAACCCAACCAATAGAAGTTCCAGCAGGAAAAGTCTCACTCCATTTATTATTTTGATTAGGAATAGGATACTTTAGCTGAACCTTATCACCTGATTTTAAAGCTCCATATTGTTCTTGCGAGTAAGAAACGTTTGGAAAGACTAATATTTTAGCAATTTGATTTAGTTGAGCTTGGGTTGTAGGAGGATTATTTGTTGGATAAACAAAATAACCCATTGAATTTTTATTTCCTGCTCCTTCATGCATAAATGTAACATATACCTTTGCATTTTTTATAACTTTAATACTTGCATTATCTGAAAGTAAGTGAGGCTTAGTTATTGGTACAGAAACTCCTTCTGGCAAAGTAGTTCGAACATCTGTTAAAAGTCTAGCTGCAATTACATCTGGAGTCATTAAAGCCTTAGGCTCTCCATTATAATCCCATTTCCCAAGTTGTAGGTTCCAGAAATTATCTCTTGTTGAAGTCCCAAAAATTCCTGTAGATTTAGTTTCAATCGAGTTATCAACGAACCTAATTACATTGTTTTCAGCATAAGCCTCCAATAAAGATGGAACACCAAAGTCTGAAGTGTATATATAAAAGTGTTTTAAACCCGAAGGGATAAATACGAAAAAGTTTGCACGTCCATTTTTATCTGTAAAACCCTTAGCAAGAGGCTTAATATTATTAATCTTTTTACCATTTACATTAATTGGATTCTCTTTATAGATTTCGAATAATATTTTTGATTCATTAATCTTTGAGTACGTTAAATCCAATCTATATCTTTTTACAGTTGCAAAATCAAAATAATCTACCTTTTCGGGACTATCCATTTCTGAAACACAACTGCCTAAGAATAATAATGGAATAAATAATAATAAATATAAGTTTTTAATTTTCATATAACAGGTTATTAATTGTGTTGAAAAATATAGTGCAAAATTACAAAGAATTTTAATACAAACAAGTTATTGAGATATTTTATTGCCAAATCTCGATATATTAGCTCTTTAAAAAAGAGATTAAGAGTCTTTAAAGTGAGCTATTATAACAACCTTAAAACGATTATTAAATTAAACACTCATGTGTGATTAAATAATAAAATCCCAAATAAGTGTTTGTGATTTTAACTTATTTGGGATATTATGTATTATTTATCTCTTAACAATTACTTACCGGTGCCAATTGGGAAATTATACCAATCAGTATTATTAGCACCAAAACTATTAACCCAGTCATTGAACCTCGGGTAAAAAGCATCTATCCTCATCATTTCCGACGGAACTAAATATGTTGTTGGAATATGTATTGCAAATGGGAACTTCTGATCTGAAACATAATATAAGCCTAAACTTTCATTTGATTTATCATGTCCTGTTCCAAATAAACTCTTATCAGCTTTTGCTGTAGGAAGGTAATTTGGCAGGTGAACTTCTTGAACCCTGCTTAAATTATTTAAATCACTATTTGTGAATATAAATGGATTATAGGGAGGAGTCATTGATTTAGAAGAATTGATTGGAGTATTAAATAATATGTTAAAATTAAACATCCTATCAGTCGCAGAGCTGTTAAATACATTTTTAGCATTCGAGAAAAGAATTGCTGTTGCTAAATTTTGCCCTTGCTCTAAGCCTTTCGCATTTCTTTGAATTAATGAATAAGGATCTGTATAAGTTGAGTTAACTGTGTATGATTTAACTTTTGAATCAGAAACACCTAACTGAAAACCAAATCCATCATTTAATTTAGCTCCATCATGAACAAGCTTATAATAACCAGATGCACTTAATATTTTATTATCTTGATTATAGACTTGGTTAATATTATACTCCACAACAACATCATTCATATCGTAGTCTCCTTTATATGGCCAGAGATCTTCAAATGCAATACTTCCTGAATAATTAGTTGAATATGTTGTTAGTATCGGTACATAAGGAACGACAGTATTTGGAGGTGGTTCTATTGCCCCAGCAGGACTTGAACTAACATATAGTAATACATCTTCATAATCATTATCTGCTTGATGTGTAAGCCAATCTTCAAATCCAATAACTGAAAACTGAGTTTGCTCATCATATAAAACAACGCAGTGTCTCTTATCTGCACTAGCTGGCTCAGGATTTAAACTTGATATAGAATAGAATTGGTGGTTCGAGCTTTTATCTGCTCCAACAGAACCTCTACTACTGACATCAGGTCTTTCATAACCCATTGCTACAAAAACCCAACCTATAGAAGTTCCAGCAGGGAAAATGTCGCTCCATACATTAGTTATGGGGTTTTTGTATCTTAACTGAACTTTATCTCCTGAAACTAAACATCCATTTGTTTCTTTCTTATATGATAGATTTGGGAAAACTAATATTTCATCAATTTGACTTTTGGATGTTGGAGGATTATTTGTTGGGTAAACAAAATAACCCATTGTGTTTTTATGACCTGCCCCCTCGTGTAAGAAAGTTAAAAAAACAGTAGCATCTGCAATTATTTTTGTACTCGCATTGTCTGCAAGGAGGTAAGGTTTGGTTGCAGGTAGCGAAACAGTGCTTGGCATCATTCCTTTTATATCTGTTAAAAGTCGAGAAGGAACAATATCTGGAGTCATTAGCGCTTGAGGCTCGCCGTTAAAGTCCCATCCACCAAGGCTTGTATCCCAAAAAGCATCCCTTTCTGTAAATCCAAATGTTCCTAAAGATTTTATTTGAAAGTTATTCTCATAAAATCTAATAACATTATTTTCAGCAACCGCCTCCAGCAAAGTAGGCACTCCAAGGTCTGATGTATAAACATAAAAACGTTTTAAACCCGAAGGTATAAAAACATCAAAGTTTGCTCTTCCTTTTTTATCAGTAAAACCTTTAGCAATTGGCTTCAAATTTATATTCTTTTGCCCATTTATATTGATTGGGTTCTCTTGATATATTTCGAAGAATATTTTTGAATCATTTTGTGTGGAATAATTCAAGTCTAATTTATATTCCTTTACTGTTGCAAAATCAAAATACTCTGCCCTCTCTGGACCTTCTATATCCGAAACACAACCGCTTAAAAAGAATAGGGGAATTAATAACACTAAAAATATAGTTTTTATTTTCATATGGCAAATCATTTATAATGTATATATTGTCTTCAAAATTACGACGTTTTTTTTATATAGCCTATTTATATCTAAAATATTATTGTCAAACTTCATTAAAAGAAGGCTTTAAAAAAACCCTTTAGAGACTTAAAAGTAAGACAGAACAAGAGTTTTGTCTTACTAATAAAATCATTTTAAGAAACACAATAATATATCTTTTATTTATTTTTAACTCCTCCAATAGTGGAATTATACCAATCAGCATTAGTTGCTCCAAAGCTATTAACCCAATCATTGAATCTTGGATAGAAAACATCTATCCTTGTACTTTCAGAAGGAACTGAAAAAGTTGATGGAATATTTATTGCAAATGGGAACTTCTGGTCTGAAACATAATATAAACCTAAACTTTCATCTGATTTATCATGTCCTGTTCCAAATAAACTTCTATCAGCTTTTGCTGTAGGTGCATAATTTGGCAAATGAACCTCTTGAGCTCTACTTAAATTATTTAAATCACTGTTTGTGAATATAAATGAATTATAAGGAGGGGTCATTGATTGAGAAGAATTAATTGGTGTAGTAAAGACGATGTTGAAATTAAATATCCTATCAGTTGTTGAACTATTAAATACATGTTTTGCATTAGTGAAAAGAACAGCTGTTGCCAAGTTTTGACCTTCTTCTAAGCCCTTTGCATTTCTTTGTATAAAGGAATATGGATCAACATAAGATGAGTAAAGTGAGAATGATTGAATTTTTGAATCATCAACTCCTAACTGAAAACCAAATCCATCTTTTAATTGAGCCCCATCGTGAACAAGCTTATAATAGCCAGATGCACTTATGATTTTATTATCTTGATTATAGATTTGATCAATATTATATTCCATTACGACATCATTCATATCATAATCACCAGCATATGGCCAAATGTCTTCAAATGCAATACTTCCTGAATAATTTATTGAATATGTTGTTTGCACTGGAGTAGTAGGTCCTACAACATGTGGAGGTGGATCTATTGCTCCAATAGGATTTGCACTAGCATAGAACAATACATCTTCATAATCATTATCCCCTTGTGTTGTAAGCATATCTTCAAATCCAATGATTGAAAACTGAGTTTGCTCATCATACAAAAGAATACAATGTCTTCTTTCTTTATTAGCTGCTTCTGGATTTAAGCTTGAAATAGAATAGAATTTATTAAGATCTTTACCACCAACTGAGCCTCTTTTCTTTGAAGAAGACTTATCAAAACCATCAGCAACCAAAACCCAACCTATAGAAGTCCCTGCAGGGAAAACATCAGTAAATTTCTTCGTTACTGGATCCTTATATCTAAGCTGCACCTTGTCTCCTGTATTTAAAGCTCCATTGTTTTCTTGAGCATAAGAAGCATTTGGGAAAACTAATATTTCTTCTATTTGACTTACTGATGTTGGAGGGTTGTTAGTTTGATAAACAAAATAACCCATTGAATTTTGATAGCCAGCTCCTTCGTGTAAAAATGTCAAAAACACATTAGCATTTTGAGTTATTACTGTACTTGTATTATCAGAAAGAAGATGAGGTTTTGTTGCAATTAAAGAAACTCCTTCTGGTAAAGTAGACCTTACATCTGCTAAAAGTCTTGAAGAAACAACATCTGGAGTAATTAATGCTTGAGGCTTTCCATAATTATCCCAACCTCCAAGTCCTGTATTCCAAAACCTGTCTCTTGTTTCAACACCAAACCCACCTGTAGATTTAGTCTGAACTGAGTTATTAACAAATCTAATTACATTATTATCAGCAAAAGCTTCTAATAATGAAGGAACTCCTAAGTCAGAGGTATAAACATAAAATTGTTTTAATCCTGAAGGAATAAATACGTCAAAGCTTACACTTCCATTTTTATCAGTAAAACCTTTAGCAATAGGCTTCAAGTTACTAATCTTTTGCCCGTTTATATTAACAGGGTTCTCTTTATATATTTCGAAAAATACTTTTGAATCATTTCTCTTTGAATAATTCAAGTCTAATTTATATCTCTTAACTGTTGCAAAATCAAAGTAATCTGATCTTTCTGGACTTTCAAAGTCAGAAACACAACTGTTTAATAAGAATAATGATGATATAAATAATAATAATAGATGTTTGGTTTTAAATTTCATAAGAAAATAGTTTGTTATGTGAATATTTCAACTGCAAAAATACAATTAATTTCTAATGTAACAAGTTTCCCGTGTAAATTATTATCAATTAAATGCAGAATTAACGATTTATAACATTTAGACATAAGTTTACGAAAAGAGAAAACCAACGTAAGGTTGTGATACTACGGCACATTAAACAAAGTATAGTGTATTAAATAGGGGAATATCTAAAACCTTGTTTAAGATAATTTATTAGGGGATTTAACTTAGTAAGTCTTCGTATAAAATTCTTGAATCGCAGTTTCAATACCCAAATGATGCACATCTTTCATAGCAAATGATGTGCATCTTTCGGGGTGAAAGATGCACATCATTTTATTTAAAGAAGTATAATTGGAAATTTTGATTTAAAATATCAAGAAACTCTATCCTATCAGTTTCATTATGCAAATATACGAAAAACACCTGTAAATGTCAAATTTTAGAAATAAACTATTAATCCAAATGTTGGAAGTACGGTTCCTGTTGTGGTTGATATATTTCTTAAGATGTATTCTTGGTTATTATTTGGATTAATATTAGGTAATCCGTTTAAGGTGTTAACGTAGATTGGTGCAGATTCTGACTTGTAGTTATAAACATTTTGGATGTCTATATATAATGTAATATCCAGATTTTTCCATGCAAATTTCTTATCTACTCTAATATCTAATTGGTGGTAATTACCTAATCTTAGGGTATTGAATTTGCTATAATCTAATGATGGTTGGTTTCTTATATCCCAAATATCTCTTTGTGAAGATACATATTCATCTATTGGGGTATATGGACTTCCTCCTATCAAACGCCATCTTGTACTAACCAACCAGTCGTGTTTGAACTCACGACTTGCAGTAAGATTAAGGATAAAGCGATTATCCCAAGATGATGAAACGAATTTTCCATCCCTATTGGTAAATTCAGAAACAAAATAGGTGAAAACTGCATAGAAATTAAACTTTTCAATATCCTTTGCTGTAAACAATGCTTCAACTCCATAGGCTCTTCCTCTTCCGTCTGAGGTTAGCGGCTCATCACCTACTGCTCCAAAATCATTTCCCTTACTTGCAATACTTATTCCCTCATTAACGGTTACTGGATAGTTATAATATTGTTTGTAAAACCCTTCAAGACTTGCCTTAATCTTAGCTTTAGCATTGAATTCCAAACCTGCAACAAAATGATTTACGTGAATGTATTTAAGGGTGGTCTTATTTACAAATACATTATTTGAATCCTTGTATCCCATTGATGTATAAGATGGTTCTTTTGCATAATGCCCTATATTTGCATTTATGGATAGGTGGTCGGTTAAAAGATAGGAGGCTGAAATGCGAGGAGAAAACTGAACAAGTGGGTTTGACATAAGTGTAGAATAAGTATTGCCGTCAAACCTTGCTCCAATACCTAATTTAAGTTTGTCTTTGAAATAAGAGTCTCCTGTTTGAACAAAGAACCCATAGGAAAACAAATCAATTAGTGAGTTATAGTTATCTTCAAATATAATACTATTTACATTAATACTTCTTTTGCTGTCATTAGTGTATTTAGAATAACGAAGATTTGTACCAAAGCTAAGTTCAAAAGGAAGGGTTGTATATCTTTTTTCATATCTAAATTTATTCTCTGCCTCAATGGATGAGTAATCTAATACCTTTGCTAAGTTTTTATTATTATCTGGAAACTTCTCAAAAGCATTTCTTAGCATATTTCTACTAAGGACAAGCATATCAATGGAGTTAGTATTATAATGTTTATAAACTGCTCCAACGGTATAGCTTAATTGATTATAGTCTGGCAATGTGTTAAGGAGATACTGCTGTGATTCTGTTGGATTATCAATTGTAAGGTTTAGTTTAGAGCGATCAAAAGCAGCAAGACCAAGAAATAATAGCTCGTTCTTCTCATCAATATTCCATTTATATCGGAATTGTATATCATCATAAGTAGGAAGGAAAGGAAGTCCAATTGCGGTAAAAAGAAATTGCAAATAACTTCTACGATAAGAAAACAAAAGGTTATTGTCTTTGATAGGTAAATCAAAAGTTAGGGCAAGGTCGGAAGCCCCTATTGATCCCTTGAAGTGCATCTTATCTCTTGAGCCTTCCTTTTGTTTTATATTCATAACAGAACTTAGAGTCCCTCCTCTATTTGAAGGAAAAGCTCCTGTGAAAAAATCAACCTGACGAATGAAGTCTGGATTAAGGATACCGACTGCTCCTCCTGATGCACCTTGTGTTGCAAAGTGATTAATGATTGGTATTTCAACATCATCCAAAAAGAATATATTTTCAGAAGGTCCGCCACCTCTGACGATTAAGTCATTTCTATTAATAGCTCCTGCTGCAACTCCTGGTAGGTTTTGAATAGCTTTTGAAACATCTCTATTACTTCCTGGTGACTTTTCAATCTCTTGAAGAGAAATTGTTCTAAGAGAAATGGGAGATTCGTTACTCCTTTGCTGAACTGCAACAATCTCAACTTCCATTAAGTCTTGTGGAGCTTCTTCCATTTTAATAACAGTATAGACACTATGATTATTAAAAACCTGAAGTTCATCGGAGATAACATATTTATAACCTACAACACTCACAACCACCCTAACAAACCCAACTGGTATATCCTTAACTTCAAAATACCCCTTTTCATCAGCTGAAGAGCCTATTGTTGTCCCTAATATCATCACATTAGCATAAGGGATTGGCTTATTAGTGTTCTTATTTAAGACCTTACCAGTTACCGAACCTTTTTTTGCCGAATTTGTTTGAGAATATGCATTATTGCTCCCTAACATTATAATTAAGAGAGCCAAAAAGATATAGAATCGTTTTTTCATAAGCTTTAATAATATTAAGCGTTAAAAAGTCCTTTTAAAACAAAAAAGATTTTATATAAACGAAGCAAATAAAAACTTTCGTATGTTTTTATTTAATTTCTTATATTATTGAGAAGGGGAAATATATAATATTAGCGTTTGTTAAGTCCAAGCTCTTTAATAATTGCTTGTATTTTGGCTTCTGCTTTTTCGGATAGTTCAGGGAATTCTTTTATTGAGTTTAGTTTATTGAAAACTCCAAAATAGAATTTAATCTTAGGTTCTGTTCCTGAAGGGCGAACAGATATCTTGCTCCCATCATCCAAGAAGAACTGAAGAACATTTGATTTTGGGAATTCAAGTGTCTCTTCTTCTTTTGTTTTTATGTCTTTGGTGATTTGCTTTTGATAGTCTTTTATCTTAACTACTTCTAGCCCTATTAGCGTTTTTGGAGGGTTCTCTCTAAAAGAGCGCATCATTTCTTGAATTTCTTCAGCTCCAGATTTACCTTTAATTGTTATAGAGAGCAAGTCTTCCTTAAAGAATCCGTATTCAAGATAGATATCAAGTAATATGTCGAAGAATGTTTTGCCCTGCTCTTTTGCCCAAGCACATATCTCTGCTATTAGACAACATGATGAAATTGCATCTTTATCTCTAACGAAATCTCCTATTGAAAATCCATAACTTTCTTCTCCTCCACAGATATATTTTTCTTTTCCTTCAAGAGAAAGAATTCTATCTGCTATAAACTTAAAGCCTGTAAATACATCGTAGTTCTTAACTCCAAAACTTTCAGAGATTTTTCTTACAAGCTCGGAAGTAACTATTGTCTTTATAGTATATTCGTTACCTTTTAGTTTGCCTTGCTGGTTTAATTGTTTTAGGATATAATAGGTTAGGACTGTTGCTGTTTGATTACCATTAATAAGAATAAAATTACCAGTTTGGTCTTTCACAGCAATTCCAACTCTGTCAGCGTCGGGGTCTGTCGCAAGAAGGACATCAGCATCTATTTCTCTTGCAAGCTTTAGCCCAAGTTCCATTGCAGACTGTTCTTCTGGATTAGGACTTTTGCAAGTTGGGAAATTACCATCAACAATTGCTTGCTCCTTAACAATATTAATATTATTAAAACCAAATAACTCTAATGCTTTGGGCACCATTGTTATTCCTGTTCCATGGAGCGGAGTATAGCAAATCTTAATATCTGAATGTTTTTTGATTACATTTGGATTAAGACTTAGTTTTACAAGCTCCTCAAAGTAAATATTATCAAATGTATTATCAATTATTGTAATATTACTATTAGTATCTTGAAGTTTAACTTGAGAATAATCAATAATCTTTATTACTTCTTCAATAACAAGATCGTCATGTGGAGAAACCAATTGCCCTCCATCATTCCAATATGCCTTATATCCGTTATATTCTTTTGGGTTATGTGAAGCTGTTACCATAACTCCTGCATCACAATTCAAATGACGAACTGCAAAACTTAAAATAGGTGTTGGTCTTAGTTCTTTGAAAAGATTAACCTTAAATCCATTTGCAGCCATAACTCTTGCTGTTATTAATGCAAACTCCTTACTATTATTTCTATTATCAAAAGAAATAACTGTTTCAATTTCTTTGTTGGGGTTAGACTTGATTATATAGTTAACAAAACCTTGGGTAGCCATTGCAATAGTATATTGGTTCATCCTATTTGTTCCAATACCCATTATGCCCCTAAGCCCTCCTGTTCCAAACTCTAAGTGACGATAAAAAGACTCATTAAACTGATCAATATCATTTGCCATCATATCGTTTATGATATCCTTTGTATTTTGGTCTATAGCTTTGCTTGATAGCCACTGTTCTGCATTTTGCTTTGCTATGTTATCTATTTTTGCCATAATCATTAGAGTTTAGAGTTTTATATCTTTTCTTAGTTTTGTTACTTCCTTTTAATGTCTTTCGATTTAGGATTTTCTAGCATATTAGCCTTTTTATCCCATAGTCTTGATTCTTTTATATTTTTCTTAACTCCCAAGCCTTTTTTATAAATTTCAGCTAAAGTCCTACAAGCCTCAACATTATCTGCATTAGCTGACTTTTTATAATTGTCTATCGCTTTATTTAAATCAACCTCAACTCCCACGCCATTCCTATAAGCATTTGCCATTATATATCCCACTTCGCTATCGTAATCTTGTGGTAAAGTTTCCATAATCTTGAAAGCTTGAGAGATGTTTTTTGGTGTTCCTTCTCCATTGTAATACATCATTGCAAGAGGGTAGTTAGCTTTTTCTATTCCAAATTGTTTAGACTTCAAAAGATTTTCAAAAGCAGCTTTCTTTTTTGCTTCTCCTTCTTCATGTTTATTAATCATTCCTTCAACAAAAAAAGATATAGGCATTAATTCTTTAAGAGGTTCTTTATTTAATTCTTTTGCTTTTTCAAAATTTGGAGCCAAGCCCTCATCTGCAATAAAAAGATAAGCTAAGGATGCTTTTGCTTCAATATCATTCTTCTCAACAGCTTTCTCATACCAGAACTTAGCTTGAGAATGATCCTTTGGAACAATCTTCCCTTCTTTAAAATAATCGCCTAATTTCCTACATGCAAGCTGTTCATCTCTCTCTGCACATACTCTATACCATAAATATGCTCTACTATCACTCTTCGATGTTCCTTCTCCTTTTTCTAATTTTTGAGCAACTATCAATTGAGATGCAAAATGTCCTTTTTCTGCAGCAAGAATATAATAATTAAATGCTTTTCTTAAATCTACCTTTGTAGTTTCTCCCTTTTCATACATTTGAGCTGTTAAGTACATTGACTCAATATGGTTTTTGTTTGCAGCTCTTTCAAACCAAGTTAAGGCTGTGGCTTTATTTTGTAAGCGTCCTATTCCTGAATAATATTCTTTAGCTAAGTCGTGCATAGCTTGAACATTGCCTATCTTTGCCTTCTGCTCTAAGTTTTGAGTAAAAGCCAAAGATGAGCAAAAAAGTATCATTGTTAAAAAGACTAATCTTCTTTTCATATATTGCTATTATTTATTTTTCGTATTTCCACATTTCTTTTTCTGTCCAATATTCGTAGGCTTTTGGGTAACCATTTTGGAAAGCAAGTTTAATGTAGTTTATCCCCATTGCCTTATCTTGCTTCACAAAAGTCCCTTCATACAACAACTCACCAATCTTATACTGTGCTTTTGCAAGATTTCCTTCATCAGCTGCTTTCTTATACCATGAAAAGGCTTGCTTATAGTCTTTGGTTGTTCCTTGACCATAGAAATACATTTCTCCAAGGCAGTAATAGGCTTCAATATTTTTAAATTCAGCACTTCTTTGAAAAAGGGTTAAAGCTAAGCGAGGTTTACGATCAACCTCATATCCATAAAAATAATGCTCTGCCAATGCCTGTATTGCTTGAGGTTGGTCTTGTTCTGCTGCCTTTGCATACCAATAAAGAGATTTTGCAATGTCTTTTGGCATTCTATCAGCCCTTTCATACATCCTCCCCAAACGATATTGAGCATTCTTGTCTCCAAGTTCTGCATCCCTTATATAAGTTTGTGAAAACGCCGTAGTGCTTAATGCAATTAATAGATAAAATATTAATTTCTTTATCATTTCTATTTTAGTTTTATTCTCTGTTTAATAATATCTCTTAAAATAATGAAAGGCAAAGGTATAAATTTTATATGTATTCTACAATTACTTCCTTCATAAATTTCTTTTCCAAGACCTCTTCTAATCGTCTAATTGTTGTTCTTCTAATCTCAATTTCTATTCCAATTGTTGGATCGTGATGAGCTGCATTTATTTGTGTTCCAACCATTATAACTATTTCATCACTATTTAGAAGGAGTTTAATAATTTCATCAGCAGGTCCATTTCTTAGGTTCATTGTTGACTCTGTGTTATTTGAAAGAATTGTCACAACTTTATTTAGCGTCAGTATGCCTTCTGTAACAAGATCAATTCCCTCCATCTTAGACATTGGTGGTAGGGTTGGGTCGGTTGCTTCAAAATTATCATCAACCTTAATGTTCATTTCTCTTGATATAATATCTGTCGTTGTTGCTCCACAAATAACCTTAGGCCCTCCAAAACTCATAATCTTTTGAGCATATTCCTTATCACTTTCTTTCTTGAAAGGAGGTCCTGTTGCAATTATCATTCTCCTTGGATCTCTAAAATAAATCACTCCACAAGAGGTATCGTCTTTTGCTCTGAAATTGTCGTTAGCATAGGACTTATTAACAACTCTTTGTGCAAGCTTAAAAGCAGATATATGCCTATCGTGAAGAATAGTATCTTTAACAAATTCGGTATATCTTTCGTGTGTCCAACCAAGCATAAAGTCTGGCGACCCCATTCCTGATTGAGTTACTCCGTCAGAAATAAATATTATCCTATCCTCTTTTTCTGGGATAAACTTACAAGCATTAATCTCTTGGCTTCGTCCCATATCATCAGCATTTTCAAGCTTAAGTTGCTCCCATTCTAATTCAAGAAGATTAGCTCCTCTAAAAACTAAACACGGAGGATTGTCATATTCCAAAATAACAGCTTCTCCATTATCAACATCAACAATTGTGAAAGTTGCATAACTCATTTTCCTCTCGCTACAAATAGGAAGAGTTTTAATGATTATATCTCCAATTGTTTGAGGGTCTTTATGTTCCTGGGCAAAGCTAAGAGACATTGTTGCAGTTAGAGTTGCCAATACATTAGCCTTAACTCCATGCCCCATTCCATCAGCCAAAACAGATATTAAACGTCCCTCTCCCTTAAATCTTTTTGAAAGGAACATATCTCCACAAATATATTCTCCAAAATGATTCCTTTGGTTTGATGCTACTTCAACATAATACTTCTTATCCATTGTCAATAATTATGATTGAATTAATAATGAAACTTCTTTAATATAATTTCAACAAGGGTTGTGTATGGTAAAGAGTTTGCTATCCAACGATTATCTTCCTTGGTTTGGTTAAGGATTTGATTTGCACTTTCTAATGACTCAGCCTCATTAAGCTTTTGAATAAATTCAGTATAAGCTCTCAAATTTCCTGAAAACAAATCATTGATAAACATAAACTTTTCATTCACTCCAATTGCTGTTATAAGATTAAAACTATTTGACTTGAAGCGAGAAGAAATATCTGATTTATTAACTGAGTTTGAAATATTATCGAAAACAGATTTATTTTGAGAGTATCTTTCACCTATTGTTGTTGAGCTTTGATTATTAACAATTATTGGTTTTTCAATTATATGCTTCTCTTCTATTTTTTCAATTTCAATTGGCTTTTCTTCCAAAGGAATTTCTATCTCTTTTTTCTCAAACATTTGACCTACTTCGTTCTTCTTTGGCATTTGTTCGTTCAAATACTTAAGCACAGAAGGTGTTTCAACAGGCTTAGCCTCTTCTATCGTTTCTTCAATTATTGATTCTGTATCAAATAAAGTTTCTGGTTCAGTGGAAATTTGCTTTAAAATATTTATTTGTTCTTTCAATTCAATCTTTTCTTCAATTATCTCCTTGTCAATCTCCTTAACTTCCTCTTTAATCTCTTCTACTAACTCTTCAATTTTCTTGTTAAATATAACTTCTTCTTTCTTTTCTATGACTTGTTCTTCTTTCTCAATATCATTTTCCCTCTCATCAACTATGATTTCAGGACTTTCTTCAAAAAACACCTCATCACTTTCTTCTTCTTTCTCTTGTACTACAACCTCTTCTTCCAAAAGCACTTTTTCTTCTATCTCTTTTTCTTGCTTTTTAACAATTATTGGAGCTTGAAAATGAATTTCTTGTTTCTGAGTTTCAAATGAAATTGCAACATCATAGGCCTTTCTAAGTTTTTCAAGCAAAATATCTATATCTAATTGTGAGGCTTTATCAGATGAAATTATATTATCTGACACTTTAATTATTTGTGAAATAGCTTTTTGTAAATTTTCTTGAAACGTATTCATAGGTGTTTTCTTATTTTTATTGATTCAAATTTCGTGTAAAATTAAGAATAATCTTTGACTTATGGGGTAGTTTTTGAAAAAACAAATTGTAAATTAATTTTAGAAAACCCAAGTCTTTGTTTCTGTTTACTGAATCTTTGATCTAATTTTTTCTTTCTTTGATTTAGAAAATTCTTTCTTTGATTCATTTCTTTGTTTCTTTGATTCGTTTCTCTGATTTAGTTTGAGATAAAAAAACATCTTTATTCTGAAAAACTTTTACTACATTTGCAAATATAATAAGACAAAACATTTGATGATAAAATTCAACTATATCGACTGGGGTTTAATCGACTATAAAGAGGCTTGGGATAAACAAGAACTTATTTTCAATAAGAAAGTTTCTGATAAAATCAATAACCCTTCAAACATAATAGAGCAAGATTTCATTCTTTGTGAACATCCTCACGTCTATACTCTTGGACAACATGGAGAAATAAACAATCTATTGATTAATGATGAATTTTTAAAGAAGATTAATGCTACCTACTACAAGACAAATAGAGGTGGTGATATAACGTATCATGGATTTGGTCAGATTGTGGGCTACCCTATTTTGGATATCGAAGCTCTTGGACTTTCATTGAAAACCTATATCTCTACGGTTGAAGAAATGGTTATTCTGACTATGAAAGAGTATGGAATAACGTGCGAAAGGATGGAAGGAGCAACAGGGGTTTGGATAGATAGCAAGGAAAAGACAGCAAGAAAGATTTGTGCAATTGGAGTTAAGGCTTCAAGATATATTACTATGCATGGCTTTGCTCTTAATGTAAATACAGATTTAAGCTATTTCAGCCATATTAACCCTTGTGGATTTATTGACAAAGGAGTAACTTCTATGAAAAAAGAGATAGGTAAAGAGATAGATATAGAAGAAGTTAAGAAAAAACTATATAAGCATTTCGTTGAATTGATTAATAAAAAATAAATAATATATGAACCGTCAAGACCTAATTGAATTAATAAAAAGAAAGAAATCATTCCTATGCGTTGGACTTGATTCTGATATAAATAAAATACCAACTCATTTACTTAGTGAAGAAGACCCTATTTTTTCTTTTAACAAGGCAATCATTGATGCAACTCTTCCCTATACCGTAGCTTACAAACCTAACCTTGCCTTCTATGAAAGTAATGGTATAAAAGGTCTTATATCCCTAAAAAAGACAATGGATTATCTGTCAAAATTTAAAGACGAATGCTTCACTATTGCTGATGCAAAAAGAGGTGATATAGGAAACACCTCAGAACAATATGCTAAGGCTTTCTTAGACCCAGAAGGAGATTTCAACTTTGACTCAATGACTATTGCACCATATATGGGAGAGGACTCGGTTAAGCCTTTCACAATTTACGCAGACAAGTGGGTAATTCTTCTTGCACTTACTTCAAATAAGGGAGCAAGTGATTTTCAGTTTAGAAAAGATGAAAATGGGTTAAGTTTGTTTGAAGATGTTTTGATAAAGAGTCAAAATTGGGGGAATGATGATAATTTAATGTTTGTTTGTGGAGCAACCCAAGCAACAATGTTTACAAGAATTAGAGAATTAGCACCAAACAGCTTCCTATTAGTCCCAGGTGTTGGAGCTCAAGGAGGTTCTCTGGAAGAGGTTTCAAAGTATGGTATGACAAAAGACTGTGGTATGCTTGTAAACTCTTCAAGAGCTATTATATTTGCCGACAAAACTACTAACTTTGCAATCAGAGCAAATGAAGAAGCAAAGAAAGTCCAAGATGAGATGGCAAAGTATATGGCTATTTATATGAATGAATAAGTTTTTTAATATATTTCTGTTTCTACTACTATGTCTTATTAGTGTTTCTGTTTTCTCTCAGACCTATAATATGCCTATCTATGGTTATTCGGAAGTCCACACTAATAGTGGAACTCTCTATGATAATGGAGGGGCATCGGGTAATTATGCTATAAGGGCTAATGGGAAAACAACAATATTCCCTGCAAACCAAGGAACAAGAATCACTTTAAGAGGAACTTATGATATTGAAAACTTTAATAGGACTAAACTAACTATCTATAATGGAGACACGAACTCCGAGGCAAAACTATTTGAAAATTCTAGCACAAACTCCGGTAATATTGATGTTAAATCGACTGTTGGACCAATAACAATTGTCTTTATTGTTGACTCGGATAATCCAAAGACTGGATTCAAATTATTTATTAATGTTTGTGATGTCTGCCCTCCTATTCCTCAAATGAATATCGAGGTCTTAACCGATAGCACAACACTAATAACATGGAACAGCACAACCCCTGGTCAAGAGTGGCTTTTGGAATATTGCTCCCAATGTGATTTCCTTTTTGGCACACTAAAACGCGTAGCAACCACTGACACAAGCGTTCTTCTTACAGACCTTATTCATTGTGCAAACTATGGTGCAAAACTCTATACTCCTTGCGACACAACGTCAAATGCTTGCAAAAGAACAATATTAAAAAAGTGTTGGATTCAATGTCAATGTGCTCTACCCTTAACTTTTAATGCAACCTCAACAACAGATAGCATAATTGCTTCTTGGACTTATCCCAACAATGATATTGAATGGACAATACTACTTTTACAGGGTGGAGAAATTATTGATTCTCTAATAACAACAAATCACTTTGCAGTTTTTGACAGCTTAGAGCCAAGCAGATGTTATACTCTTTCAATATTTAATAATTGTCATAATGTCCCAATGGATTCTATTTGCAAAACTAAATATATTGAAATATGTACAAAGTGCCCATGCCCTCAAATTCTTAGTTCAACACATACTTCAAATAGTAATTCAATTAGTATTAATTGGAAAGAGCCAAGCGACACAATTGAGTGGACTGTAGAATTATACCAAAACACAGTATTAATCTCGACCATAATAACTAATGACACATCAGCATACTTCGACGGACTAAGTCCCAATACTCTTTACTTCTATGAAATATATAATAATTGTAATGATTCAATCAGATGTTCCTCTATTGATTCTGTCTGGACTAATTGTTCTTGCCCTATTGCAAATAATGTTAGTATTTCTAATATCTCTAATGGGAGTATTTTGATTTCATGGGCTAACGACCCAAGCTCCCCAGGGTGGATTGTTCGTTGGAATAGAAGAGGCTCAACGAATTATCATTTCGACACCACAATAACAAATTATATTACCATTCCAATTACTGACACTATTGGATATTATGATTTAGTCGTTTTCTCTTATTGTGATAATTTTAATATGAGATGCGCCACCACTCTTAAGTTTATTAATATTGAAACAGCTGGCAATTGCATGAACTATACTGATTTGAATTCAACAGATGTAACCGCAACATACGGAACATTTCAATCTCCTTATATGTTTAATGGGTTAATTGATAACGGATATTTAGATATAAGAAGTCGCCACACTGTTCATCTTGACACAGCTCAAAGAGATTTAAGGACAAATAGTGTTTTAAGGACTGTTCCTAAGGGAGAGATGTCATCGGTTAGATTAGGAAACTGGAATATTGGTGCTCAGGCTGAAAGCTTAACTTATAGATATGAGGTTGATACAAATAATTATGACCTAATGATTCTTAAGTATGCAATTGTTTTTGAAGACCCTAGCCATACCCCAGAAGACCAACCACGTTTTACATTAGAGATATTAAATGAAGAGAATTTATTAATAGACTCCGTTTGTGGCTTTGCAGACTTTATTGCAAGCACAA
This sequence comes from Bacteroidales bacterium, assembly GCA_041673165.1. Taxonomy (GTDB): domain Bacteria; phylum Bacteroidota; class Bacteroidia; order Bacteroidales; family P3; genus UBA10566. The sequence continues at coordinate 24,664 of JBAYYI010000011.1, forward strand.
GTTTAGGTTGGAATAGTGTTTCTGGAACAAATGTTATTTTTAAAGACTGGACAACAGTAGGGTTTGATATTTCACAATACCATGGTCAAGTAATAAAAGTAAGACTAACGACTTATGATTGTAGAGAAGGAGGTCATTTTGGCTATGCTTACTATACCTTAAATTGCGATAGCAAAGTAGTAACCTCATCAGCTTGCGGTGAAACCCAAACAAATATATTCTCTGCACCTGAAGGATTTAACTACAAGTGGTATTCATCCTCAAGACCAAGCACAATACTTTCCACAAAAAGAGTTTTAGAGATAGTAACTGATAGCTCGCAAAACTATTTTTGTAGAGTATCTTCATTGGATAACCCTAACTGTAGTTTTATAATTAGTGCCTATGCAGGAAGACGTTTCCCCTTAGCAGACTTCACATACAGCGTTAACTGGAAACCTTGTTTCTTTGAGGTTCAGTTCATAAATAATAGCAGGATATCGTCCGATGGCATTAACCCACTATTACCTGAAATAGGATGCGAAACAATACAATGGATTTTTGATGACCAGGATATTCAATATATAGATAACCCGATAAAGCAATATTCCTCCTCAGGCGATTATGTCGTTAAATTAGTTGCTGGACTTGCAGACAATCTATGCACCGACACCTTAGAAATGATTATTAGCCTTGAAAGTCCAACAGGAATACTTAGAATTGTTGGCGACTCATCTCTTTGCCAAGGAGAAACCACAACCCTAACAGCAACCTTAGAAGGAGATTATAAATGGAATACAGGAGAGACAACTCAGTCTATAACAATTACTCCTACAAGTGACTTCAATTACGTTGTACAAGTTATGGATACTTCTGGCTGTCCTCATTTTGCAAACAGAATGGTTAGAGTTCATCCTCATTATGACTGGGTAAGTATTTACGATACTGCATGCGACAATTACGAATATAATGCACAAGGAACTATTCTAACAGAATCTGGAACATATAAACTTAATTTAACATCTGTTTATGGTTGTGATTCCAATATTGTTCTGCACCTAATCATCAACCCTGCATTCTTGGACACAACTTATGCAATTATTTGCGATAACCAAGACTATGAATTTCAAGATCTAATATTTGATTCGACGGGAAGATACGAGATTAAATACAATACAATTCTTGGTTGTGATAGTGTTTATATATTAAATCTCATAGCAAATAAGACTTATGACGATACCATATTTGCAGATATTTATAAGGGAAATACATATAGGGAATTTGGATTTAATGAAAGCACAACAGGTTTTTATAGTCGCGTCTTTCAATCAATAAATGGGTGTGATAGTAATCTTTATCTTGATTTGCAGGTAGATAACATTATGTTTCCTAACTGTGTAAGCCCTAATGGAGATGGAATAAATGACGTTTTTGAAATACATAATCTTATTGAACAAAATGCCTTTCCTGAGAATGAACTTATAATTTATACCAGGCAAGGGAAACTCATCTACAAGTTTAAAAACATATCAAAAAAGGAAGATTTTTGGTCACCAAGCAAAACAAAAACCCCAACAGGCACCTATTTCTATCGTTTTAGAGGCACAAGGCATGACAAAACAATAGACATAAATGGAGCAATTGAAGTTTTAAAATAAGACTGCGTATTAATTTTCTAAAACAGCGTATTAATTTTCTGAGACAGCGTATTAATAATTTATTACAGCGTATTAATTTCTTAACTCTTCGTCTTATTTCATCAATAATCACGATTAGTATAACAAAAAAATACGGCAAGAGGGTTAATTCTTCTTGCCGTATTTTAGTTTAATCTTTTGAAAGATTATAGAACTTATCTTATTAAACCGATTGTTCCACTCTTATCGTAAATTCTTTCGTTACCAATTCTTTTATAGGTTAGTCGCCAAACATAAGAACCAACTGGCACATCTTTTCCATTATGTTTTCCATCCCAACCATAGGCATTACTCATATCACCTTGTGCATCAAATAATGACCTTTCGAAGAGGTATAATTTCTCTCCCCATTTATTATAAATTTCAAGTTTAACATCATTAAGGCTATTTAAACTATGGAAAAAGAATTTATCATTTTTTTGATCTCCATCAGGTGAGAATGCATTAGGCACCCAAACTGAAAAGAGTTCTATTGGAACAACTACTGAGGCTGTATCTGCACATCCAACTTCATTCAAAGTGGTTAAGTAAATTGTTACGTTTTGTCCACTAACATCATTAAATTTATGACTAAAGCTTCTTAACTCAGAAGTTGTTCCATCTGATATATTCCAAGATGATCTTACTCCATATTTTGAAACGTCTTTTATCGATAATACAGGGTTGTCAACATCCACATAAGCTGGAGAATAAGATATTTCTCCCTCTGGATATGGAATAACTGTTACTTTAACTGTACGTGCTGCAGAACATCCACTTTCTCCAAAACCTAACATAGTATAGATAGTTGTTTCTTCAGGATGAGCCGTTACTGAATTATCTGATGTATCCTGAGTAAGGGTTGCATCTGGTGGATTGGCAACCCAGCTATACTCAATTGCGTCATATCCTGTTAAAACCACAGGGTCTCCAGGACAAACCTTATATTTATTTGCAGTAGCTTTTGGGTCTGTTATCATTATGTTGATACTTTTAGACCCCATACAACCTTGACTGGTTCGTGCAATTAAATAAACTATCATATTCCCTGTTGGAGTATATGTAAATATTGGGTTGCTTGTTACTGGCTGATTAGGATTAAACTGAGGAGGAGTTCCTGGGTTAATTAGTGACCACTGCATCTCTGTAGTATTTCCTGTCGCATCATTTGCAGTTATAAAGGCTGTCTCTCCATCACACAACATAGTGTCTCCTGTTAGTGTTATTTCTGGAAACTCTTGAACATCAATAATAACCGTATCTATATAAGTACAATCAGGAGAAACAGCACTAACTTTTATTTCTGTTCTTTCGTTAAAACTTCCAGAGTAAACTTGTCCTACAAAAGTGGTTGCATCATTTAGATTAGTCCAAGTATAGACAACATCATTTGTCATTGCAGGGTTTTGAATAGATATATCTATTGTTTGACCCATACAAATATTTGAGTCTAAGAGGTGGAAGGAAGGAGTTGCTGGAATATTTATTAGTTTTTCGTATTCTTTTTCACATCCATTATATCTTGCTAAAAGCTTGACTGTATATGCCCCTGGTGCAGCATAAATGTGAGATGGACTAATATTGTCTATGGTTGTTGGGTCGGTATTAATGTAGTTAGCACTTACTCCATCACCAAAGTCCCACATAAATTCTTTAATTTCTCCGTCTTGATCTTCAAGAGGGAAGACTGTTAAATTGTTGAAAACAGCAGTTAGTTGGCAATCTATTGAATCAGTAAAATGAGTTAAAGGTTTAATGGGGCGAACATTTGTTTTGATATAAGCAACACATCCTGGAACAGCAGCTGAACTACTTGGAGAGGTTACCTTCACGAAATAATTCTCTCCATTATCATTATAGGTTTCAGTTGAAAGACTAAATGTATTGTCAGCTGGTTGAGTAAGGGTTGCAATGCCTGTATGAAGAATCGGTTGTGTAGCTGCAACAGCACCTAATTCATGCTCAGGTCTATCTTCTGGATTAGCATACCATTCATAAGATTGGAACCCTTTAGGAGCTTCAATATGTGCAGCTTCACCTTCATTTCCACATGCAGTAACATTAAGAACAGAAGGTCCAACTTTTCCTACGAAATAACCATAAGCCCAGTGACCACTAAGACTACATGATGCAAGTGTAACCTTTATTCTAATCTTTGTATTAGTAAAACTACTTAAATTCATAGAAACTTGACGCCAATCTTGCCATATACCAGCTATATAAGAAGATCCTCCGTAAGATCCTGAAGGGAATGTTCCCCAGTCAGGAGGAGTAGTATGACTCATTACTTCAAAAAAAGCACAAGGATCCACTCTCCCAATTTCAACAAGATTTGAGCCAACAAGATCTAAAGCAACAACTTCAATTTGAAAGAAAGGGCTTTGATAACCTGGATGAGGGTTGCTAGGCTGTTCTAATAATATTGCAAAATTAAAAGTTAAAAGACAATTGGTATCATTTACATTTAAATCATAAGTAAGCATATTTGCATTTTTATCATTCTTAGCACAATTAATTTGAGCAGATCGAGTATAACCTTCTGGTATTTTCTTTAATGAAGGAGCAATAGGGTCATATTCATTAAGGTTACTATTAATAACAAAACAACGAGCTGTTTTCCAATAACATTCTTCAGGAATATTAAATGGTTTCCATATTGGGTTTTGAGGAGTTGGAGTATAGCCCGTAGTTGGACCCAAAATAAGAGGATAGCCAGTCCCAGAGGTGTTGGTAATATTTTGTGCCTGATAGCCTCTCCAATTTGCAAAGTTTCCAACAGGATATTGGTTAAAATCAAAATTTAGACCAGTTCCTTGAGAGTAACTTAAACCAACTGACACTATCATCATCAATAATGATAAGACAAATGTCCTACTCATAAAAATAAAATTCTTTTTCATATCTCAAATATTGTATTTGCATTCATACTATAAACACCATAAGTTGGCTAATTGTTTACTTTATTATATATTTTTTAGTTTTCAGTTTAGTGTTACCATAGTTATACCCTCTCCTCCACACTCTACGTTGGCTGATTTAAAGGATTTTACTTCAGAATTTGTTCTTAAATACTCCCTAATAACTATTTTTAAAATCCCAGTTCCTTTTCCATGTAAAATAGATAGGTCTCTCTCTCCTAAGAGTCTTGCTTGATCAATAAAAGCACCTACTTTCTCAACTGCAATTTCAGCTCTCTCTCCCCTTAAGTCTAATTGTGCCTTAAAATCTTTTCTCTTATCGTTTATTTCATCAATAATAGATACAAATCTTGTTGGAGATTTTGAATATGTCTTAGCCTTCTGCTTCAAATAAGCCTTCTTATCAACCTTAACAACGCTATTCTTATCAATTGTCATCTTAACACTACCACTAATAACCTCTACCTTATTCCTTCTTATCGAAACAACCTCTACAAAATTATTATCCTCCCCTATCTTAACAATATCGCCAATTGCAAGTGGAGAATAATCAACTCTCACTCCTACGTCTTTGGTTGGTGAAATAGGTTTATGTTTGTTCTTAACCTTCTTTTCCTCTTGCTCAATTAGTCTAATATCATCATCAATTCCCTCTTGCTCTTTCCTAAAACTTTCTCTTATCTCTTGAGTCTTTTCTTTATCTGCATTTATCTCCTTAATTTGCGAAATAGTATTTTCTACTTTCCTATTTGCATTTAGAAGTATCTCCTTTGCCTCAAGCTTAGCTTGTTTTATTATGGCTTTTCTTTCAGCATCTAAGTCTGAACTTAGTTTATTATATTTAAGAAGCACCTCAGAAAGCAGCTCATCTTGAACTCCTAATTCTTCTTGCTTTTTCTTAATCCCTATTTTCTCAACTTCCATTTGTTGTAGCTGTTGTTCAAAATCAAGATAAGAGGATCCAATTTTATCTATCGCACTATCAATTATTGTTTTCGGCAGTCCAATTGTTTGTGCAATTTCAAAAGCAAAAGAAGAACCAGGACGCCCTATTGATAATTTGTATAGGGGTTTCATATTATTTTGGTCAAATAGCATTGCTCCATTAATAATACCCTCTCCCTTGTCTGCCAATAGCTTAAGATTGGAATAGTGAGTTGTTACCACTCCAAAGGACTTCTTATTATTTAGATGTTGCAAAACAGACTCTGCAATAGCTCCTCCAATAACAGGATCGGTTCCTGTTCCGAGCTCATCTATTAGGAATAAGGTTTTGTCATCTGCCCCCTCACATAGTTTCTTCATATTTAATAGGTGAGAAGAGTATGTGCTTAGGTCGTTTTCGAGCGATTGCTCATCTCCAATATCAATAAACATTGAAGGGAAAAGCCCAGTCTCAGAAGTTTCTCTCATTGGGACTAATAATCCACATTGAAGCATATATTGCAGAAGCCCAACTGTTTTTAAACATGCTGACTTCCCTCCTGCATTTGGTCCAGAAATGATTAGTATCCTCCCCTTTTCATTAAGGCTTATCCTTAGAGGCACGATTTCTTTGGAGTTTTTTTCAAGTGTTTTTTCAAGCAGGGGATGGCGTGCATCATACCAGTTTATTGAAGTTTTGTTCTCAATAATTGGTTTGCCTGCCCTAATTTTCAAAGCATATTTTGCCTTCGCTCTAATAAAGTCTATTTGAGAAAGAAAATAATAAGCCTGCTTTAGAATATCGATTTGAGGTCGTAGAAACTCTGTAAATTCGGTTAAAATCTTAACAATTTCTCTTTTTTCTTCAAGCTCTAACTCCCTAACTTCATTATTTAGCTCAACAATCTCCGCAGGTTCAATGTAAGAGGTCTGTCCAGTTGAAGATTCGTCGTGAATAAATCCCTTAATTTTCTTTTTATTGGCTGAAGATATTGGAATAACTAAACGTCCATTCCTTATCGTTATTTCAGTGTCATCACCGCTCCAACCCTCTTTCTTCGACAAAACAAGTATTTTTTGAATCCTTTTATCGACTTCATTAATTTTCCTCCTCTTATTTGAACGTATAATTGCCAAATATTCAGAAGCATTATCGAAAAACAATCCTTTCTCGTCAATTAACCTATCGCATCTAATTAATATGTCTTTGTCTATGTAGATATCTTTAGAGAGTGCCTTTAATGTTGGATATTTATCCTCATCTGCCTTTAAAAAGAAATTCAAACACTCATTAATGGTGTGTAGGGATGATTTTAGATCAAAAAGTGAGACCTGAGAAATGAACGTGCCTAATAGACGCAGTCTTTCAAGCTCAATTCTCATATCGAAGTAGTTGGATGAAGGGAAAACTTGATTTGTTACAAAAATCTGACGTAATTCTTCGGTCATATTAAGCAAAGAAACGATTTTTTCGTAGTCTGAAGAAAACTCCATTCTATCGACAAAACCCTCCCCTCCCAAACTCAAGCAATTATCTTTAATGGATTGACGTATTTGGTCAAAACCAATTTTTTGTTCTAATTTTATATTCTTCATATCAATAAGGACTGCAAAGATACACTGTTTTTTATTATTTTTTCCCTTATTTATCCAAATTTACTATATCTTTAATCCACGAAATTCTTTCTTTGATTCAGCAAATCCTTTCTTTGATCTACGGAATTATTCCTTTGATTCAGTAAATTAGATCAGTGATTCATTCCGACCTTTCTTTTGCTTGATAGTGAGGGAAAAAGAAAAAGACCTGAATTTCTTCAAGTCTTTTCGTTTATATGGGTTTAAGAACGCATTAGAGGCTGATTTCTAATCCTCAAATATTAGTTCTGCCTTTGCTTTATCTAAACGGAAACGTCCAAAATTTGCTATCCCATTTTTATTTACTATCATCTTTTCAGTCATTCCTTTCTTAACCAAAACCTCATATTTATCTGCACTATGTTTGCCAATAAATGCTGTTTTGAAAACAAGAACTGATTCATCTAAGATATTACCTTCTTTGTCGAAAGCCTTATCTTTATCTCTAAAATCATCTTTGGTTATCCTGCCACTTAGAAGGAAATTCATAGCAACGTCCCAGTCCATTACGGCTGCGTCACGGTATCTTTCGTCATAAACAACTGGAACATTTGCTCCATTAAGTATCATATATAACATTGATTTATTTCCATTAATCATTGTTAGTTTGATATTGCTGTCAGTATAAATGATTGGAACATTTGTTATCGGAAGTGGTTTATTGCCTTTAACCATATCAACAATTGGTTTGTTAAGTGCAGCATCTTCAAGGCTATCTAATATTTCAGAAGGTACATAGTCAGTCCTAACTACTCTAAATTCAGAACGGCGATTTAGTTGGTGAGCAGCTTCTCTTTCTTCATTAGTTTTAAGAGAGTTGATATAGTTTTCGGTTAGGGTTACTCCTTTTGGGAATATATACATCTTGCCTTTGAATTCGGATTCTGAATCCCTTAATAAGGTTCTTGGTATTCTATCTCCGTATCCTTTTGGAATTAGTCTCTGGCGGTCAATTCCTCTTGAGTAAAGGAAATCAACAACAGCTTCTGCCCTACGTTGTGAAAGTGTGTCATTCGTAACTTGAGGGAAGGGTCTAATATCAGTGTGTGAGCGAAGTTCAATCACATAATATGGATTATTAACCAAGACAACTAACAAGTCGGAAAGAGAATCAAGGTATTGGTCTTTTAAATCCCATTTTGCTAAGTCATAACGAATTTCTGGAAGCAATACTGGTTCTTTTGCAATTGGTTTTATGCGAAATTCACGAACAAGTTCTTTGCTTGTGGTTAAACCTACTGTTGATTCTGCAGCCTCTTCGTTCATATAGTCTATCTGTGAAACTTGAACATCGTATTTTACATTGTATTTTACTTGCTTATCTGTAAATTCATATCTTCCATTTCTATCTGTACGAGTCTCAACTGATGATTTGTCTGAACCAATTAGTTTTACCTTAGCTCCTTCAACAAGTTGCATTGATTTGTCATCTCTAACGGTTCCTTTAAGTGAGAAAAGTAGAGGAGCACGATAGAATGAGTAAATGTCATCTCCACCTACTCCACCTGCTCTATTGGAAGAGAAATATCCCGATTCTTCTGCTGCAATTGACTCATCTTCATTCGGATTAAAGATTATTCCAATTTCATCATACTGAGTATTAATTGGATATCTTAGGTTGATAGGTTCTGTCCACTCATCATTCTTATATTCTGAGTAGAAAAGGTCATATCCTCCAAGTCCTGCCAATCCATCAGAAGAATAATATAGTCTTGTGTCTGATCGAAGAGATGGAAACTGCTCTTTTCCTTCAGTGTTTATTTGTTTGCCTAAGTTTGTTACGCTTGAGAAAGGCTCATTAACAGTTTCTCTTGTTGCCTTCCAAAGGTCATAATCTCCTTGTCCCCCTGGGCGGTTTGAAGAGAAGTAAATTGTCAATTCGTCTGAGGAAACAGCTGGGTGAAGGTAGTTATAGGTTGTATCTCCTAAATCAAGTTTAGCAAAGGTTTGGTCTTCATTTTGGTTATTTGCTGTTGTATTAGCTGTTTCTTTAGGTTTGTTTTGTTTTGCTTTTCCTTTTGCTGGTTTTATTGGGCGGCTAAAGATAGCACAATTAAGCCCTTTGTTTTTAATAATATTACAACGTGAAAAATAATAGTTCTTTAACTTGCCACTACTAAGTATAACAAGCTCTCCTTCGTTGGCATTGTCTGAATTAACGTCAATTTCGGAAAAAAGATTAGCCTCTGACAACTCTCCACTCTTAAGCTTTTGTGTTGTAAAGATGCTTGAAAGAAATTCTCCTGTCCAAACGTCAATTTCTGCAGCATCTTCTGATAAGCGAGAAGAGGTAAACATTAACTCATCCGTATTATCTGGTTTTAGAAACTTAGGAAACCATTCATTCCATTCTGTATTTACGTTTCTCTCATTCTTAATCTGATGTTTTGTTGGCCTTTGCATCCAGTTTTTAGCAAGTGCAATTGAAGAAAGTCTTCTTTGTGCCAGTTCATCACTCGGAACTAATTTTAAGTATTCCTTGTAGTTGGTCTCAGCATCATCCCATTCTCCTCTGAAACGTTGGAAATCTGCCATATGAAGGAATATCTTCGGTTGGGAAGTGTAGTATCTTGCCTTTACAAGTCTTTGATAGGTTTTGATTGCCTGATCCTTATCATCCATATAGCGATAACATTCTGCTTGTTGGAACAAAATCCTATCTCTTTCTTGACGATTTAGGCTTATATCGGCATAAGCTGTTTTATAAAAATCAACTGCAATTGTATACTGTTGTGCAAAGAAAGCTTCATCAGCCTTTTCTGTTAGGCTTTGTTTCTGAGCAAATACACTTAGACTTGAAATGCTAATTAATAAAATAACAAAAAAACTCTTGATTCTCATATATTTAATTTATTTCTTATTTTCCATAGTAATAATCTACAAAAGTACAATATTTTTTTATATATTGGTAATCATTAATAACGTTTTAATTGAATTAAGGTTTCCATATCGGCAGGTGAATATTAAAACTCGTTCCTTTACCCTCATTTGAAACAAAGTCAATCCTACCTCCCACTATCTCAATAATACTTTTAACGATTGAAAGTCCTAAGCCACTTCCCTCTACCTTAGTTGTGAATTCTGAGGAAAAAATCTTTGCTTGATTTTCTTTTGAAATGCCTGATCCATTATCTTTTATCGAGACCTTACACTCTTGATTCTCCTGCACTATTTCAATTTCTATTATCCCATCCTTTTGCCCATAAAGAGCTTGGACTGCATTCTTTATTAGGTTATTGAAAATTCTTATATACTGCTGTTTGTCTCCAAGAACCAAAACCTTATCATCAGATTCATTATTATATATTATGCTGATATTTTCTTGATTTTCAAAAACCTCAATAGCAATCCTAATGCATTCTGATATATCAGTTACTTCATCTAAACTTTTCTTGTCTTTGGAATAATCTGAAAACTCGGAAGCAATTTGAGCAAGGGCATTTATTTGTTCTATAAGGGCAGGTGAAAGCTCTTGAAAGCGTTCATGAAACTTGACAATATCAGAATTTTGAAGCCTTTGAAGTTGTTGTATTGAAAGCTTCATTGGGGTCAAAGGATTCTTTATATCGTGAGCCACCTGCTTTGCCATCTCCCTCCAAGCTCCTTCTCTTTCTTCTTTTTTCAATAGGTTTGCGCTTTCTTCCAATTTATCAACCATTGAGTTATAGGATAAAATCAAATTGCCTAACTCATCCTGCCTTGACCACTCTATCTTTTCATTTATTTGTCCTAATTTAACCCCTTTTAATCTTTCTTGCAATTGTCTTAGAGGCCTGGTGATGAAATTTGAAAGGAGTATTGACAAAATTAATGCTATGGTTATCCAAAGAATATATACATTAATATATGCTGAAACAAATTCAAGTATTTTATCTTCAATCTTCTTTTGTTGAATTATGTATGGGATATGCAAATAACCCACTCTGCCTTTCTCTGTTTCAATTGGCATATAGGCTGCACTATAATCTCTGTTTCCAATTCTTTCTTCTTGGTAAATCAGTGGCGAAGAACTAAGAGAAAGCTGACTAAAGGCTTGTGGGTTGATGAATTTACTAATTATCCCTTGAGAAAAAACTTTTGGACGAGAAGTATTTAATAAGAACCCTTTTCTGTCATAAATATTAATATCTGTTAGGAAGGTATTCGAAAGGTTGATTAATTCATAGTAAATATCATCCGATTGAGGGTTGCTATTTTCAAAGTAATCTTCTAAGGAATAGCATATAGACTGGGTCTTTTCTATTAGTATATCTTTATTTGTGTTGTCAGTTAGTTTATTAAAGTATTTTACAGACATGCTTCCAAAGACAATAAAGGAAATCAAGAATATTCCAATAAGGGTTATCTGCAAACTATTACTTAGTGTGATATTCTTTATTGAAAGAAATCTTTTTGGGTTAATAATGATTTGTAATATTAGTAGGACTATGGAAGAAATTAGAAATAGATATGAGGGTAAAGACAGTTTGTCAGAAAGAGTTTCATCTTTAATACTTGCTATCCAAATAGTATTGTTTTTGGCGTTTCTAAGCGTATAATGAGAATAACCATCTAAATCATACCAAGAATTAGTCTTGTGCTTAAGTGTTGAAGGATAATTGTAATTCCCTACTTGGAGAACTAATCCATTGTTCTTATAAACCCCATAATAGTTTAAACCAGCCTTTAATTCATCTTCTTTTGCTTCTTCACTAATTAGTAAATCAGGATAGCCCATCTCCTTGGATGCCTTTTTCTTAACGCAATCAATAAAAACAATCTTCGTTCTCTTCTCTTCTTTTATTTCAAAATAAGCCAAATAAACCTTTTCTGTTAATCCTTTACTCTCCCTAAAGATAGATTTACTCTTTCCTACTTTAATTGAATTTGAAAGTCGAGAATCAATATACTCCTTACTATTTATTGGTTTGCCTATTGTATGTATAAGAAGTAATTCATCAGCATAACATATTAACATCTCTATGCTATATGTTTTGTTTATCTCTTTTAAATAGGTGTTTGTGAAGTAGTCTTCAACCTTTTCATTCGTTTCTTTTAGGAGTTTTGATTCTAAAATACTATCTTTTAATATAGACTTCTCTATTTCAAGTAATATTATCTCTGCTCCCTTATCATCATCTTTTGATATAATCTTTAATGCCTCTACAATGTCTTTTCTTTCTTTTTGAATATTATAATTATAAATAACCACCCCATTTACAATTGAGAACAAAATAAGAAGTATTATGATATAGAGAATTGACGATAATTTATTTTTAGTCCTTATTTCATTCTTAATAACTATTAATAAGATATAGATTGATATTCCCAAAACTAAGAAAGCAAAAAGAGGAAGTCTATTAAATAAAAAAACTAAACTCATAGCCGCAACCATTAATAAGAATAAGTAATCTAACAAACCCTTTCTTCTACTTCTCTCAAGTCCCAATAAGACCTTTCTAATAAATAAATAGATGGTATAACTACCTATCATTATTTTAAAAAGCAGAATAAAGACTGGAATATCAAGTTTAATGATATCAGCTAAGGAGATTATATCTTGATGTGCTTGAAAAAGAATTTCAATTAAATAAAAGTAAATCCAAGAAGCTGGGATTACTAATACAATTAAGAGATATTTGAGCTTTTGATTTGAAATACTTATTTTTATATTTAAAACAAAAACAAGTATTAAGATTTGAAGCAATAAGACTTCGCCTATGCTACTAACAAATAATGTTGTATTTTGAATAGGAGAAAAGAAATCCGAATTATAGAAAAGGTAAGAAAGTTGTATAAAGTGGAGTGATATATACAATATAATATAGGAAGCAAATAAAAAGACGAGTTTAATCAAGCTGTTAATATATAATTTCTGTATTAGAAGTTTTGAAATGAACTTAGCAATAAAGAATATTATAATAAAGTAAAGGAATGATAATATATAGCTAATAAATGAATTTGACTCTGGAGAGTAGGATGAGAAGTCTAAATAAGAAAATGTCTTATTATTTAAAGATATAGGGTAATCTGTCTTTTGAAGAGATAATCTGATATGTTCTTTCCCTTTTAAATTAAACCTTTGATTGAAACTATTACTTAAATAACTATTATGGATTGAGTACTCATTCTTTAATAAAGAAACATAAAGAATAATTGAATCACCCATCTTTTCATTCTTAAGAAGATAATACCCGTTTAAAAGTCTAATTACTTTATTATCAAAATTATTTGAATATTCTCTTGGAATAGGGATATCGTTATTAGACCAAGAAACAAGATTGCTTTTGTAATAAACAAACTTCTCCCCAGATGACTGAATACTATTATATTCCTTAGTAACCTCCGATTGTATCTCTTTAGCAATTAAATCGAAAGAGTGATTCCTTGATTCAATAAATAATAAAGAAAGAAACAAAAGAACAACTATTGTTATCCCTATATACTCTAATTTATTAAATAATCTATTGTCAAATCCTTTATCCCTCATCCTTACATTATAATTTCAGCAAAGATAATAAAATATATTCTTACAAATAACATTAAATCAATCTTATCATTCACTTTCTCTGTTTAAAGTTTCTAAGCCTTTGTTTTATTTTTCTATCTCTTTGAATCATTTTTCTATCTCTTGAATCTATTAAATGAGATAAGCACGAAAAGAAAACCTCTAATTACATTTAATATATAAGAAAAAGCAGGACCTATTTAATTTATTTCATATCAACATTTTATTATACTATCTGAACTATGCCAAGAGCTATGTCAAGAGAAAAAAACAAATTTTTTACTAACTATTTTTGGTAATGAATAAAAACTTAGTATCTTTGCACCCCCAATTAAGAGGGAAAAAATACAAAAATACAAGAAATGTACGCAATAGTAGAAATCGCAGGACAGCAATTCAAGGTTCAAAAAGATCAAAAACTTTTTGTTCATCGTCTTCAAGCAGAAGAAGGAGCACAATTAAGTTTTGACACCGTGATGCTAAAGGACTCTGATGGGGAGATAACCATCGGTGCACCTAAAATTGACGGAGCTTCAGTTAAAGCAACTGTATTAAAACATTTAAAAGGAGACAAAGTTCTTGTTTTCAAAAAGAAAAGAAGAAAAGGTTACCAAAAAATGAATGGTCATCGTCAATATTTATCACAAATTCAAGTAACTGAAATTTTGTAATAAAGATTTTTTAATAGTACATTAACAAGTAAAGAAGATATATTATGGCTCACAAAAAAGGTGTCGGTAGTTCAAATAACGGACGTGAATCGCAAAGTAAACGTTTAGGTGTTAAGATATTTGGTGGTCAAGCTTGTATAGCTGGAAACATTATAATTCGCCAAAGAGGAACAGTTCACAATCCAGGAAACAATGTAGGAATTGGAAAAGACCATACATTATTTGCATTAGTTGATGGAGTTGTAGAATTCAAGAAGCGTAGAGATGATAAATCATACGTGTCTATAAGACCAATTGTATAGACAATAATTTTTAAATGATAATTGACTTATTGCTTCATAACGATAAGTCATCAAGAAGCGAGCCAAAATGTTGGCAAGCGATTAGATCTTTGACATAAAGGACATACAAGAAGAGAAACGAGAGAAAGAGAATTAGAGCGTACGGGGGATGCCTGTGGCTCTCAGAGGCGATGAAGGACGTGACAAGCTGCGAAAAGCTACGGGGATTG